>URNC01000009.1 GCA_900549065.1 uncultured Collinsella sp. | reverse complement strand
ATCTACACCTAAGCCTTCGTCGGCAGCGTCAGATGTGTATAAGAGACAGCTTTTTGCCGCGGCGACCCGTATGCACGATCTCATGCGGTGCCCCCAGGCCGGGCGCGTGCCCTTCGTGCAGCGCCAGCAGCTCGCCTACCGTGAGCGCAATCTCGCCACGCGGAACAACGGCATCGCAAAAGCCGTGCTCCAGCAAAAACTCGGAGCGCTGGAATCCCTTGGGCAGGCGCTTGTGCATGTTCTGCTCGATCACGCGCGGGCCGGCAAATGCCGTCAGGGCATCGGGCTCGGCCAGGATAATATCGCCCTCCATGGCAAAGCTCGCGGTTACGCCTCCGGTCGTGGGGTCAGTGAGCACCGTGATATACAGGCCGCCCGCCTCGCTATGGCGCCTAACCGCCGCAGAGATTTTGGCCATCTGCATGAGCGAGGTCACGCCCTCCTGCATGCGGGCGCCACCCGATACGGTAAAGCCAACGACCGGCAGTCCCAGCTCGGTCGCACGCTCAAATGTGCGGCAGATCTTCTCGCCCACCACGGAACCCATCGAGCCCATCATAAAGTTGGCGTCCATAAAGAAGAGCGCCGTATCGCAACCGCAGATTTTGCCCTTGCCGCACACAACGGCATCGCGCTCGCCCGAACGTTCGCTCACGCTCTTGAGCTTGTCGGCATAGCCGGGAAACGAAAGGAAGTCCTCCGGCGCCAGACTGGCATCCCATTCCTCAAACGTGCCCTCGTCAATCGTCATGCGCATGCGGTCGCGCCCGCTCACGCGAAAGTGTTTGCCGCAACGAGGGCAGACCTCGAGGTTGTCGTGCAGGCGCGCCTCATCGATCACGCGGCGGCACTCCGGGCACTTGATAAACACGTGGCGCGCGGGAAACTCGGCGCACGACTCGGTCATCGGTCCCTCGAGGACGTTGACCGTCTTCGCTTTTCTATTCATCAGCATAGAGATGCCCCATCAGATCGGTGTGATACATGCCCGACAAGAACTCGTCGTTTGCCAGCACGTCGAGCTGAAGCTCGCTGTTTTCGCTCACGCCCTCAATCACGAGCTCGCCCAGGGCCGAGCGCATCTTGCGAATGGCGCCGTCACGCGTGGGCGCACACACGATGAGCTTGCCAAGCATGGAGTCGTAGTACGGCGGAACTTTAGCACCGGTAAACATGGCGGAATCCCAGCGCACGCGCGGACCACCCGGCACACGCAACGCGGTGACCGTTCCGCATGACGGCAGAAAGTCCGGCGTTTCGGCATTGATGCGGCACTCCATGGCGTGGTTGCGGACCGGCATGTCCTCCTGCTCAAAGGGCAGAGGCTGGCCGGCTGCCACGCGCAGCTGCCACTTGACCAAGTCGGTATCGGTCACAAACTCCGTAACCGGATGCTCCACCTGCAAGCGCGTGTTCATTTCCATAAAGTAGAAATTGCCGTCGTCCGAATACAGGAACTCGATGGTACCGGCTCCTTCGTAGCCGACGGCACGAGCCAGGTCACGCGCTGCCTTGTGCATGCGAGCACGAATGTCGTCGTGTCCGTCGAGGCACGGCGCGGGGCTCTCCTCGATTAGCTTTTGGTTGCGCCGCTGCACCGAGCACTCGCGCTCGCCGAGCGAAAACACATGGCCCTGCTTATCGGCCATAATCTGTACCTCAACGTGATGCGCCGGCGCGACGAACTTCTCCATGTAGCACTCGCCGTCGCCAAAAACGGCCTCGCCCTCGGCGCGTGCTTCAATAAAGGCCTTTGCCACATCTTCCACGCGCTCGACCTTACGAATACCGCGACCGCCGCCGCCCGCACGCGCCTTAATAAGCACGGGGCAGCCAATGCGCTCAGCCTCGGCCGTTGCCTCCTCGGGACTTTTGAGCAAATCGCAGCCCGGCACGATGGGCACGCCCGCCGCGGCAGCCGTTCGACGTGCGGCGTCCTTGTCGCCCATGCTGTCGATCACCTTGGCCGAAGGACCAACAAACGCCAGGCCATACTTGTCGCAGTCGCGCACGAAGCTCGCCTTCTCGGAGAAAAAGCCATAGCCGGGATGAATTGCCTTAGCTCCCGACTTTACGGCACAGGTGAGCACAGCATCGTCGTTGAGGTAGCTCTCGGCAAGACGCGGACCGCCGATGCAATACGCCTCGTCGGCAAGCTGCACGTGCAGCGCGTCCGCATCGGCCGTGGAATAAACGGCGACGGTCTTGATGCCCATATCGCGGCACGCGCGGATAACACGGACCGCGACTTCGCCGCGGTTGGCGATGAGCACTTTGTCGAACATGAAGCCTTCCTTAACTTTCGTGCATGAGTGCAAAAGACATATCGGCGCGGCAGCAAACCTCACCGTTGACGCTCGCAGTACCCGTCGCAAAGCGGAACGGCCCGCGCGCTCGCGTGATGGTGCACACCAGATCAACCGTGTCGCCCGGGCGCACCGGACGCTTAAAGCGCACCTTGTCCAGACTCGTGTAGAACGGCGTCGCGCCGCGCGCTTCCTCATCGCCCATCAGCAGCACGCAACAGTTTTGGGCGAGCATCTCGCACTGAATCACGCCGGGGACCACCGGGTTTCCCGGAAAATGCCCCTGCAAAAAGTACTCGTCGCCCGTAATCGTGATCTTGCCGTGGGCCTCGTCGCCCACCAGCTCGGCCTCGTCGAGCAAAAGCATCGGTTCGCGATGCGGCAACAGTTCCTTAAGCTCTTCTTTGTTCATGGATATCACCTATCCGATCCTCATGAGGCAGCTGCCAAACTCCACGAGGTCGCCGTCGGCCACGCAGATCTCGAGCACCTCGCCGTCTGCCTCTGCCGTTACCTCGTTGAGAACCTTCATGGCCTCGATGATGCAGAGCGTCTCGCCGGCCTTGACCTTAGAGCCCACGTGCACAAACGGCTCGTCGCCCGGCGCCGGGGCAGCATAGAAAACGCCGACCATGGGAGCGGTCACCTCGGTGCCCTTGGGCTCCGGTGCGGCGGCAGGTGTCTGCGCGGCGGGCTCCGGTGCGGCAGGCGCGACTGTGGGAGCTGCAACTGGAGCGGCCATAGCGCTCGGCATAGGCATGGGCACGGCAACCGGCTGTGCGGCGCTCGCGCGCTCGAGTTCGACCGCGGTGCCATCGGGCTCCTCAACGCGTACGCGCGTGAGGCCGCGGTCCTCCATAACATCGGCTATCTCGGCAAGTCTTTTGGAATCCATGCTCTAGCTCCTCGTATATCTACGCAGCGCGATGGCGGCGTTGTGTCCGCCAAAGCCCAGGTTGGTCGAAAGCGCCCAGGTAAGGTCGGCGCGAACCGCGCGATTGGGCGTGTAGTCAAGATCGCAGGCGGGATCGGGCGTGTGGTAGTTAATGGTCGGCGGCACCACGCCTTGTTCGAGCGCCATGGCGCAGGCCATGACCTCGATGGCGCCCGTGGCACCGATCATGTGGCCGGTCATCGACTTTGTCGACGAGACGTGCGCGGCGCGCGCCGCGTCCTCGCCGAGTGCACGCTTAATGCCCGCCGTCTCGGACGAATCGTTAAGCTTGGTCGAGGTGCCGTGGGCATTGATGTAGAGACCCTCGGAAGGCTTGACGTCGCCCTCGGTCACCGCCAGCGATATCGCGCGGGCAATGCCAGCAGCCTCGGGATCAGGGCTCGTGATGTGATAGGCATCATCGGTGTTGCCGTAGCCCACGACCTCGGCATAAATGTGCGCACCGCGCGCCTGCGCATGTTCCATGCTCTCGAGCACGAGCACGCAGGCGCCCTCGCCCATCACAAAGCCATCGCGGTCTGCATCGAACGGGCGGCAAGCCGTCGCGGGATCAGGGTTGGTGGTCAATGCGCGGCAGGACGTAAAGCCCGCAACGGCATCGGGGATAATTGCGGCCTCGGCGCCGCCCGCGAGGATCGCGTCGGCATAGCCGTGCTTGATGGCGCGGAACGCCTCGCCCACCGCATGGGCCGAGGTTGCGCACGCGGTCACCACGGGCAGGGTCGGGCCCTTTGCCTTGTGGCGGATTGCGATATTGCCCGATGCCATGTTGGGGATCATCATCGCGATCATATAGGGCGATGCGCGGCGGGGCCCACGTTCGGCAATCGTATGGACGTTGTCGACGAGCGTCGTCATGCCGCCCACGCCCGAGCCCACGTAGACGCCCAGGCGCTCGCGATCGATGGCGTCTTCGACATCAAAGCCCGCATCGTGCATGGCCTCGTCCGAAGCCGCCATCGCAAACTGAACGCAGGGGTCCAGGTGCTTGGCGTCACGCTTGCCAAAGTACTCGTTGCCGTCAAAGCCCTTGACCTCGGCTGCCACCTTGACGGCAAACGCATCGGTATCGAAGTGCGTGATCGGGCCGATGCCGCACGTGCCAGCACACATTGCCGCCCAGGTGGCAAGCGCGGTGTTGCCAAGCGGCGACACGGCACCGATACCGGTGATTGCAACTCTCTGTTCCATCATGGTCTCCTCATCCAAGCCGTTCTTCGGCCCTGGTTTCTACATCGCCATTCCGCCGTCGACGCGCACGACCTCACCCGTAATGTAGGCAGCCGCATCACTCGCCAGAAAGCGCACTACGCCGGCCACCTCCTCGGGGCGCGCCATACGCTTAAGGGGAATCTGCTCCTCGGTTACCGCGCGAACCTTCTCCGAGAGCTTTGCCGTCATATCCGTCTCGACAAACCCGGGGGCAACTGCGTTCACTCGTACGCCGCGGGGCGCAAGCTCACGCGCTACTGCCTTGGTCAGGCCAATCACGCCCGCCTTGGAGGCAGCGTAGTTGGCCTGCCCGGCATTGCCCATCAGGCCCACGACCGAGCTCATATTGACGATGCAGCCGCCACGCTGGCGCATAAAGGTCTTGGTGAGCGCGCGTGTTGTATTGAACGTGCCCTTGAGATTGACATCGAGCACGCGATCGAAGGCATCGTCGCCCATGCGCATAAGCAGCCCATCGCGAGTGATCCCGGCGTTATTGACGAGCGCCCAAATCGAACCAAAGTCGTTGAACACGGCCTCGATGCACGCATTGACGGCATCGGGGTCGGCCACATCGCATTGATACGCGCGAGCTGTGGCACCAGCGGCCTCGCAGGCTTCGCACGTCTCGCGCGCCGCATCGACGCTACCGGCATAGACGACGGCGATATCAAAGCCGTCCTCCGCCAGGCCAACCGCACAAGCGCGGCCGATACCACGCGAGCCGCCCGTGATCAGTGCCACGCGACGTGAATCGTTGCGCTCGAGCGCGCCGTTGTTCAAGTTGCCCATGTCATTCCTTTCGGGTTACAGCCCTGTGGGCTATGCGAGCTCGTCGGCAATAGCTGCGACCTGCTCGGCTGTTTCGCACGAATACACGCGAACGTCGCTCAACGTACGCTTGACCAGGCCGGACAGCGTTTTGCCAGGGCCAACCTCAATAAACGTGTCGATGCCTTGATCCTGCAGAGCATGCAGCGTGTCGACCCAGCGCACGGCATGGCTCACTTGGTTGGCCAAGACATCCGATGCTGCTCGCGGATCCGCCGGATAGGGCGCCGCCGTCATGTTTGCCATGACCGGAATCAGCAGCGGAGACGGCGCGTGGCCGTCTTGGATATACGTCGCCAGCCCCTCAGTCGCCTCTGCCATATAGGGGCTATGAAATGCACCCGACACCGCGACTTTCATAGCGCGGCCGCCAGCCTCTTTTACTAGGTCGTCGAGCGCCTGCAGCGCCTCGGGCGCTCCGGCCACAACCATTTGCTGCGGGCTGTTGTAGTTGACCGGCCAGCAGTCCTCGCCGGCCTGCGCAGTCAGGTTCTCGACTTGCGCCGCATCGAGCTTGATGACGGCGCGCATGCCGCCCGGATGGCGCTCGGCAGCCGCGGCCATCAGCGCCGCGCGCTCGCACACGAGCTCAAAGCCCGCTCGCGTATCGAACGCCCCCGCAAAGGTGAGCGCAGAGACCTCGCCCAGCGAAAATCCCGCACAGGCGGCAGGCACCACGCCGCGCTCGCGCAGGGCGGCAGCCGCTGCCAGGTCGTGAACGAACACGCACGGCTGCGTGTTCTCGGTCTGCGAGAGCTCCTCCTTGGAGGCGCTCCGGCACTGCTCGCTGGTTCCCGGACGCACCTCGTCGGCGATCGCGAACACCTCGGTAGCTGCCGGCGATGCCTCGATGAGGTCGACACCCATCGCGGGGTGCTGGGCGCCCTGGCCGGCAAACAGAAACGCTACGCTACCCATGCGCACGCACCCTTCAGGACGTGCTCGGCGCCATCGACCAGATCGTCGACGATTTCGCGCGCGCTCTGGCGCTCGTTCACCATGCCGGCAATCTGTCCGCACAGATACGAACCCTCTTCGTAATTGCCGTCCTTGGCGGCCTTGCGAAGGGCACCCGTGCCCATGGCCCCGAGTTCCTCGACACTTACGCCCGCCGCCTCACTTTTGGCGTAGGCATTGGTGAAGGGGCTCTTAAGCGCACGCACCGGATGTCCCGTCGAACGGCCAGTCGCGCGCGTCGAGGTGTCTCCCGCCTTGAGCACCAGCTCTTTGTATTGCTCGGAGACGGTGCACTCATCGGCAACGAGAAAACGCGTGCCCACTTGGACGCCAGCGGCGCCAAGCATAAAGGCGGCCGCCACACCGCGGCCATCGGCGATGCCGCCAGCCGCAACCACGGGAATATCGACCGCATCGACGACCTGCGGGACAAGTGCCATCGTCGAGGTCTCGCCAATATGGCCGCCCGATTCGGTGCCCTCGGCAACAACCGCCGTAGCTCCACGACGCGCCACGAGGCGCGCCAACGCCACCGAAGCAACGACCGGGATGACCTTGATGCCAGCCTCGTTCCACGCCTTCATGTACTTGGTGGGATTGCCGGCACCGGTCACCACTACGGGCACCTGCTCATCAATCACCACTTGTGCGACCTCGTCGACAAACGGGCTCATGAGCATAACGTTGACGCCAAAGGGCTTATCCGTCTTGGCGCGCAGCTCATGAATCTGGTCGCGCAGCCAGTTTGCGTCGGCATTCATGGCCGCGATAATGCCTAAGCCGCCTGCCTCGGACACAGCAGATGCCAACGAGGCGTCGGCAATCCAGGCCATGCCACCCTGGAACACGGGCTTTTCGATGCCGAGCAAATCGCAGAGAGGAGACTTGAGCATCACTACTTCTCCAATGCCGCCTCGACCGTATCGACGAACTCGCCAACCGTCTTGGGGTTCTCCTCGGTATCGAGCTCAATGCCAAACTCGTCCTCGACGGCAACGAGGATCTCGACGGTACCCAGGCTGTCGAGGCCAATCTCCTCGAGCGTGGACTCGGGCTTCATCTCGACATCGTCAAGACCGGCGGTCTCGCGGATAACGTCGCAAACGCGCTCGAAGGTCTTCTGATCTGCCATGGTAGTTCTCCTTTGTTTGTGCCCTAGGGGCGTTTTTATTTCCTATGTGCGACTACTTCCAACGAAGCAGATAGCCACCTATATCCAGGCCGGCGCCAAATCCAACGAGGGCGATGGTGTCGTCCTCATTCAGTGCGTCGGTACGTGCCAGCCGGTCAAGCGCAAAGGGAATGCAGGCGCTCGAAATGTTGCCGGTCTCGCGTAGCGTTCGAACCACGCGCTCGTCTGGCACGCCGAGACGCTTGACCGCCTGACTCAGGATTCGTTCGTTAGCCTGATGGAATACAAAATGATCGATGTCTTCGACCGAAATGCCCGCATCGCTCGCAAGCTTATGGACCGTGTCGCAGATGGCGTTGACGCCGAACTTGAACACGCGGCGACCATTCATGGACAGCACGCTCGCGCTATCTGCGGAGTCCTTAAACGGCGAGGTGCCGACCAGACCGGGAACGCGCAACGTCTCGACGTCGGGCGCCGTCGAAAGCTCAACGGCAAGGGGGTTGTCTCCCCCAGCCCCTATCACTGCAGCGCCCGCGCCGTCGCCAAAGAGCACGCAGGTGGCACGGTCGGTCCAGTCGAGCGCGCGCGTCATCTGCTCGGCAGCAACGACAAGCACGCGCTCGGCACGGCCGCGGGCGATATAGCCCTCGGCGACATCGAGCGCAAATACGAAGCCGGCGCAGGCCGCCGAGACATCGAAGGCAGGGCACGTCGCGCCTAGTCGCTCAGCAACGGCACACGCCTCAGCGGGAACAAGGTGGTCACCCGTCGTCGTCGAGCAGACGATCAGATCCAGCTGGCTCGCGTCGATTCCGGACACCTGGAGTGCCCGCTCGCTCGCCGCTACAGCAAGGCCGTCAAGTAACTCGGTGGTGCAGACATGGCGGCTCTTGATACCGGTGCGGGTAAAAATCCACTCATCCGAGGTATCGAGGAACTCAGACAGCTCGTCATTGGAGACACTGCGCTTAGGAAGCGCCGAGCCTGTTCCAAGAATCGTGAAACCCATCACTAACCTCCTTTGAGTTGTTGACGTGTTTACATCGACCAAGAGAGGATAGCGCATTTCAGTCGTTGTTGACGTGTTAACATTAAATTGTCCAAATGCGACAAAGGCTTCACATTGTGTCTATCTCTCGACACCATTGCGCGATTGCCTTATTAACTTAGGAGGTAGCAGCCGTTATGGATGCCAAATTAACGATCGTCGACGTAACCGGATCGACCAACGATGACCTGCTCGAGGCAGGAAAACAGGGTGCGCCGCACGGCACAGGACTTGCCGCCCGCGCGCAAACGGCAGGACGCGGCCGGCGCGGCCACAAGTGGGATTCAACCGCCGGCAACCTATTGCTTTCGATTGTCCTGCGTCCATGCGTTAATCCCGCAAAGTACTCTGGTCTTGCCGCCGTCAGCGGCCTAGCGGTGCTCGAAGCACTCGAAAAGCAGGGTCTTGCAAACGAGATTGGCCTCAAATGGCCCAACGACCTGGTCGCGCGAGGACGCAAGCTCGGCGGCATTCTGGTCGAGGCCGCACGCGATAACGAAGGCAAACCTTTCGCCGTCTGCGGCATTGGTGTCAACGTAAACTACACGCCCCAAGAGGTGCCCGATGGCGGCCTGGCGGCAATTGGCCTCTCGGACCTCAACGAGAGCGTTCCCGCCGTCGACATGCTCCTCGATGAGGTCTATCACGCAGTTATAGACGCTGTAGATAGCTGGGCAGAGCGCCTCAACGCCAAGGAAGAAGACGCCGGTCCGCTCGCGCCCGTCCACGACGAATATATCGCTCACCTCAATTGGATCGGGAAGCACGTTATCGCCCGCTCCCCCGCTGGAGACGAGCTGGCACGAGGCATATTTAGAACGGTCGACGATTGCGGCCGCGCATGCATTGAGACCGAGAGCGGCTTGTGCGTCTTCCACTTCGAAGAAGCATCCTTGCGCCCCCTGAGCGAATAGGGCGCCGCAGCCGCCGGCTCGGCAGACGAATTCGCTATCCCAAAATCTAAACTCAAAACAAAAGGGCCCCGCTACCGTAACGGCAGCGGGGCCCTTTAAGCTATGAGCGATATCGCTTAGAGCTTGATGTCGATGTCGACGCCAGCGGGGAGGTCGAGACGCATGAGCGAATCAACGGTGCCCGAGGTGGGGTCGAGGATGTCGATGAGGCGCTTGTGGGTGCGCATCTCGAACTGCTCACGGGAGTCCTTGTTCACGTGCGGCGAGCGGATAACCGTGTACAGGTTGCGCTCGGTGGGCAGGGGGACAGGACCGGAAACGCGAGCGCCGGTCTTCTGAGCGGTCTCGACGATGAGCTTCGCGGACTGATCGACGACCTCGTGATCATAGCCCTTGAGGCGAATGCGGATCTTCTGGGTAGCCAACTTAAACCTCCAAAGAGTGCGAGAGATGCTCTCGCGGATTACGTAACAGGGAGCTCGAACTTAGGCGTTCTTGCTCATGACCTCGTCCACAATGGACTTGGGCGCGGGCTCATAAGAGTCGAACTGCATCGTGTAGGATGCACGGCCCTGGGTCTGGGAGCGAAGGTCGGTAGCGTAACCGAACATCTCGCCCAGCGGCACCTTGGCACGGATGAGCTTGCTGTTCTTGCGATCCTCCATGCCCTCGATCTTGCCGCGGCGACCGGAGAGGTTGCCCATAACGTCGCCCATGTACTGCTCGGGGGTCTCGACCTCGACAGCCATGATCGGCTCGAGCAGCTGCGGATCGGACTTCTTGAGGGCGTCCTTGATAGCCATGGAACCGGCGATCTTGAAGGCGGCCTCGGAGGAGTCGACCTCGTGGTAAGAACCGTCGAACAGGGTGACCTTGACGTCGAGGACCGGGAAGCCGGCGATAACACCGGTGTTCAGGGCCTCCTGGATGCCCTTGTCGATGGACGGGATGTACTCCTTGGGCACGACGCCGCCGACGATAGCGTTGACGAACTCGTAGCCGAAGCCCTCCTCCATCTTCTCGAGCTTGATGACGGCGTGGCCGTACTGACCGCGACCGCCGGACTGACGGACGAACTTGCCCTCAGCCTTCTCGACGTCGTGACCAGCGGTCTCGCGGTAGGCGACCTGGGGCTTACCAACGTTAGCGTCAACCTTGAACTCACGGAGCAGACGGTCAACGATGATCTCGAGGTGCAGCTCGCCCATGCCGGCGATGATGGTCTGGCCGGTCTCGTGGTTGGTGGACACCTGGAAGGTCGGGTCCTCCTCGGCGAGCTTGGCGAGGCCAACGGACATCTTGTCCTGCTCGGCCTTGGTCTTGGGCTCGATGGCAACGTCGATAACGGGCTTAGCGAACTCGATCTTCTCGAGAACAATCTCCTTGCCCTCTTCGCACAGGGTGTCACCGGTGGTGGAGTTCTTGAAGCCGACGCAAGCGACGATGTCGCCGGCGGCAGCGTCGTCACGGTCAATACGCTCGGCGGCGTTCATCTCGAGGATGCGGCCGAGGCGCTCGCGCTGACCGTTGGAAGCGTTGACCACGTAGGAGCCGGACTCGGCGCGGCCGGAGTAAACACGGACGTAGGTGAGCTTACCGACGAACGGGTCGGTCATGATCTTGAAGACCAGGCCGGAGAAGGGCTCGTCGAAGGAAGGATGACGCTGGATCTCCTCGCCGGTGTCCGGATCGGTACCAGTGACGGCCTCGACGTCAAGCGGGCTGGGCAGGTAGTCAACGACAGCGTCAAGCAGCTCCTGGACGCCCTTGTTCTTGTAGGCGGAGCCCACGAAGACGAGGTTGAGCTCGTTGGCCAGAACGCCCTTGCGCAGAGCAGCCTTGAGCTCCTCGACGGTGAAGTCCTCCTCCATGAGGATCTTCTCCATGAGCTCGTCGTCAAAACTGGCAGCAGCGTCGAGGAGCTCCTCGCGCTTGGTGGCAGCGATGTCAGCAAACTCAGCCGGGATCTCGTCCATCGGCTCGGGGTAGGTCATGCCCTTGTCGTCGGCCTTGAAGTCCCATGCGGTCATGGTGACCAGGTCGATAACGCCCCAGAAGTTGTCCTCGGCGCCCATCGGGACCTGAGCGGCCACGGCGTTGGCGTCGAGACGATCCTTCATGGTCTCGATAGCGTTGAAGAAGTCAGCGCCCACGCGGTCATACTTGTTGATGAAGGCGATGCGGGGGACGTTGAAGGTAGAAGCCTGACGCCAAACGGTCTCAGACTGGGGCTGAACGCCGGCAACGGCGTCGAAGACGGCGACAGCGCCATCGAGGACGCGCAGGCAGCGCTCGACCTCGGCGGTGAAGTCAACGTGGCCCGGGGTGTCGATGATCTGGATGCGGTAGTCGGTACCGTCCTTCTTCCAGAAGCACGTGGTAGCAGCGGAGGTAATGGTTACGCCGCGCTCCTGCTCCTGAACCATCCAGTCCATGGTGGCAGCGCCCTCATGGACCTCACCGATCTTGTGGGTCTTACCGGTGTAGTAAAGAATACGCTCGGTCGTGGTGGTCTTACCAGCATCGATGTGGGCCATGATGCCGATGTTACGGGTATCGGAAAGCTTGTACTTAGGCTTAGCCATGTTAGTTCCTTACCTTAACTTACCAACGATAGTGAGAGAACGCGCGGTTGGCCTCGGCCATCTTGAAGACGTCCTCACGCTTCTTGACGGAAGCGCCCAGGCCGTTGGAGGCGTCGAGGATCTCGTTGGCGAGACGCTCGGCCATGGTCTTCTCCTTGCGAGCGCGGGAGAAGTTGACGATCCAGCGGATACCCAGAGCGGTGGAACGACGGGAGTTGACCTCCATCGGGACCTGATAGGTAGCGCCACCGACACGCTTGGGCTTAACCTCGAGCGTGGGCTTGACGTTGTCCATAGCTTTCTTGAAGGTAGCGAGAGCGTCGCCACCCTCGGACTTCTCGGCAACGATCTCGAAAGCGGTGTAAACGATGCGCTCAGCGGTGGCCTTCTTGCCGTCAAGAAGGACCTTGTTGATGAGCTGAGTCACCAGGCGGTTGTTGTAAACGGCGTCAGGCTGAACCTCACGACGATTAGCTGCTGCACGACGCGGCATGTGAAATCTCCTTAAGTGTCTACCGTGCGGCGCTTAGGCGGCACACGGCGAAAGTATCAAAACGTTATCTGGCTTATTTAGCCTTGGGGCGCTTAGCACCGTACTTGGAACGGGCCTGCATACGGTTCTGGACCGGAGCAGCGTCGTAGGCGCCACGGATGACGTGATAACGGACACCAGGGAGGTCACGGACACGACCGCCGCGGACGAGCACGATGGAGTGCTCCTGCAGGTTGTGGCCCTCACCCGGGATGTAAGCAGTAACTTCGATGCCGTTGACGAGGCGAACACGGGCAACCTTACGAAGAGCCGAGTTCGGCTTCTTGGGGCTCGTGGTGAAGACGCGGGTGCACACGCCGCGCTTCTGGGAGTTGTGCTGCAGAGCAGCGTTCTTGGACTTCTTGGGCACGGAACGACGGCCCTGGCGAACCAGCTGGTTAATAGTAGGCAAAGCGTACTCCTTCTCGAATGATTCCAGCTTTCTGTAAAGTGCAACGGCTTGAATCGAGGGGTCAGCATCCCCCTACGAAACACGCAGTTCGATAGGATACGTGCCGTTAGCTGTGCCGTCAACACACCACGCCGCCGGGCGTATCCTAAAATTGGCACATTTCCGCAAAGCCTACACAAAAGGAATCCCCTTCTGTGCGCGGGGGCGGATTCCCGGGCCGGGCGGCACAGGGGTTAAGTTTGCTGCTCTACAGTCCTGGCTCGCACGGAGGCCACATTAAGTGGCCTCCGGCTCGTGCGGAACTCGCGACAAACTTAACCCCTGTGCCGCCCGGCCCGGGAATCCGACGTGCTCGTCGGGGCAATGTTACCTTCCAAAAAGGGACAGGTTTATTTTGGTCGGTTATATCTGGGGAAACGCCGTGCTCCAGCGGTGATCTGCTCTCATCTGTCATATGGAAATCGGCGGCGTTTTCGGAAGTATGCGGCAAATTTTGAACTTACCGAGCACACAGGGATTTTGCGATAACAAACCCGCAGGCAGACCGCTTGAGCTTATGCGGCGTGGTCGACCTATTGGGATTTTGCCGCATACTTCCGAAAACCGGACGAATATCGCTCGCTTTAACCGCCCATTTAACGCAAAATGGGCCGCCTCCCCTAGCAGGAAGCAGCCCCAAATCTTACGAATAGACAATGGCAAAGGGTTCCGACGTTTCGGCGCCCCCTGTTGAAGTGCAGCGTGTGCCTTCGAGCGTTACTGAAACCACTTGGTCGACATCAATCAACTTCGTTGGCACCCAAATGTTCTCTCCGCTATTGCGTGCCATCGAAACATAGAAGTTGTACGCCCCTGCGTCGTCATCTTCGATAATCTGCTCCGATCCATCCTTGTAGCTGACGGTCATTTTATGATCAACTGCTTCATAGCCCAGATCATCGATGTGCGTCTGGATGGAAAACGGGCTGATCTCGAGAGGCGAGTCATCGGAGCGGAGCCCCTTTGTATCGACGTACGCTCCGACGTTAAACTCTGGCGTCGATACCTCGATCACCTTCGCATCCTCACCTTTGCCCTCCGTCCAACTGATATTCCAGGTGACCGCATGTCGTAAATCTCGATCGCGATTCCAAGATGCAAAGTACATCGTGCCGTTAATGACCGTGTCGCTTGATGTGTCTTTATCAATGGTGCAGCGTGTATCAGCCCATTCCTCGCCGAAGTTCATGCTGGGCGTGCCGATTCCTTGTTCTTCTTCACCATAGAGAACAAGTTCGCCAGTCTCTGCTGCCGGCTTGTAGTAGTTAACACCATTTGGATTGGACAACGTAAACGTCACGGCACCGCAACCGTTTTTATCGATAGCCATATCATGAATGTCGAGTGTATAGCCGTTGCCCTCGACGGACAGATTGACCTTCTGTACTGAACCCTCCAAGCTTTGGGGCGCGATGCCATCACCAAACTCTCTGGTGTAGGTATATTTAGTCCCCGACGAGCCACCTTGAGTCCAGGTAATGGACTCTCCGTTGCCATGGTTTCCCCAGGCAGAGGCAAAATAGCTGGAATTGACGACGGCGTAGGCGACCCCTCCGGTCGCCAGCACTCCGGCAAGGCATCCGATCACGGCAACATACAGAGGCTTCGCGTGACCCTTTCGGCGAAGCGGCTCACCAGCAGCGGCATAAAGAACACGGTCAGCAAGATCGCTATCGGCTTGGACGGACTCGAAGGCCTGCTTGATTTGGTTGGATTTCACGGTCGCCCTCCTCTAGGATGAATTTGAGCTTCGATCGACCGCATGCTAAACGCGTTCGAACGGTCGCGGCTGGTACATGCAGTAACTCGGCAATCTCTGAGGTCGAAAAGCCCAGATAGTAATAGAGCACGATGGGAACGCGGAATCGCTCCGGAAGTCGCATAACGTCTGACAGGACCGCCTTGGTCTCATCCTGCGCCGCCGAAAGCGAATCGGCCAGGTTCTCAATATCCTCCACACGCCTCCATGGCTTTCGAAAGAGCGATTTGCATTCATTGATCGTGACCCGGATAAGCCATCGACGAAGATGTTCCCAACTCTCAAATTGCGTATCGCTTTTGAGCAACTTAAGAAAGACATCTTGGGCAATATCATCGGCATCGGAACGATCGCGCAGGTACGTCAATGCGATTCGAAACACGACATCTCGGTGATCTTCAACCGCCTGTCTAAATGCTTGTTCTTCCATAATCATCTCCCGGTGACGTTAATGATTCTTGATGAGGCCCTCACCATAGATACGCTTTGACCGAGCGATATGTTTCAAATTCAAGCAGGAATAACCTACCAAAATAAACCTGTCCCTTTTTGGCAAAAGGAACCCCCTTCTGTGCGCGGGGGCAGATTCCCGGAACGGGCCGCCCGCTGTTTAAGTTTGCTGCTCTACAGTCCTGCGCAAGACGGAAAGCACATTAAGTGCTTTCCTTTGCGTGCGGAACTCGCGACAAACTTAAACAGCGGGCGGCCCGTTCCGGGAATCCGACGTGCTCGTCGGGGCAACGTTCCTCACCAAAAAAGACCCGCTCCCCTGTTGGGAAACGGGTCTTTGGAAGGACGGTTAACGTACTTGGAAGTTACTCCTCGTCGTTGTCCTTGGCCTCTTCGGCGTCGTCGGTGTCCACGAGCTGGTTGAGCAGCTCGTCGAGGGAAGCCATGTCCTCGTTGATCGCGCCGTTGGCAGGAGCCTTCTTGTCGTCGATCGGGGCGCCCAGGAGCTCCTCGTCGGCGTCGGCGTGATGCGTCGGAGCGGAGGTACCCAGCAGGATATCGTCCGGACCGTCGGGGCTAAAGACCATCTGCAGCAGCTGCGAGAGGTCTTCCTCGTCGGCAACGTCGTCGTTGTTCTCGAGGATGTAGAGCAGGTCGTGGGCCTCGAGGCCGTCACGGAGTTCCTCAATCGCCTTGGCACCGATACCATCGATGCGCAGCAGATCTTCCTCGGACTTGCCGACCAGGTCGCCGACCGTCTCGATGCCGACCTCGCTGAACTTGTTGGTCCAGCGCTGCGACACGCCCAGGTCGTCGAACAGGTACAGGCGAGCCTTCTCGGCGGAGATGGTGTGGCCGTTGCGGGTGAACGAACCGTCAGCACCACCGAACTCGTCGTAGCCGGCCCAGTCGAGCTGCTGCGGGAGCTGCTCGTCCAGGTCCTTGAGCTCCACCGGAGCCCACTCGGGCAGCGACTTGGCGTTGGGCGAAGCCGGGCCGTCGATGTCCACGTAGCCGTCGGCCGTGCGATACGTCAGCTTGGCGTTGGCGTACGGCTTGAGGCCGGTACCGGCCGGAATCTTCTTACCGACGATGACGTTGGACTTAAGGTCGAGCAGGTGGTCGACCTTGCCCTCGATGGCAGCCTCGGTAAGGACGCCGGCGGTACGGATGAACGAAGCGCTCGACAGCCAGGAGTCGATGTTGGACGCGACCTTGAGCGTACCCAGGATGACGGGCTCGGCCACGGGAGCCTGACCGCCCAGACGGGCAACGCGCTCGACCTCGTCAGCGAACTCGTAGCGGTCGACGTACTGACCAAGCAGGTACTTGGAGTCACCGGGGTTGGTGATCTGAACGCGACGCAGCATCTGACGTGCGAGCACCTCGATGTGCTTGTCGTTCAGGTCGACGCCCTGGCTGGTGTAGACGTCCTTGACGCTCTCGACGAAGGTGTGCATCGTCGACTCGATGTCGGTCAGCTTGCGCAGGTTGCGGAAGTTGACGAAGCCCTTGGTGATCTGGTCGCCGGCGCGAACCTCGCAGCCGTCCTCGATCTCGGGCATAAAGCGCACCGAAGCGGGGACGCGACGCTCGTCGAGAACACGGGTGTGGTCCTCGGAGTCGGTGAGCGTCAGCACGTACTCGGACTTCTCGGGCTTAATCGAGAGGTGACCGGAGTACGGAGCCAGCTCGGCCTCGCGACCCAGGATCTTCTCGTTGACGTTGCCGACGATATCGAACATACGGCTGACCGTAGGCAGACCCTGCGTAATATCGTCGACGCCAGCGACGCCGCCGGAGTGAATGGTACGCATCGTAAGCTGCGTACCGGGCTCGCCGATGGACTGGGCGGCAATAATGCCGACCGCGGTACCGATGGCGACCGGACGACGGGTGGAAAGATCCCAGCCGTAGCACTTCTGGCACACGCCGTACTTGGAGCGGCAGGTGAGCAGCGCGCGGAGCTTGACCTTCTTGAGGCCCGCATCGACCATCTTCTGGATGTCGGCGACCTTCTCGATGTAGCCGTCCTGCTCAAAGAGCACGGTGCCATCGGGAGCCACGACGTCCTCAATGAAGCAACGGCCGACGAGGTCGGTGTTGAGGTCGGTGGTGCCGGGGATGATGAGGTTGTAGGTGACGCCCTCGTGCGTACCGCAGTCCTCCTCGCGGACGATGACGTCCTGGGCCACGTCGACCAGACGACGGGTCAGGTAACCAGAGTCCGAGGTGTGGGATGCGGTATCGACCAGGCCCTTACGGGCGCCGTAGGTCGAAATGAAGTACTCGAGCGGCAGCAGGCCCTCGCGGAAGTTCGCCTTAATGGGAAGGTCGATCGTCTCGCCGGACATGTCTGCCATCAGGCCACGCATGCCGCCGAGCTGACGCAGCTGGGTCTTAGAACCACGGGCGCCGGAGTCGGCCATCATGTAGAGCGGGTTCTCCTCGTCGAACAAGTCGAGCATGAGCGCTGCGACCTTGTCGGTACAAGCGGTCCACTCGTTAACGACTTCGATGTGGCGCTCCGTCTCGTTGATGAAGCCCTCCTCGAAGTACTCGTTGATCTGGTCGACGTTGGCCTGGGCGCGATCGAGCAGCTCCTGCTTCTCGGCAGGGATGAGAGCGTCCCACACCGAGATGGTGAGGCCGGCGCGGGTAGCGTAATGGAAGCCGGAGTACTTGATGGCGTCGAGGATCGGGCCGACCTTGGCCTCGGGGTAACGATCGCAGCAGTCCGCAACCAGCTTGGCCACATCGCCCTTGACCATCTTGTAGTTCATGAACTCATAGTCTTCGGGCAGGCACTGGCGGTTGAAGATGATGCGGCCGATAGAGGTCTCGAAGCGCGCGGTCTTGTTGCCGGTGACGTCGTAGTCGACAAACTCGTTCTTGCCGTTCTTGACGCGGAAGATACGGGTGCCGTCCTCGTTGATGACGTTGGCGTTCTCGGCGGACACGCGAACCTGGATCTTGGCCTGCATGTCGACCTCGGAGCGGCAGTCATAGGCGTGCAGCGCGTCGTCGAAGCTGGCGAACACGTGGTTCTCGCCGGGCAGGCCGTCGCGGACCTGGGTGAGGTAGTACACGCCGATGATCATGTCCTGCGAAGGGATGTTAACCGGCTTGCCGGATGCCGGCGAGCGCAGGTTGTTCGCAGAGAGCATGAGCACGCGAGCCTCGGCCTGAGCCTGGCTGGACAGCGGCACGTGGACAGACATCTGGTCGCCGTCGAAGTCGGCGTTGAAGGGCGAGCAGACCAGCGGGTGCAGGTGGATAGCCTTGCCCTCGACCAGCACCGGCTCAAATGCCTGGATGGACAGACGGTGCAGGGTCGGTGCACGGTTGAGCAGCACGACGCGGCCGTCGATGACCTCTTCGAGGATATCCCACACAAAGGTGGCACCGCGGTCGATAGCGCGCTTGGCGCCCTTGATGTTCTCGACCTTGCCGAGCTCGACCAGGCGCTTCATGACGAAGGGCTTGAAGAGCTCCAGTGCCATGGTCTTGGGCAGACCGCACTGGTGCAACAGCAGCTTGGGGTCGGTAACGATTACCGAACGGCCGGAGTAGTCGACACGCTTGCCCAGCAGGTTCTGACGGAAACGACCCTGCTTGCCCTTGAGGGCCTCAGCGAGCGACTTGAGCGGGCGACCGCCACGGCCAGAGACCGGGCGACCACGACGGCCGTTGTCAAACAGGGCGTCCACGGACTCCTGGAGCATGCGCTTCTCGTTGTTCACGATGATCGCAGGGGCGTCCAGGTCGAGCAGGCGCTTGAGTCGGTTGTTACGGTTGATCACGCGACGGTACAGGTCGTTGAGGTCGGACGCGGCGAAGCGGCCGCCGTCGAGCTGGACCATCGGGCGCAGATCGGGCGGAATGACCGGGATGACATCCAGGATCATGTTCGCGGGGCTGTTGCCGCCCTTCAGGAAGGCGTCAACGACCTCGAGGCGCTTGACGGCCTTCTCGCGCTTCTGCTTCTGGGAGTCCTCGTCGGCGATGATGGCCTTGAGCTTCTCGGCCTCGGAGGGGAGGTCGATGGCAGCGAGCAGGTCGCGAACGGCCTCGGCACCCATACCACCCTTGAAGTACATGGAGTAGTAACGGGTCATCTCGCGGAACAGCGGCTCATCGGAGATGAGGTCGCGCTCGGTGAGCTTCATGAAGGCGTTGAAGGCGTCCGTGCGGAGCTGCTTATCGTCCTTGCACTCTTCCTCGATGTCGACGATGCCAGAGGCGATCTCCTCGGGGGTCAGCGGCTCCTCGTCGGAGAACTCGTCAAAGTTCTCGGGGTTGCCCTGCTCCTTGAGGGACTCGATCTGGCGGGCGCACTCGGCATCGATCTCTTCCAGATCGGCGGCGAGCTCCTCGCGCAGGTCGTCAGCGTCGGCCTCGCGAGCCTCGTAGTCGACCTCGGTGATGATGTAGCTGGCAAAGTACAGAACCTTCTCGAGGTCCTTGGACTTGATGTCGAGCATACGGCTCATCGGGAAGCTCGTGGGGCTCTTGAAGTACCAGATGTGGGACACGGGAGCGGCGAGCTCGATGTGACCCATGCGCTCGCGACGAACCTTGGCCGAGGTGACCTCGACGCCGCAGCGCTCGCAGACGATGCCCTTAAAGCGGATGCCCTTGTACTTGCCGCAGGAGCACTCCCAGTCCTTGGCGGGACCGAAGATCTTCTCGCAGAACAGGCCGTCCTTCTCGGGCTTGAGGGTACGGTAATTGATGGTCTCCGGCTTCTTGACCTCACCGTGCGACCAGGAACGGATCTGGTCGGCGGAGGCAAGGGAGATCTTTACCGAGTCAAAATCAGTAGCTTCGAAATCTGCCACAGTCAACTACTCCTTATCAGTGGTCGTGGCGGCGACAGCCTCGGGTGCCTCGGCGGTCTCGGCATCCTGGGCCTCGACGTCGGTGTCAACGCCGGCGAGCGCAGCCAGGTCGTCGAGAGCAGAGGTCTCCTCGGCGGTCACAGGGGCGGAGGCGTCCTCGTCGGCATCGTGCATGGGCTCGATGTCCAGTGCGAGGGAACGGATCTCCTTGACGAGAACCTTGAAGGACTCGGGGATACCCGGAACCGGGACGTTCTCGCCCTTGACGATGGACTCGTAGGTCTTGACGCGGCCCACGGTATCGTCGGACTTGACGGTCAGGATCTCCTGCAGGACGTTGGCAGCACCGTATGCGTACAGTGCCCAAACTTCCATCTCGCCGAAGCGCTGGCCGCCGAACTGAGCCTTGCCGCCCAGCGGTTGCTGGGTAACCAGGCTGTAAGGGCCGGTCGAACGGGCGTGGATCTTGTCGTCGACCATGTGGCCGAGCTTGAGGATGTAGGACGTACCCACGGTAATGGGCTCGCGGAACTCCTCGCCGGTGCGGCCGTCGAACAGGCGGGTCTTGCCGCGCTCGTCAAGCTGGGTGACAAACTCGGGGCGCATGTGATCGCCAAAGGCAGCGGTGGCCTTGTTGAGCATGTTCTTGTTGGCGCGACGGATGACCTCGGCGATCTCGTCCTCCTTGGCGCCGTCGAAGACGGGCGTCGAGACGAAGAACGGACCGGGGACATACTTGTCGGAGTCGGCATCCTCGGTATCCCAACCGCAGGCAGCAGCCCAGCCAAGGTGGCACTCGAGCAGCTGACCGACGTTCATACGCGAAGGAACGCCCAGCGGGTTGAGGATAACGTCGATCGGGGTACCGTCAGCCATGTAGGGCATGTCCTCGACCGGCAGAACGTTACAGATAACGCCCTTGTTGCCGTGGCGACCGGCGATCTTATCGCCCTGCTGGATCTTACGACGCTGGGCGACGTAGACGCGCACCTGCTCGTTGACGCCGGGGGCCAGGTCGTCGCCGTTCTCGCGGCTAAAGCGGACGACGTCGATGACGCGGCCATAAGCGCCGTGAGGCATCTTAAGGGAGGTGTCGCGAACATCGTGAGCCTTGGCACCGAAGATGGCGCGCAGCAGGCGCTCCTCGGCGGTCAGAGCGCTCTCGCCCTTAGGCGTGACCTTGCCGACCAGGATGTCGCCAGGGCCGACCTCGGCGCCGATGCGGATGATGCCGTCCTCATCGAGGTTGGCAAGCATGTCCTCGGAGAGGTTCGGGATCTCGCGAGTGATCTCCTCGGGACCGAGCTTGGTGTCGCGGGCGTCGATCTCGTGACGGGTGATATTGATGGTCGTCAGCAGGTCCTCGGCCACCAGGCGCTCGGACACGACGATACCGTCCTCGTAGTTGAAGCCTTCCCACGGCATGTATGCCACGGTGAGGTTCTGGCCCAGTGCGAGCTCGCCATGATCGGTCGAAGGACCGTCGGCCAGAGGCTCGCCCTGCTCAACGGTGTCACCGACGCGCACGAGCGGACGGTGGTTGATGCAGGTGGACTGGTTGGAGCGCTGGTACTTGGCCAGGTGATACTCGTCCATGCCGCCGACATGCTTGACGATGATCTTGGAGGCGTCGGCATAGATGACTTCGCCGGCGTTCTTGGCCAGGGTAACCTCGCCAGAGTCCAGGGCGGCGCGACGCTCCATGCCGGTACCGACATAGGGAGCGGCGGGGTGAACCAGCGGCACGGCCTGACGCTGCATGTTAGCGCCCATGAGCGTACGCTTGGCGTCGTCGTGCTCGAGGAACGGAATCAGCGTGGCTGCGACGGAGAGCATCTGACGCGGCGAGACGTCCATGTAGTCGACGTCCTCGACAGGCACGTCGGCGGGAGCGCCGAAGGAGCCGTCGAAGTCGCGGGTACGGGCGATCACGGTATGCGGACGGACGATCTTGCCCTCGGCATCGGTCGTGATGAACTCGTTGGTCTTGGGATCGAGCGGCGTGTTGGCCGGCGCGATGACGTGCTTCTCTTCCTCGTCAGCGGTCATCCAGTCGATCTGGTCGGTGGCAACGCCGTTCTCGACACGACGGAACGGGGCCTCGATGAAGCCATACTCGTTGACGCGGGCGTAGAGGGCGAGCGAGCCGATCAGGCCGATGTTGGGGCCTTCGGGAGTCTCGATCGGGCACATGCGGCTGTAGTGCGAGTTGTGAACGTCGCGGACGGCCGTCGGCACGTTGGTGCGGCGGCTGGAGCCCGACTTGTGGCCGGCAAGGCCGCCAGGGCCGAGTGCGGACAGACGGCGCTTGTGAGTCAGACCGGTCAGGGGGTTCGCCTGGTCCATGAACTGCGAGAGCTGCGAGGAACCGAAGAACTCCTTGATAGAGGCCACGATCGGACGGATGTTGATGAGCGACTGCGGGGTGATCTCGTCGATGTCCTGGGAGCTCATGCGCTCACGGACGACGCGCTCCATACGGCTCATGCCGATACGGAACTGGTTGGCGACGAGCTCGCCGACAGTGCGGATACGGCGGTTGCCAAAGTGGTCGATGTCGTCGACCTTAAAGCCCTGCTCGCCGGCAGCGAGGGACAGCAGGTAGCGCAGCGTCGCGACGATATCCTCGTCGGTGAGCACCGTGACCTCTTCCTCGGTGGTGAGGTTGAGCTTCTTGTTGACCTTGTAACGACCGACGCGGGCCAGATCGTAGCGCTGCGGGTTAAAGAGCAGGCCCTCGAGCAGGCTGCGGGAAGCGTCCACGGTGGGAGGCTCGCCCGGGCGCAGGCGACGGTAGATCTCGATGAGGGCGTCCTCGCGGGTGAGGGCGGTGTCGCGCTCCAGGGTGCGCTTGATCACATCGGAGTTGCCGAGCAGCTCGATGATGTCGTCGTTGGTGACGGCGATGCCAAGGGCGCGCAGGAACATCGTGGCGCTCTGCTTGCGCTTACGGTCGATGGAGACCATGAGCTGGTCGCGCTTGTCGACCTCAAACTCAAGCCAGGCACCGCGGGACGGGATGATCTGGGCCTTGTAGATCTGCTTGCCCGAATCCATCTCGGAGCTGTAGTACACACCCGGGGAGCGGACGAGCTGCGAGACGACGATACGCTCGGTACCGTTGATGATGAAGGTGCCCTGATCGGTCATCATGGGGAAGTCGCCCATAAAGACGAGCTGCTCCTTGATCTCGCCGGTCTCCTTGTTGGTGAGACGGACGTCGGTCAGAAGCGGAGCCTGATAAGTCATGTCCTTCTCGCGGCACTCCTCGACGGTGTGCGCGGGATCGCCGAACTGATGCTCGCCGAAGGTAACCTCGAGAACATGGTTCTGGCTCTGGATGGGGCTGGATTCCTTGAACGCCTCACGAAGGCCCTCGTCCTTAAAACGCTCAAAGGATTCCCTTTGAACAGAGATAAGGTTGGGGAGCTCCATGGCCTCCGGGATTTTCCCGAAGCTGACGCGCTTGCGCTCAGTGGCAGTGTATGCGTAGGTCACCAGGTTTTTCCTCCTTCACGGAAATGCTCGGTGGGTTGGCGAGGCATAGCTTCGCCAGTTATCGCAACCTAATAGTTTATCAGGTACCGACCGTTGAGCAAGAAAAGCCTTGACGCGATTGAGTTTTTGGAGTAGCAAAGTTTTTCGACAGAAAATGCGCAGGTAAATGTATGTGTATCGAACACCTGTTCATATATTTTCTGTGAACAGAGGGCTGGCAATCGCAGCTCTTATAAAAAAACGGGCGCGAACCGAAGTCCGCACCCGTAAATGTCGATGCCCGAAAGGCTTATTTGCGCATCAAACCGCCGCGCTCGTCGATGGCATCCCAGAAGGCGCCGGCAAAGCGAGGATCGCTTGCAGCCATGAGGGCGTTGGTAGCCATCCAGCCAGACGGGGTACCGGTATCGTAGCCCGACAGCGGGTCGATGACGACGGCATACATGGCCTCGCGGTCGAGCGAGCGGGCCATGGCGTCGGTCAGCTGGATCTCGCCGCCCTTACCGGCCTGCTGATCGGCCAGCAGGTCCATGACCAACGGGCTCAGCAGGTAGCGACCGACGATGTACAGGTTGGACGGAGCCGCCTCGGGAGCGGGCTTCTCAACCAGGCCGCCGATACGCCAAACGGCACCGGGCTCGTCGTCGGCGGCATTCTCGAAGCCCTCGAGAGCGCCCACGCGATCGCCGGCGATAACGCCATAGCGGCTGACTTCCTCGGGAGCGCACGCGGCAACGGCGATAACAGAAGCGCCACCGTGCTCCTTGGAGACGGCAAGCATCTTGTCGCAGATGTCACGGTTGGGCACAACGTAGTCGCCCAGAAGAACCAGGAAGTTCTCCCCTGCCACAGCGTCGGCGGCAGAGCGAATGGCGTGGCCAAGGCCCTTGGGCTCGTACTGATAACGGAAGTCGACCGGCATACCACCAGCATGGGCGACGGCGTCGGCATAAGCATCCTTGCCACGCTCGCGAAGCAGGTTCTCGAGCGAGCGATCGGGCTGGAAGTAGCTCAGCAACTCGGGCTTGCCAGGAGAGGTGACGATAATAGCATCGTCGACCTCATCGGGGTCGAGCGCCTCCTCAACGACGTACTGGATGACCGGTTTGTCGAGCACCGGCAGCATCTCTTTGGGCGTGCACTTGGTGCCAGGCAGAAAACGCGTGCCAAGACCGGCGGCGGGGATGATTGCCTTCATGTTATTCAAGGATCCTTTCGCAGGCGCAGGATGCGCCCTGTGCGTGCGGCACGGCGGCCGCAGACCAAATTGCGATACCGGTTTATCTTACCGCCGTTAATTAACGTTAATGTAGGCAAGCGCCATTCTTCAGCAGGTCAACGCAAATTATTGCTCGAATGGTGCAATTTTATCGCCCAACGGTAGCGACCTCAAAGCACCGCAAGCGGCAGCAATTTGTATGCCGAGCCAACAAAATAGAGGGATCAAAACGAAAAAGACGGGGCTCGCAATGCGAACCCCGTCTGCAAAGAAATCTGGCGAGAAAGCCTGATTACTTGAGGGTGACAGCAGCGCCAGCAGCCTCGAGCTTCTCCTTGGCAGCCTCGGCGTCCTCCTTCTTGGCACCCTCGAGAACAGCCTTGGGAGCGCCCTCGACGACCTCCTTGGCCTCCTTCAGGCCAAGGTTGGTGAGCTCACGGACGGCCTTGATGACCTGGATCTTGTTGTCGCCGAAGCCCTCGAGCACGACGTCAAACTCGGTCTTCTCCTCGGCCTCAGCAGCGCCAGCAGCGGGAGCGGCGACAACGGCGGCAGGAGCAGCGGCGGAAACGCCGAAGGTGTCCTCGATAGCCTTAACGAGCTCGGAAGCCTCGAGAAGGGTCATTTCCTTAAGAGCATCGATGATCTCATCGGTGGTAAGCTTAGCCATTTCTAAGTCCTTTCGGTTTCCGTGTCTGTGCACGGAGATCAGTTAAAACACGGCGCGAATGCGCCAGGGGTGCGGCGTTGCCGCCGCGGGTGAAAACAGCGACTAGGCTGCCTTCTGCTCGGAGACCTGCTGGATCGAACGAGCGAGACCAGAGGAAACGCCGTTGACGCAGACAGCGATGTCGCGAGCGAAACCGGAGATGAGACCGGCGATCTGGCCGAGAAGCTGGTCCTTGGTGGGCAGCTCGGCGATAGCCTTAACATCGTCAGCGGAAACGACCTTGCCGTCGGAGATACCGCCCTTGATCTCAAGGACGCCCTTGGACTTAGCGGAGAAGTCCTTAAGGGTCTTAGCGGCCTCGACCGGCTCGGTCTCGTAGAACACATAAGCGACGGGGCCGGCGAGGATCTCGTCGAGCTCGGGCTGCTCCTGGTTCTTGAGAGCGATCTTGACCAGGTTGTTCTTGTAGACCTTCATCT
>URNC01000008.1 GCA_900549065.1 uncultured Collinsella sp. | reverse complement strand
GCGTAGTCTCGTGGGCTCGGAGATGTGTATAAGAGACAGGCCTTAAGATGAGCTTTGGCGAGTCCGTCGGTCCGTGGCGCAAACACGACGAGGTCTTTAACGTTAACAAGGCTCACCGCGCCGCCGCCGACGCGGGCGACGCCGAGGAGCGCCGCCGCGCGCGTCGCAATGGCGCGGCCGACCGACAGCTCATCTCGGTCACCGATGACAGCAAAGGTGCTGGCAAGCACGCTAAGAAATAGTAAAAAGAGGTAACTATGGCAGAAAACAAAGACGAACAGCTCACCGACGAGGAGCTGGCACAGCTCCAGCTGGCAGAGGAGAACGAGAACGCCGTCGACCGCCTGGTCAAGGAGCTCGGCTGCCCCACGCGCCGTATCCGCCAGTTTGCCGCCCGCGTGCTGCACCTGCTTGCCGAGCGCGATCCGCAGCGCGTCGTGCCCTGTGTGCCCGCGCTGATCGAGGCGCTCGATCGCCCCGAGGCTCAGACCCGCTGGGAGGCCCTCGATGCCCTGACGGCGCTCGCCACCACTTGCCCCGAGCAGCTGGGCGATGCCTTTGAGGGCGCCGAGACCGCGCTGTTCGACGAGATTTCCTCCACGCTGCGCTATGCCGCCTTCCGCCTGCTGTGCGTGTGGGGCGCCACGAGCGTCGAGCGTTCGCGCGAGGCTTGGCCCATCCTGGACGAGGCCATCCAGTGCTACCACGGCGACCTTGAGTATCGCGATATGCTCGGTTGCCTGTACGAGTTTGGCCAGGGCGAGATTGACGCCGAGGTCGCCGAGAAGCTCGCGCTGCGCCTTAAGTTCGACGCCGAGAACGGCAAGGGCAGCTATCTCAAAGCCCGTTCGAGCGAGATTTGCGAAATGCTTGTTAAACGCTTTGACCTTGATCTCTCCAAAAAGAAGAAGCGTGCTAGCGTTAAAAAATCTGACGACGCCGAAAACGAGGAGTAACAGATTATGGCGCACAATGTAGTCCTGATTCCCGGTGACGGTATCGGTCCCGAGATTACGCAGGCCATGCGCCGCGTGGTCGAGGCCACCGGTGTCCAGATCAACTGGAACGTCCAGGAGGCCGGCGCCGGCGTCATGGACGAGTTTGGCACGCCGCTGCCCCAGCACGTGCTCGATGCGGTCGCCGAGACCAAGGTTGCCATCAAGGGCCCCATCACCACGCCGGTCGGCACGGGTTTCCGCAGCGTTAACGTGGCCCTGCGCAAGCACTTCGACCTGTACGCCTGCGTGCGCCCCTGCCTGTCGCAGCCGGGCGACGGCTCGCGCTTCCGCGACGTCGACCTGGTCATCGTGCGTGAGAACACCGAGGACCTCTACGCCGGGATCGAGTTCGATGAGGGCGCTGCCGAGGTCGAGGAGCTCTCACAGCTTGTCGAGCGCTCGGGTCAGAAGACCTTCGCCGCCGATTCCGCCATCTCAATTAAGCCCATCTCCATCGCCAAGAGCCGCCGCATTGTGGAGTACGCCTTTGAGTACGCCCGCCGCTGCGGCCGTAAAAAGGTGACGGCCGTGCACAAGGCCAACATTATGAAGGCGACCGATGGCCTGTTCCTGCGCGTTGCGCGCGAGGTGGCCGCCAACTATCCCGATATTGAGTTCAACGACAAGATCGTCGACGCCACCTGCATGGGCCTGGTCCAGAACCCCAACGACTTCGATGTCCTGGTGCTGCCCAACCTGTACGGCGATATCGTCAGCGACCTGTGCGCCGGCCTGGTAGGTGGCCTGGGTATGGCCCCCGGCTCCAACATCGGTGCCGACTGCGCCATCTTCGAGGCAACGCATGGCTCCGCGCCCGATATCGCTGGCCAGGATATCGCCAACCCCACGGCCGAGATTCTGTCTGCGGCTATGATGCTCGATCATCTGGGCGAGAACGATGCGGCCAATCGTATCCGCGCCGCCGTGTCCGCCACGCTCGACGAGGGTAAGCAGGTTACCGGCGACGTGCGTCGTGCCCAGACCGGCTCCGTCGAGGGCGCCGTGGGCACGCAGGCCTTTGCCGATGCCGTTATCGCGCACCTGGCCTAAGACATGCAGGCTGCAAACGCCTAAATAGTACTTAAGTGTTTGCGTATAACCTAAGAATCAATACGCCCGGCACTCTGTCGGGCGTATTCTATTGAAGACTATGTTTCCTAACAAGGAGTAACTGATATGGGTCTGATTCAAAAGAAGGACGAGAAGGACGAGATCGACGGCATCCAGATCATCGAGCGCGGCGAAGGCCCCGACGGTGACGAGGACGAGAAGATCGATCTGGTCGCCGGTACGTCTGCCGAGCACATTGCCGCCGGCACGACGGCCGAGGAGGAGGACGCCCGACTGGAGGCTCAGATTGCCGCGGATGCCGCTGACGAGAATCTGATGCCCGAGGCCCAGGATGAGGACGACGATATTCTGGGTTCCGATGAAGACGACCATGCATCCAGGCACAAGAAGACGATGATTGCCGCCTTTGTGGTTGCCGTCGTGATCGCCGCCGTGGTCGGCTTCTTTATTGGCAATGGCGGCTTTGGCGGCAAGGGTGTCGGCTCGTCGACCCTGACCGAGGACCAGCTCGATTCGACCGTGGCAAGCTATAGCTACAACGGCAAGAAGAGCGACATCACCGCGCGCGAGGCCATCGAGAGCCAGTACAGCCTCGACACCGTCAAGGATAGCGATGGCAACTACACCGCTCCTTCTGCCGACGTCATCCTGTCCTACGTGCGCAACAAGATCCTGCTCGACGCTGCCGAGGACGAGGGCATTACCGTCTCCTCTAAGGAGATGAAGCAGTACGCCGAGGAATCCATCGGCACTTCGGACTACAAGACCATGGCCACGCAGTATGGCGTGTCCAAGGACCAGGCCAAGCAGATCGTCCGCCAGTCCGCGACGCTGCAGAAGCTCTACAAGAAGAAGGTGGGCGATAGCTCCGCAAGCATGCCGACCGCCCCGACCGAGCCTGCTGACGGCAACGAGGAGACCGCGAGCAAGGACTACGCCGATTACATCATCAAACTTGCCGGCGACGAGTGGGATAGCTCGAAGGGTACCTGGAAGGACGAGAACGGCACCTACGCTAAGGCCTTTGCCGACGATGCCTTTACGGCCGATAGCGCCACCTATAAGCAGGCCATGACCGCCTACTACACTGCTTACCAGCAGTACTCTTCGCAGGCTTCGAGCGCCAGCTCCAAGTGGACCGAGTATGCTAACGGCCTCTACGCCAAGGCCAACATCAGCATCTACGGCCTGTTTGCGTAAGGTTTGCCTGCACTACTGTGCGCTAGCCGATCTGCCTGATTTAGCCCGCTAGAACGGACAACGTTCTAGCGGGCTTTTTGCTGCCGAAACCACTGGGGTAGGCCTCGCGCCCGCGCAAGCGCTCCATCGCGCTTCCCTAATTCATCTGGGAAAACAACTGCAAACGATTGCAAGTAACCGGTGAACGGTCGAAAACTACCGTTCACCGATAATCTCAAAACTGGTTCTAACTGGTATTAAGTCAAAAAGACCAATTCACATATCTTCACAATGACCTGCAATTTTTCTTCACGCTATTTTTAGCCGCCCTGCGTTGTTTAGACACAGGAAAAGATCCGATCTTTTGGCAAAACATTTCGAAACGGTTTCAAAACCGCAGGTAGAAGTGTTAACGACCGGTAAACGGTCGATTTATCACCGTGAGCGGTGCAAAAACGTTTTACCGTATGAATCAACGAAAGCGACCTCTTCTAGGGTGATATAGTGACAACAACACGTCACGTGGTTACTACCAGTTTAGAAACCACTGGTCTTCAAAGAACGCTTTCTAAGAAGCTTTAAGGGCGAGCGCCCGCTGGCTTCCGAAAATCATCGGACTCAGATCGTACACACCTTCGGAAGGGAAATTTGAATGGTTGGCTTTATTCTTACCGGTCATGGACAGTTCGCACCCGGCCTCGCAAGCGCTATCGCTATGGTTGCTGGCGACCAGCCCGCTTTTACCGTCGTTCCTTTTGAGGGCGACCAGGCTGCTTCCTACGGTGAGGATCTCCGCGCCGCTATTACCGCCATGCGCGAGGAGTGCGATGGCGTGCTCGTCTTTACCGACCTGCTTGGTGGCACCCCGTTCAACCAGGCGATGATGATTGCCCAGGATGTCGACAACGTCGAGGTTCTGACCGGCACCAACCTTCCCATGGTTATTGAGCTTCTGTTCCTCCGCGGCAACGCCACGCTCGCCGAGCTTGGCGAGCAGGCCGTGACCGTTGGCCAGACGGGCATCACCGCCCAGACGGTCGCATCCGTTGCCGGCTCCGACGAAGAGGATATCTTCGGCGACGAGGACGGCATCTAATGGCCGATTTCGGAGCCAACGTCCTGAGCTCCTCGGTCGCCCTTTTAGGCCTGCTTGTCATCATGGGCTTGATTTACACCATCTGGTCGCAAATCAACATGAAGAAGAAGCAGAAGTACTTCAAGGAGCTGCACACCGAGCTCAAGCCGGGTCAAGAGGTTCTTTTCGCCGGCGGTATCTACGGAACCGTCAAAGGCATCGAAGGCGAGAAGGTCCAGATCAAAGTCCGATCCGGAGCCGTCGTAGATGTTTCGCGTTACGCGATTCAGGAGATCAAGTAACTGTCGTCAGCAAATAACGAAAGGAAGCTGATCAACATGGCAGAACCCAACATTCTTCTTACCCGCATCGATAACCGACTGGTTCATGGTCAGGTTGCCACCCAGTGGAACTCCACCCTGGGCTCCAACCTCATCCTCGTCGCCAACGACGACGTGGCGTCCAACACCATGCGCCAGAACCTCATGAAGATGGCCGCTCCCGCCGGCGTCGCTACGCGTTTCTTCTCTCTGCAGAAGACCATCGACGTCATTGGCAAGGCGAGCCCGCGCCAGAAGATCTTCATCGTGGCCGAAACACCGGAAGACGTGCTTACGCTCGTCAAGGGCGGTGTGCCTATAAAGAAGGTAAACATCGGCAACATGCACATGTCGGAAGGAAAGCGCCAAGTCGCCACCTCCGTCGCAGTTAACGACGAGGATGTCGCTGCGTTTAAAGAGCTGCAGGAATTGGGGGTGGAGTTGGAGATCAGGCGCGTTCCGAGCACGCCTGTTGAGGACACGAGCAAGCTCTTCTCGTAATCCTCGTGATCCACGTTGTCAGGAGTGAAACCCTGACGTTCTGTACGTGAAATCCAAAGTGCGTACATACATTTTGAAAGGAGGAGCAAGATGGAATACTCGATCATCCAGATCGCTCTGGTCTTCGTCGTCACGTTCATCGCGGCAATCGACCAGTTTGACTTCCTCGAGTCTCTCTATCAGCCCATCGTCACCGGCGCCGTCATCGGTCTTATCCTTGGCGACCTCAACACCGGTCTTCTCGTGGGTGGTACCTATCAGCTCATGACGATCGGCAACATGCCGATCGGAGGCGCTCAGCCGCCTAACGCCGTCATCGGCGGCATCATGGCAGCCATTCTCGCTATCGCCACGGGCCTCGAGCCCAACGCGGCAGTCGGTCTCGCCATTCCGTTCGCTCTGCTTGGCCAGCTCGGCGTTACCCTGGTCTTCACGCTTATGTCCCCGCTTATGTCCACGGCCGATAACATGGCTCACAACGCGGACACCAAGGGCATCGAGCGCCTGAACTACTTCGCCATGGCTCTGCTCGGCCTGATCTTCGCTGTCGTCGTCACCCTGTTCTTCATCGCTGGCGCTACCATTGGTCAGACCATCGCTTCCGCCATCCCGACTTGGCTGCAGACCGGTCTGTCCGCTGCAGGCGGCATGATGCGCTTCGTCGGCTTCGCCGTCCTGCTCAAGGTTATGATGAACCGCGATATGTGGGGCTTCTTCCTCATGGGCTTTGGCCTCGCGCTCATCACCGTTGCCAACGATTCGCTGGCAACCCCTGCTCTGCTCATCCTCGCTCTCATCGGCTTCGGCATCGCTTTCTGGGACTTCCAGCAGCAGACCGAGCTGAAGGGTGCAGCTGTTTCTGACGGAGGTGACTTCGAAGATGGCATCTAATGAGTATGTGATCCCGGAGCACTACGAGGATCTCACTCCTGCTCCGCAGCTCGACCAGAAGACCCTCAACAAGATGGCTTGGCGCTCCTGCTTCCTGCAGGCATCGTTCAACTACGAGCGCATGCAGGCCGCTGGCTGGCTCTACTCCATCATCCCCGGTCTGGAGAAGATCCACACCAACAAGAACGACCTCGCGGCTTCCATGAGCCACAACCTGGAGTTCTTCAACACCCACCCGTTCCTTGTCACCTTTGTTATGGGCATCGTGCTTTCGCTCGAGCAGAACAAGGTTGACATCCCCACGATCCGCGCCGTCCGCGTCGCCGCAATGGGCCCGCTCGGTGGTATCGGTGACGCCCTGTTCTGGCTGACGCTCGTGCCTATCACGGCCGGCATCACCTCCAACATGGCCATCAACGGCAACGCCGCTGCACCGATCATCTTCCTGGTGATCTTCAACGTCGTCCAGTTCGCTCTGCGCTTCTGGCTCATGAACTGGTCTTACAAGCTTGGCACCAGCGCTATTGACGCTCTGACCGCCAACATGCAGGCCTTCACGCGTGCCGCTTCCATCATGGGCGTCTTCGTCGTCGGTTGCCTGGTCGTCACCATGGGTGGCACCCAGATCAACCTCCAGATCCCCAACGGCACCACCCGTGGTCTCTCCGCTACTACCGTGATCGTCTCCGAGAAGGAGGCCGAGAACTTCACCGGTATGGAGGGCATCGATACCGAGACCGCTGAGGCCGGTACCATCGCCATGACCGATAAGGACGGCAACGCCCTTACCGCTTCCGATGCCGACGGCAACGCTGTCGAGTGCGGCGTCACCGATCTGGGTAACGGCATGGAGTCCGTGACCTACGGCACCGTTACCGAGGATCCGGTCAACTTCTCTGTTGCCGACACCCTCAACACCATCGTCCCGAAGCTCGTCCCGCTTATGCTTACGCTGCTGCTTTACTACATGTTCGCTAAGCACAGCTGGACCCCGACCAAGGGCATTCTCCTGCTCTTCGTCCTTGGCATCCTGGGCGCTGGCCCGCTTGGTCTCTGGCCGAGCATCTGGTAAGGCTCTAGCTTGAGGGGTGTGTCCCTACGCGGCTCACACCCCGACCCCTTAAGCCATGTGTATGTTAAAAGCCGCGTGCTCGAAAGAGCGCGCGGCTTTTGTTTTCTTAATGATTCGGGTGTGGCAGACAGATAATGCATAACACCCTAGGTAGTTAGCCGAATTCGAGCAAAAGGGAGGATAGGATGGCGATCGGAGCGCGTAAGCAACCGCTGTACGATCAGCTGGTCGATATTCTGACCGAAAAGATTGACCATGAATATCGCGCCGGTGACATGATTCCTTCCGAGCGCGAACTTTCGGAGCGCTATGGTCTCTCGCGCACTACGGTACGCCTGGCTCTGCAGGAACTGGAGCGTTTAGGACTGGTGGTTCGGCAGCACGGTCGCGGTACCTTTGTGACCGACCGTTCGGCAAAAGCAACCAATCTTATGCAGTCCTACAGCTTTACCGAGCAGATGCGCGCGATGGGTCGAGAACCCGAGACCACGATTCTCGAGTTTTGCGAGATGGAGGCCGATAAGAATCTGGCCGAGCATATGGGATTGCGCATCGGTGATCGCATTTTTAAGCTCAAGCGCCTTCGCTCTGCCGACAACATGCCCATGATGGTCGAACGCAGCTATCTACCGGTTCGTCAATTTCTGTCCCTAAAGCGACCGCTGCTGGAGCGTAAGCCGCTTTACGATGTGATTGAGCAGGACTTTCAGCAAAAGATTCGCGTGGCCGAAGAGGAGTTCTATGCGAGCATAGCCCGTCCCACCGATGCCCACCTTTTGGGAATTGTCGAGGGCTCGCCTGTGCTCGATTTGGTCAGGACTACGTATAACGAGTCAAACGAGGTAGTGGAGTACACACTCTCGGTTGCTCGTGCCGATCAGTTTAAATACAAGGTTTACCACCAGCGCAGTAACTAGTGCTCGCATCGTTTCCATATGGTGATTCTTTGCATTTAACTGGTTACTACCAGATAACCAACCGAAGTGTATAATTGCACGTCAGAGGATTACTTCTAGAGAGAGGTATTAGAAATGTTCGAGAAGAGTGTCGAGGAGCTCACCGAGCTCGGCGCCCAGATCACCACGGCCGAGATTGCTCAGCAGCCCGAGCTTTGGCGTGATACGCTCAACATCTATCGCGAGAACAAGGAGGCCATCGAGGCCTTCCTGGCCGAGGCTCGCGCTATGGGCGAGGGTCGTCTGTCCGTTGTCTTCACCGGTGCCGGTACGTCCGACTACGTTGGCGATACCTGCGCCCCGTACCTGCGTCACGCTGGCAACACTGATCTCTACGACTTTAAGCCCATCGCCACGACCGACATCGTGAGCGCCCCGCGCGACTTCCTGCGCGCCGAGGATCCCACGCTCGTGGTTTCCTTTGCCCGCTCTGGCAACAGCCCCGAGAGCCTTGCCGCCGTTGCCGTTGCCAAGGAGCTCGTCCACAACGTCAAGTTCCTCAACATCACCTGCGCTCCCGAGGGCAAGCTTGCCGTCGAGTCTGCCGATGATCCCAATGCGCTGACGCTGCTCATTCCGCGCGCCAACGACAAGGGCTTCGCCATGACCGGTTCTTATTCCTGCATGACCCTGCTCTCCACCCTTATTTTCGACACTGCCTCTGACGAGCAGAAGGCCGAGTGGGTCGAGACGATTGCCAAGATGGGCGAGGAGGTCATCTCCCGTGAGCCCGAGATCGCCGATTACCTGGCTGGCGATTTCAACCGCGTGACCTACTTGGGTTCTGGCTCCTTCGGTGGCCTTGCTCAGGAGAGCCAGCTCAAGATCCTCGAGCTCGCTCACGGTCTGGTCGCTACTTCCTACGACACCTCCATGGGCTATCGTCACGGACCTAAGTCCTTCGTCGACGATAAGACGCTCGTCTTCGTGTTCGTCAACAACGACGCCTACACCCGTCAGTACGACATCGACATCCTCAACGAGATCGGTGTCGACGAGATCGCTCAGCACACCATCGCCGTTCAGCAGGAAGGTGCCACCGTCTATGAGGGTGAGTCCTTCACCTTTAAGGGCTACGAGGCACTTCCCGAGGGTTACCTTGCTCTGCCGTTCGTGATGTTTGCCCAGGCTATCAGCCTGCTCAACTCCGTCCGCGTGGGCAACACGCCCGATACGCCGAGCCCCACCGGCACGGTCAACCGCGTGGTTAAGGGCGTGACGATTCACCCCTTCACCGCTTAATCGCGTCCCCCTGTAAGGGCGCCCGTCCGCTCATAACGGCGGGCGGGCGCTTTTTGTTTTACGTGAGCTGGGTATAAGCATTACCACAGTCAACTGCTTTAGAAGCGAGGAGTGCATATGAGCACGTACGCAATTAAGGCTGACAAGTTCTTCTTGCCGGCAGGCCCGCAACTGGGCGGCTATCTTATGGTCGAGGATGGCGTTTTTGGCGCCTGGCAGGCCGACGAGCCCTCTTGCGAGATTAAGGACTACACGGGATCGTGGATCGCACCGGGTATGGTCGATACTCACATCCATGGCTTCTACAACCACTCAACTACCGATAACGATCCCGAGGGCATCGATATCAGCTCAACCGAGCTCGCCCGTCGCGGTACCACCAGCTGGCTGCCCACGACGTTCACCGATGGCGTCGAACAGATCAAGGACGCCTGCGCTGCTATCGCCAAGGCGGACGAGGGCCGCGGCCCCGACTTCTGCGGTGCCCGCATTCAGGGCATCTACCTGGAGGGCCCCTTCTTTACCATGAAGCACGTGGGCGCGCAGAACCCCGCTTACCTGATTGACCCCTCCGAGGAGGTTTTCGACCAGTGGCAGGAGGCTGCGGGCGGTCGCATCGTTAAGAGCGCCATGGCCGCCGAGTGCGACGGTGCCGCTGCTTATGCGGCTGCTCTGAACGCCAAGGGCGTGGTGACCAGCATCGGTCACTCCGACGCCACCTACGATGAGTGCATCGCCGCTATCAATGCCGGTGCCAGCTGCTTTACGCATACCTATAACGGCCAGCGCGGTCTGCATCACCGTGAGCCCGGTGTCGTGGGTGCTGCCATGTCCACGCCCGAGACCTACGCCGAGATCATCTGTGACGGCAAGCACGTAAACCCTGCCGCCATCAAGGCACTGCTGCAGGCAAAGGGCTGGCAGCACACGGTGCTCATCACCGACTGCCTGGGCTGCGGCGGCATGCCCGAGGGCAGCTACACCAGTGGTGGCATGGACGTCATCATGAAGGACAACCTGTGCTGGCTCGCCGACGGCAAAAGCATTGCCGGCTCGGTGCTCACGCTTGCCCAGGGCGTCAAGAACATTGTCGATTGGGGCATCGCCAGCGCTGATATCGCCATTCGCATGGCAACCGAGGTGCCGGCTCGCTCTGCGCACATCGAGGATAAGTGCGGCAGCATCATGCCGGGTCGCGACGCCGACTTTGTCGTGTTCGACCATGAGCTCACCCTCGTCGAGACGTATGTTGGCGGCCAGAGCGTCGGCAACGCCTTTACCGATTAACGATAGAAAAAGACGGCGGGCCCGAATCTGCTCGGACCCGCCGTATGGGTTAAACGCTCAAAAGCACCTTAACAGTTACAGCTTGTTAACGATCTTCTTTGCCGTGCGCTTGACGCCGGCCACAAGACCCCCCGCGGGATGCTCCTTTTCGTATGCTAGACGCTTCTCGCGCTTGGCGTACTCTTCGACGATGATGTCGCCATACTCGTCTTCGATCTTGTCGAAGAAGTCGACGGCGCCCTTAATTTCCTCAGCGGTCGGGTGTCCCTTCTGGACGCCGCCGGTGAGTTTGAACGGCCCCCACGTATCAAAGCCGGGACAGCCGTAGACGCCCATAAAGATGGCCTGCCTCATGCGGCAGATGCCATCGATATCCTTGCCGTACCACTTGTTTTTGCCACCGTAGGTCATAAGGCCAAACACCTTGTCCTGCGGCTGCAGCACGTTCGTGAGCACGCGTGCCATGTCCTTGTCGATCTCGGAGTAATAGATGCCCGTGGCGACACCGATCAGATGGTATTCGTGCAGGTCGGGGTACTCGTTTTTACCGAGTGACTTCACGTCGAGGGTATCGATCTCGGGGTGCGCCTCGACGATGGCGTCCACGAGCTTTTTCGTATTGCCGTGGTGGTGTGAGGCATAAAGGATGATGGTTCGCATAAGAAGGCCTTTCAGCTGTAATTGCATCAATGTCTGTATGGTACCCCGTTGCATGGCTGGGAAACCGGACGCATCGATGAACGTGCGGGTTTGTCCTTTGGTCAGGGCCGAGACGGGTTCTTGCGAGCAAAAAGCAGTTGTTCGAAAGGATGAACAATGGAATACGCTCTCTCCAACGATTCGATTTCTATCAAGGTCTCCACGGCCGGTGGTTCGTTTACCTCGATTGAGGCTGGAGGTCGCGAGTACTTGTGGCAGGGCGATCCCGCCGTGTGGTCCGGCCAGGCACCGATTTGCTTCCCGATTTGCGGAGGTTTGCGCGATAACAGCGCCATGACGTTTGCCGGACATCATGTGAAGCTCGCCCGCCATGGGTTTGCGCGCAAGCAGGAGTGGAAGCTGTTGAGCCAAAGCACAAACGAGCTGGCTATGTGCCTGGCATCCGAGGATAACGCCGCGCTGCTGAGCGATTATCCGTATCCGTTTAAACTTGTCGCCCGCTATACGCTCGAGGACGCCGCCGTGCGTGTCTCCTATGAGGTTACCAACGAGGGCACCGAGGACATGCCTTTCTTTATCGGTGGACACCCCGGCTTTAGGTGTCCGCTCGACGAGGGCGAGGCCTATACGGACTACGAGTTGCGTTTTGAGAAAGACGAGGCTGCGGAGCTCTGCACCGCCGTTCCCTCGACCGGATTGATTGACGTGACCAACCGCTCCAAGAACCCCATGGTGGGAAAGACGCTGCCTCTGTCACATGAGCTCTTCGATTTTGCGGAGACCATCTTTGACGTGCTCGAGAGCCGTCAGGTCACGCTTTCCAAAAAGGGCGAGGACAAGGGTGTTCGCCTGAGCTTTGAGGGCTTCCCGTACCTCATTGTGTGGAGCAAGCCCGAGGGTGATTTTGTGGCAGTTGAGCCCTGGGGCGGCCTCTCGACCTGTTCCGATGAGGATGACGTGCTTGAGCACAAGCGCGGCTGCCTTATCGCCAAGCCCAAAGAAACCATCGTGCGCTCGTTCACAATCGAGATTCTGTAGTCGCATGTAGCCAATTCGTTTTGCAAGGCATAAGGAGCCTGCGAGATAAGGAGCTAGAAATGATCCTCACCGTTACGATGAACCCGTCCGTCGATACGCGCTATCAGCTCGATGAGCTCATTATCGACGACGTCAACCGCGTGACGCCCGAAAAGACCGCCGGCGGTAAGGGCCTCAACGTGGCCCGCGTCCTGGGCCAGCTGGGCGACGATGTCGTGGCAACCGGCTTGCTTGGTGGTCATATGGGCGCCTATATGGCCGAGCTCATGGATGCCAACGGCATTAAGAATGATTTTGTGCCCATCAAGGGCGAGACTCGCATTTGTCTCAACATCCTCCACGCCGGCAACCAGACCGAGCTGCTCGAGAGCGGCCCGACGATTGCCCCCGAGGAGCTCGATGCCTTTACCGCCAAGTTCGCCGAGCTTGCGAGCAAGGCCGATGTCGTTACCATCTCGGGTTCGCTGCCCCGCGGCGTCGAGGCGGACTACTACGCCAAGATCACGGGCATTGCAGAGAACGCCGGCGCCAAGGTGCTGCTCGATACCTCGGGCGCCTCGCTCGAGGCTGCGCTCAAGTCCGAGGTCAAGCCTGAGCTGGTTAAGCCTAACCTGACCGAAATTAACGGCCTTCTGGGCACGAGCTTTACCACCGACGATGTGGACGAGCTCCGTTCCGCGCTCGCCTCTGACGCCCGCTTCTCCGATATCCCCTGGGTCGTCGTATCTATGGGCGCTGCCGGCTCCGTTGGTTTCCATAACGGCCGTGCGTTCCGCGCCAAGACCCCCGATATCCCCGCCGTTAACGCTACGGGCTCTGGCGATTCGACCATTGCCGGCTTCGCACATGCGATTGCTGCCGGAGCCGACGACGAGACGGTGCTGCGTACCGCCAACACCTGCGGCAAGCTCAATGCCATGGATCCCATGACTGGCCACTTGGTTATGGATCGTTGGGACGAGGTTTACAACGGCGTTGTCGTGACCGAGCTGTAGGAGCTTGTGCTGCGGCCCCGGCATCGGTTGCCAGCTCATGTCGACGACAAGTGCAGTAGCATTATGCCGGGGCGCGACGCCGACACTGTCGTGTTCAATCCCGACCTTACCCTGGTCGAGACGCATGTGGGTGGCAACAGCGTCGGTAATGCGTTTGCCGAGTAGCCGCCAAAGAAACGATCCGAGAGGGGATTTAGATGATTTACGGTGCATTGGGCGATATCGAGGAGTACCGTGGAATGCTCAAGGGCCTCGACGTGCTGATCGACTGGCTCGAGGAGAACGATCCGGCGAAGCTCGAGGTCGGCAGCCATTCGATTCTGGGCGACAAGGTCTTTGCGAACGTCATGGCTCCCACGACGCGTCCCGAAGCCGAGGCCCACTACGAGACGCATCAGCGCTATCACGACCTGCAGATCGACGTCGAGGGTCGCGAGGCCTTTAAGGTTGCCACGGGCAGCCTGACGCTGGTTCAGGAGTTTGACGAGAAGGACGACTACGATTTGGTCGATTCCGACGCCTCGATCGCCGGCGATCTTGCTGACGACAAGTTTGCGCTGTTTGTTGCCGGCGAGCCTCACATGCCCACGCTCGAGTTCCCGGGCGATGGCGCGCAGCCGGTCAAGAAGATCTGCTTTAAGCTGCTTGCAGACGCTTACTGGGAGGAGTAACGAGCCGCTCGGCTGAGCTGTTCGTTTTGCGAGCGTTATCCCTTGGAGGAACGCGCTTGGGCCCCGCTGATCGCGGTTCCTTTGGGGATTGCGGTTGGCGGGGCTTTCTGTTTTTGAGTAGGGGAGTTGAGGCCGTTACGATACGTGGATTGGCACGCACGCACTCAAAATCGGCAACAAAAAAGCCGCCCGAAGGCGGCTATCTTGTGCAATGGAGCCAGCGACCGGGCTCGAACCGGTGACCCCCGCTTTACGAGAGCGGTGCTCTACCAACTGAGCTACGCTGGCGGCCATGTGGTGACGCAACTGAGGCGTCAACGGCTGTCTATGATACGGGACATCGCGCATCCGCGCAAGTGTTCTGACGGCTTTTCTCACTTTAAATGCACTAATATTAGAGGCGTGATGTCTGCGGTACCCATTTGGTGCTTGACCTGCTGTTGAGTTGGTGGCCGACGTCCCGCTCGTATGGGTCTCAAACAGAATGGGGCAGCCATGGCTCAACCCAAGATCCTTCTCACGCGTATCGACGACCGTTTCATTGACGGGCAAGACGTTGAGCTATGGAACGAAGCCGTGGGTTCCAACCTCGTCCTAATCGCCAACGATGAGATCGCGGCAGATTCGCGCCAATGGGCCCCTATGAGAGTGGCGGCCCCAGAAGGCGTTTGGACGCGGTTTTTCTCGGTGCGAAGGACCGTCGACATCGTTCATACCGCAACGCCGCGTCAATGGATTCTGATTATGGTGGCCTCACCCGCTGATGCGCTCGCGCTGGTTAAGGGTGGTGTGCCGATCACCAAGATCAGCATTGGCCATATGCAGGCAGGGGAGGGCAAGCGCTCTGTAACGCCTGTCGTTGCCGTAGGCGAGGCAGATGCCGCCGCCTTTAAAGAGCTGCAAGAACTCGGCATAGAGTTAGAAATCCGCTATCTTCCCAGTTCCGCCCCCGACCCCATCGGCAATCTGTTCAACTGATCCCTTGGGGATGGAGGAAAATGGATCATTTTTGCCCTTGCGAGGGACGCGTGCGATGCCACCTGCCAAAAACTATGCCCATTTACTACGTTTGATCGGCTATCGCCGAGCATGTCGAATTTGAGAAAAACAAAACCGCAGGTAGACGGCTCGCGAATTTAACAAAAACCGGTGCATGGTCGAGCATTCCGGGCTAAATGTAGTAAATGGGCGTAGTTTTGATATGTCACTCATACAGTCCCAGCGAAAATGAGCCCAAAAGATGAAAAAGCGCCCGTCGGCGTTGGTGCCGGCGGGCGCTGCTGTGCGATATGTTGCGTTATGGGCTTAGTGCCTCATAAAGTGGTATTCGATCACATTGCTATAGGGGTGACCCGGGCCCACAATGCCCTGCGGGAACAGCGGCTGGTGCGGCGTGTCGGGGTACATCTCTGCCTCGAGGGCAAAGCCGGCGCCCCAGCCATAGTTGGCATCGTCCTTGGCGTGCTCGTCGCCCAGCCAGTTGCCGGTGTAGAGCTGCACGCCCGGGGCAGTGGTGTAGTAGTCCAGCTCACGACCGGTCCACATCTCCTCGACGTGCATCGCGCGGCGCAGGTTGCGACCGTACTGATAGCCATCGATGCACAGGCAGTGGTCGTAGCCGCGGGCCTGCTTAATCTGCGGGTCGTCGGCTTCCATGCCGGGCGCGACGGGGCGCAGCTCACGGAAATCAAACGGCGTGCCCTCGACCGGAGCGATCTCGCCGGTGGGGATATTCTGGTCGTTGATGGGGAGGTAGTGGGCAGCGTTGGCAACAAAGAAGTGCTCGCAGTCCATGCCGGCGTTATGACCGGCAAGGTTAAAGTACGTGTGGTTGGTCATGGACACGTAGGTGGCGCGGTTGCTCTCGCAGCCATACTCGATGCGAAAGACGCCGGTGCGTGTAACGGTAAACACGGCGGTAAAGGTGCGGTTGCCGGGAAGACCCAGCTCACCGTCCTTAAGCGAGGTGGTCATGCGCACGGCGTTGTGAGTATCGTCGAGCTCAACGTCCCACACGCGCTTGTGCAGGCCGTGCTCAAGATCGCTGTGTAGGTTGTTGGCGCCTTCGTTGGCCGGCATATGCCAGTCCGTGCCAGCGATGGTGATCGTGGCACCTGCAGTGCGGTTGGCCACAGGGCCGATGGTCGCGCCAAAGCAGGCGGGGTTGTCAAAGTAATCCTCGAGCTTATCGAAGCCCAGCACCACATCGCGCACGTTGCCGGGAATGTCAGGCACATCGATACCCAGCACGGTGGCGCCATAGTCCATAATGCGAACGCAGATCTCGGGCCCGTTGAGGGTGTAACGATGAACGGGGGTACCGCACGGCGCGGTGCCGAAAAGCTCGGAAGTGATCATTTGGTTCCTAACATCGAGATATTTCGGACAAACTGTAGCGCGAACAGGCGAGATTATCACTACACCCCACTAAAGCAGGGGGTATTTTTCTCAAAAAAGTGATGATTGACTTACTGTGGACGAAAAAAAAGAAACCCGCCGGGATGCGACGGGTTTCTTCCACAGGGGATATGTGGCAATGAGTTAGGCGTTTGCCTTTGCGGACTCGGCTTCCTTAGCAGCCTTGAGGTCCTCCTCGGTAAACTTGCCGGTGGTGAGCGGCGAGAGGGTGCACTTGTCCTGCTTCGCGTACTCGATGTTACGAGCGATCATCTGCTTGCGATACCAAGCGAAGAGCGCGACGTAGATGACGATAGAAACGACCGTAGCGATAATCATGGTCACATCGCCCGTGGTCGCCTTGCCCACGAAGAAGGCCAGGAACTTCTCGACAGGTCCTTCCATGGTGGTCTGAGAAATCAGGCCAGTAACGCCATCGGGGAAAGCGCCGACAGTCTTAGCGGTAAAGGTGACGAAGTCGGCGACGAGGGTGCCAGCGCCCAGGAAGACGGGCAGCAGGACGGCACCGATAACGACCATGCGGATCACGCGGCCGCGGGTGACGACGAGCAGTGCCGGCGTCAGGCCCATGGCGATGATGCCGCCGAGCGGCAGCAGACCGTTCCAAGTGCCAGTCGGGGAGAGGGGGCAAGGAACGTTGGCGAGCAGCAGAGCCTCACCCAACATGATGGGGGCGAGGATGTTGGCGGCAGCCCAGATCTCGGCGCGGCCGGCGATGAAGGGCCAGTCGAGGCCGACGTTGAGGGTACGGCCCTGGAGCCACTTGCTGTTGTTGGCAAAGTCGGAGATGCCCTGAGACAGCGGCTCAACGGCTGCGATGAACCAAGAACCGATCATAGAGAACAGCTCAAGGCAGGTTGCGGCGGTAAAGGCGAGCGTGCAGATCTGCTGCGGGGTCTGGTGCGAAAGCAGACCGACGAAGACGCCCAGGTAGATACCAATAGCAAACTTGGAGCCCCAGAAGCCGATCATGTTGTTGAGCTTGGCAGCGTCGAAGTCGTACTTATCGAGGAAGGGGAGCACCTTGTCGATGATCTTGTTGAGCAGCATGGCCAGCGGGTTCATCATGTAGTTCATGTGAGTCGTGGTCATGGGGTTCTCCTCGGGAGCACCCAAAAGATCGTTGAACGTGGGCTTCATAAGGTCGGAGTTCATGATCTTCATGACGCCGACGAAGACGACGAGCAGCGTGGCGACGACGATGTTGGCGCCAAAGTAGATGCAGGCAAGGCCGACGAAGGCGAGGTGCCAGACGTCAAAGATGTCGACGTCGATGGTGTTGGTCTTGGCGAGCACGATCATCACGATGTTGACGATGACGAGCACCATCAGGAAGTACAGCGTGTAGGGAGAGCCCCAGGTGATGGTGGCCAGCGGTGCCCAACCCACGTCGGTGACGGTGAGCTGAAGGCCGGTGGACTCAACGAACGTCGTCATGGCGCTCGAGAAAGCCGTCGTCAGAATGTTGATGATGGCACCGATGCCGGTAATGGCGATACCGAGCTTAAGGCCGCCCTCGAGGGCCTTGGTAAACTTAACTTTGAAGAGTAGGGCAATAACCGTCAAAACGATGGTCATCATAGGGGCTGCGCCAAGGTCGATCAGCGGCTGAAAGACGGCATTAGCAAACCCGATTACTGCGTCCATGTCTCCCTCTTTCCTAAAAGAGTGTTTCCTTTTCCGTATGTTGCCTTAAAAAAGGAAGATGCCGTTCCCGGTCGTCATCTTCCTTAAAGCCAAAGATTGTGCAGAGCGAAGCTGCAAATGATTAGTTGAGACCCTTTTCCTTGATAATGGCCTCGATCTTGTCGTAAACCGGCTTAGCCATAGCAGGCATGCGATAGAGGATCGGGCCGGCGTCGACGATCGGGGTCTTAACCTCAAAGCCAAAATCGGTCTTGGCGATCTGAGCGAAGATGTCGTACTGAGAGAGCATCTCCTCGTTAACGTCCTTGATCATCACGGCATCGCAGTGCAGGTTGTAGCCGCGATTCTTGAACTCGGACTCGATGGCGTCCTTGATCTGATGGCTGGAGTTAACACCGGCGCCACAAGCTGCGAGAACCTTAATCATGATGAATTCCTTTCTCTATGCGGGTTATTCCGCGGATTCCTAAGGGTGGTTGGCTAGTCGGCAGGAAAGTTGTCGACCAAGAACTGGTAGATGGCCTTGGCGTCGGTCATGGAGAACAGCTCCTTGACGCGATCGGTGCCAAGAGCGTTAACGAAGTCCATGATCTTGGCGAGGATGCCCACCTGGGCCTCCTTGTCGTCGTTGAGGATCATGAACAGGAACGAGACGGGGAAGGTCTGCGAGGGGTCGATCATGGAGTGCCACTCGACGGGGGTCGTCAGCTTGACGGGGACGATGCGACGGGTGTGAACGAACTCGACCTCGGTGTGAGGAACGGCAAAGCTGGGCAACTCGGGGTCGACGACAGACATATCCATGCCGGTGGGGTAGCCCTTTTCGCGCTCGATGATGTTCTCGAGAAACGCGGGCGCCACATAGTTTTTGAGCGACAGCTTATTGGCGATCTCGGTAAAGACCTCTTCTTGCGTGGTGCGGTCGCAAACAAACACGGTATCTTCGAAGAACAGATTGCTCTCTGCGGACATGTCTGCAACTCCTTCCGTTCCATGCAGATCGAACATGTTCGAATCTGTTTGTTTAAGTCGCTAAATATTTAAGTCAAAGAGAACTAGTGTCAATCTGTTTTCGATTGTTCGGTAAAGTTCAATTTGCTTAATTGAGGCGCATTGGATTGAAATGACTTTAAAACCGCAGCTTTTTGCACATTTTTTGGCGGGCTCTTTGCGTCAAAATAATTCGTCATTCTCCGTTTGACACCGAGTTTTCTACCGTTCACCGGGAAAATCGACCGTTTAGGGTGAGTGAGCATAACTGTTCGATTACTATAACTGCGAACAAAATCACTCAAAGGAGAAAAAATGATCAAGGCGGAGCGTCAGGATAAGGTTCGTCAGCTGCTCGAGGAGCAGGGCACGGTCTTGGTTAAAGAGATTTCTGATGCGCTAGGCGTCTCGGACATGACGGTTCGCCGCGATCTTGAGGAGCTCGCGAGCCTAGGCGAGATCGAGCGCGTGCACGGCGGAGCCCGCAGTGCACAGGGCCGTCCCCACGCTATGCTGCGCCATGAGTACTCGCACAGCGAAAAGCGCACCAAGCATGCCGAGGAAAAGCTACAGATTGCGCGCCGTGCTGTGGAACTTATCGAGGAAGGCTCGACCATCTTTTTGGGCACGGGCACCACAGTTGAGCAGATGGCCTCGATGCTGCCGGCGTTTCGCCTGCGCATTGTGACCAATTCGCTTTCGGTGTTTAACCTGCTCGAGGCGCGCGAAGATTGCGACCTGTGCCTCGTGGGTGGCATGTATCGCCGCCGCACCGCCGCCTTTGTGGGCCCCATGGCCGAGGATACCCTGCGCGCACTGGGAATCGACGCAGCCTATATCGGCGCCAACGGCATTTTGGACGGCGACGTGTCCACGTCTAACATGGAAGAGGGCCGTATCCAGCAGCTCGCCTTTAGCAAGGCCGACTCGCGCTATCTGATCGCCGACTCCAGCAAGATCGGCAAGCGCGACTTCTACACCTTCTGCCGCCTGGACAATTTGGACGCCGTGGTGTGCGAGCCGGGTATTACCGCCGAGGACCGCACCGCCATCGAGGAACACACGCGGGTCATTTGCTAACTAGCGCTGCAGGCGATACTTCTGCCCCCTGCCGGCGCGGGGATTATCGCTTCAATATGACGTGCGGAATGACACGTATAAGTAAAAACGCCATTTGCGCGTCATTTTACGCGTCAACGTGACGCGATATGACACGCAAATGCGCTCGGGCCAAGTATTCAGCTTGTGGGCTAGACCAGGCGGGCGTAGTCCTGTGACTGATGAAAGATGTGGGCGATATAGATTGTTTCGTGCTCAAACTTATAAAGGCACACGTAGTTGTTGACGGGAAACGATCGGTAATTACGTGCCGCCAGCTCTTGCATGTGCGAGAGGGGGCGTAGGAGCGGCTGCTCGCGAAGCAGATCAAGCTGATATTCAAACTCAGCGACAAAATTGCCTGCTGCACGCGGATTCTTGAGGATTTGAGCAAGGTATCCGACAATACTCTCGTACTCATATCGCGCGCTTTTGAGGATTACGACGTTATAGGTCATATTTGTCTCGTATCGAAGCCGCGAAGGATTCGTAATCGCTGTAGTCGCCTTGCGATATTTCGTCTTCTGCCAACATCATACGAGACAGCAGTTTTGCCTTGGCGATTTCTTCTTGCATGAGGCGATACTGGTCGCTGCTGATGCAGTGCATGGCCTCGTAGCCGTTCTTAGTTACGGTGACGTCGCGCTCAGACTCAACAAGCGTAGTGAATGCAGCAGTGTCCTTCATATCTCGGACGGGCACACAAGCTGACATAGGTACCTCCTTTGCATTGGGACACAATTGTACCACGGTGTGTCCATGCGGACGATACCGTCGAATCGTCTCGATCTGTAACAGTTGGGATCGAAAAACTCGGCTAGATGTTACAGATTGAGATTAAAGGGATTGACCTGTGGCGTTTGTCTCGATCTGTAACAGTTAGACGGCGAAAAGCGAGTTAGATGTTACAGATCGAGATCTCTCGGCCCAGTCATTCCGTTTATCTTGATCTGTAACAGCTAGGGCCGAAATACTCGACTAGATGTTACAGATCGAGACAAATGGCCTGCTCGGGCCGAGCCAAACAAAAAGGCCGCATGCGAACCCGTGGAGGATTTCACATGCGGCCGACAGGGGGTATGCGGCTTGAATTAGGCCATGAGCAGGCCGGTCTCCGCGACGTTCTTGTACCAGTACGCGCTCGCCTTGGGATAGCGCTTCTGGGTCTCGAAGTCGATGTAGAACAGGCCGTAACGTTTGTTATAGCCGTTGGTCCAGGAGAACTGGTCCTGCAGCGACCACACAAAGTAACCGTCGACGTTTACGCCGCCGTCGATTGCCTTGAGGACCCATGCGAGATGCTGACGCATGTAGTCGATGCGAGGGGCGTCGTCGATAAAGCCGTCCTCGAAGTCGTCCTTATAGCCCATGCCGTTCTCGGTGATGTAGATCTTCTTGTAGTTGGGGTAATCGTTCTTAATACGCAGCAGCAGGTCGTACAGGCCCTCGGGATAGATGATCCAGTCCCAATCGGTGGTGGGTACGCCTTCGCGCACGCATGCCTCGCCAACGCCCTTGAGGAACCAGCGCGAGGAGCCCTTGTCGCCGGTGCCATTGTGGTTGATGTCGTTTTCGCCTTCGGCGGCACGCAGGAACTGGCACTTGTAGGTGTTGACGCCCAGGCAATCGTTATAGGGGAGCGCGGCGGTCAGCGCGGCGATGTCCTCGTCGCGGACGTCGAGCTCGCCGCCGGCGATATGGGCCAGCTTGGTCGCAGCCTCCATGGTGTCGGCTGCATAGTGGCCGCGGAAGGTGGCGTCGAGCACCCAGCGGTTGTTGATGACGTCGGCCATGCGAGCTGCCTCGCAGTCGGCGGCGCTGTTGGGGTCGAGGGGATACTTGGGCTCCAGGTTCTGGACAATGCCGATCTCGCCCTCAAAGCCGCCCTCATGGAAGGCGACGACAGCCTTGGCATGGGCCACCATCATGTTGTGCATGAGCTGGAAGGCCTTGTCCAGGCGATACTTCTCGCCGTGCGGCCAGTTGCCAACGATAAAGCTGCCCTCGGCAGTTGCAGGGATCTCGTTAAAGGTAAACCAGTGCTTGACCTCGGTGAACTCGGCAAAGCAGAACTTGGCGTACTCGACAAAGGCGTCGATCGTCGTGCGCGTCAGGAAGCCCTCGCCGCCGTTCTGGTAAAAGGCCTCGGGCGTATCAAAGTGATCGAGCGTGACATAGGGGATAACGCCGGCTTTGTTGCAGGTGGCGAAAAGCTCGTGATAGAAGGCGACGCCCTCGGGGTTAATCTCGCCAGTGCCGTTGGGGAAGATACGGCTCCAAGCGATGGAGACGCGAATACCGTAGATGCTGAAGCGCTGGCACAGGTCAATATCGACCGGGTACTTGTTGTAGAAATCGCTTGCAGGATCGGGGGAGAAGCGACCCTGGGCTGCCAGGAAATCGTCCCAGGGCACTTTGCCCTTGCCGTGCGTACGGGTCTCGCCCTCAACCTGGTAAGCAGCGGTGGCGCCGCCAAACACAAAGCCGTCGGGGAACTGCATGGGGTTGGTCATGAGTCATCCTTTCTGTGGGATACGAATAGGGAGAGGTGCCCGAACCGGGAATCCGGGCACCAACAGAGGGAGGAACTAGTCGAGGTTCTCGCGGAGCCACTTGATGGCGCCAGCGGGGTCGCGGGTAAGGTCGATATATTCCTTACCGCGGGGAGCGAGCAGCTTAATGCCCAGACGATCGGTGTCGGCCTTCATGTCGTTGTAGTAGCTACGAACCTGCGGGGCGAGCACGATGACGTCGTACTGATCCATGATGGCAGTGTGCTGACCATAGGCGCCTGCAGAGGAAGCGATGTTCTCTCCGGTCTGCGCGGCACCTTCCTTGATGGCGTTGGCAAGCATGGCAGAGGTGCCGGCGCCGGCGCACAGGACGAGGACCTTCAGGCCGTCGACATCCTTCTTAGCGGATGCATCGGCAGCGGGCTCGGGCTGATCGGCGACAGGCTCGCTGTCGGCGGCGGCAGCGGTCGTCTCGACGGAAGCGGTCGTCTGCTCGACAGCGGGCGCAGAGGTGCTGGCGGCGATGGTGGCAGCACCATCGGACTCAAGACCCAGCTCGGCGGCGCGCTCGGCCTCCTGGTCGCAGAGCAGCTTATCGTATGCCTTCAAGAACGGCAGGTAGATGATGGCGTCCAGCAAGATGATGATCGCGACAAACACCAAGGCGATAAGCTGGAAGTTCGTGGTGATGAAGATGCCGATGGGAGCGGGGGTAGCCCAAGGCACCACGAAGGAGAAGCCGTTCATGCCCACGTTGTCGATAAAGAACTTGGCAACACTCACGTTGACGCAGCCGGCGGCAACAAAGGGGATGAGCATGTAGGGGTTAAGGATCATCGGCGCGCCAAAGAGCAGCGGCTCGTTGACAGCAAAGGCAACAGGAACAATCGAGGCCTTACCGACGGCTTTGAGCTGCTTGGACTTCATAAAGAGAATCAGCAGAAGCGGCACGATGAACGTGGCGCCGGTGCCGCCGAACTCACCCACGAGCGACATGTTAAAGGTGAGGGAGTGGGCGGGGTGACCACCGGCCAGCAGAACCTGCAGGTTCTCGGCCTGGTTGGCAAGACGGATGGGGTCGATGCCCGGCTGGACGATCGAGGGGCCGTGGACGCCGATGAACCAGAAGAACGCGGTGGCTGCCTGAATAAGGATGAGTCCGGGGTAGGTCTCTGCTGCAGTGAAGAGCGGGGAGAGCAGCTTGATGAGCAGCTCGGAGAACGGAACGCCCATGAGGTTGCGCACGACGACATCGATGATGCCGCAGATAATGACGGCGCCGCCAAAGGGGATGATGTCGCGGAAGTTCTGAGCGATGGCGCCCGGGACCTCCTTGGGCAGCTTAATGGTCAAATCGCGCGAGACGCAGAATTTGTAGACCCACACGGTGATGAACGCGGCGATATAGGCCGAGAACAGACCGCGCGTGCCCATGCTGGTGCAGTCGAAGACCGAAAGCTCGGAGCCGTTGAACTTGGTGGTGAACTGCGTAACGGCGAGCAAAAGCATACTGCACTGGGCGGCCACCATGGTGGAGCCGTCGTTGAGCACTTTGCCGGCGGGCATGCGACGGTTCATGGAAGCCGTAAAGTTCTTGGCAGTGGTGCCGGCAACCATGATGCCCATGACGCCCATGGTGAAGTTGTACAGCTTGTTGCACCAGTCGGTGAGCGGCTGGGGCAGCGTGATGCCGACTACGCCGGGAAGGGTGGCAATGAGCAGGAAAATCGAAGAGGTGAGGACGATGGGCATGCACCCAAGGAATCCGTCCTTAATAGCCTGGAGGTAGATGTTCCTCGAGATCTTCTCAAAGAACGGCTGATGCTTTTCGAGCATCTTTACGATGGCGTCCATAGAGCTCCTTTGCTACTTGATGCGCGATGCATGTGGATGGAACTGGTCGTCGATGGATGGTCAGGACTGCCCGGAAACCTTCCTGCTTAGGGAAGGCATTGTGAAATGACAACGTTGTCATTTCGTTAATGACAACGTAAGACATTTTTGGAAGAGCAACAAGGATTTACGGGTGAACGGTCGATATTGTCCGATAAACGGCTGATTTGTCAGTCGGGCAGGTAGTGTATGCTAGAACGCAAAAAACAAGCGATGCAAAACCGACTGGAGAAGTAGTGGCAACGATGGACAAGAAAAATGTCTCAATGAACGATGTGGCAGTTGCTGCGGGCGTTTCTCTCAAGACGGTGTCGCGCGTGATCAACGAGCCCGATAGCGTGCGAGAGTCGACACGCGATAAGGTCCATTCCGCAATGGAGGCGCTCGGGTTTCGAACTAACTTTGCCGCGCGTTCACTCAAGTTGGGCCGTTACGGGTGCATCGGCGTGGTGATGTTCCACTTGTCGGGCGGCGCCGTGGACATGATTGACGGTATCGCCGATGCCGCCGAAGAACGCGGCTTTGCGCTCACGATGATTAAGAAGCGGGCGGGGGAGAAGATGACCCTTGCCGAAGCGGCGCGTAGGATGTCGCAGCTGCCTGTTGATGGCATGATCTTCAACCTGCGTCAGATGGTCGATGACTTTGATACCTTTAAGGCACCGAAGGACCTCAAGACGGTGATTATCACGCCGATGGAGCATCCTACCTGCTCTACCGTTAGTGACGATCAAGAGGGTGGTGCGCGTATGGCGTGCGAGTACTTCTTAAATCGCGGGCACAAGAACGTATACTTCGTCTCTGGTAAGAAAGAGTCGCTGTCGAGCCAGTGTCGTATGAAAGGTTGGCGTGCGGCACTCGAGGCACGTGGCATTGAGCCGCCCGAGCCTCTGCAAGGCGATTGGAATGCGGATAGTGGCTATGCCGCGGGCCTTGTGCTTGCCGATAAACCCGATTGCACGGCGGTCCTCGCTGCTAACGACTGCATGGCAAACGGCGTGATGATGGCTCTGCGTGACAAAGGGCTCAGTGTGCCCAATGATGTGTCCGTGATCGGCTTCGACGATGAGCTCTATAAGACGATTCCCAACTCGATTCTGACGTCGGTGAAGTTTCGCCACCGCGAGCTGGGCGTCCGTGCGCTCAACGAGGTCGTCGCGGGTCTGGAAGCTCCGAGCTCCAGAAGCCGTACGCTCGTCTCGGGCGTGTTGGTCGAGCGTTCCAGCGTAAAGGACTTGCGGGCGTAGACGTGCTCGGCTCGTTCATCTCAATCTGTAACAGTTAGGACCGAAATACACGGCTAGATGTTACAGATCGAGATTGAGAGGATTGTCCTGTGCGTTTATCTCAATCTGTAACAACCAGACGTCCAAAACCGGTTTTAGTGTTACAGATTTAGACAATTCGGCCCCGTCTTCCCGGTTTGTCTTGATTTGTAACAGCTAGGGACCAAAAACTCGGCTAGATGTTACAGATCGAGACAAACGGCCCCCCAGCCGAACAAAAACAAAAGGCCGGGGGCGGCGCGCCGTGTGACGTGCCACCCCCGGCTGAGAAATGGGGACAGGTTATGTGAGCGGGGCAATTCCGCTGGTCGCCAGCCGCTAGTCCAGACGACGGGTCTGCGCCACGTGCTTGTACCAGTAGGCGCTTGCCTTGGGCGTGCGCTTCTGGGTTTCAAAGTCAACGTAGAAGAAGCCATAGCGCTTGTTGTAACCATTGGTCCAGGAGAACTGATCCTGCAGACTCCACAGGAAGTAGCCGCCCACGTTGACGCCCACCTCCATGGCCTTGAGCAGCCAGCGCAAGTGCTGCTCGATGTAGTCGATGCGCGGCTGGTCGTCCACAAAACCGTCCTTGTAGGGGTCCTTGTAGCCCATGCCGTTCTCGGTAAGTGGCGCTCCTCGCGGGCGTCTCAGAACAGACGGTCTCGCGCACCGTCCACGATTCACCCAGCGTGCGCCCCGAGACCAAGGAGCGCGTGCGTGCCGCCATGCGCGAGCTGGGGTATCGCTCCAATTATGCCGGTCGATCGCTGCGCCGCGGCAAGTTTAAGACCGTCGGCGTCGCCATGTTCAAAATTACCGGTACCGGCAACCTCGACCGTATGGAGGACTTTGCCGCCGCCGCCGATAAGCACGGCTACGCCATTACCCTCACTAAAGTAGATGGACATCCGTATACCCTCGAGAGCGCATCGTCGCGCATGAGCGCACTGCCGGTGGATGGCATGGTCGTGATCATGAATCGCATGCCGGCGGACTTTGGCACCTTTGAGCCGCTGCCTGGTATGCAGACGGTGCTCGTTACCATGCTGGAGCACCCGCTGTGCTCGACGGTCGATAACGATCAGTTCGATTGTTCGCGCCAGGTTGTCGAGTACTTGCTGGGGCAGGGGCACAAGACCGTGCACTTTATCTCGTGTCCCGAACGCTCGCTTTCGGGCATGCAGCGCGAGGAGGGGTGGCGCGAGACATTGCGCGCGCACGATATTGAGCCACCGCGACTCGTTCGTGGCGATTGGACGGCACAGAGCGGATATGCCGCAGGCCAAGCTCTGGCGGACGATCCGACCTGTACTGCCATCTATGCCTCCAACGATGCCATGGCCTACGGCTGCATTCGCGGACTCGAGTCGCGCGGAAAGCGCGTGCCCCAGGACGTGAGCGTGGCGGGTGTTGACGACAGCCTGGGCGATATCGTGCCCGACCGTCGCCTGACCACGGTGCGCTTTGACAACAAGCGCGTCGGCATGTGGGCGGTTGACAAGATTGCCGGCGCCGATGGGGGTGCGTCTGGCGTGGAGCACATGCTGATTCCCGGTGTGCTCGTAGAGGGCGATACGGTGCGCGATTTGCGTTAGGGTGCGGTCCTGTTTGGGTTGCCGCTAACTGTGTTCGATATTGTTCAGATTGGTTTAAAAACCGTTCACGGGCGAAAAGTGACTGTTCGTAGATTGAAATTACGTTTTGCGCTGTTCTTTTTTGTTTGAATGTTAATGTTTCAGCCATACAGAACGCAGCGCGTATGCCCGGACGCGATGCTCTCCATTGGTTCATATGTGAAAGGAACGCAATATGGCAACCAAAGAAGAAATCTCGATGGTTGGATTCGAGATTGTCGCATATGCAGGTGACGCCCAGACCGATCTGCTTGCAGCGCTCGATGCTGCTCGCGAGGGTGACTTTGAGAAGGCCGAACAGCTGCACAAGGATGCCAGCGATGCACTTATCGGCGCCCACGACACGCAGACCAAGCTGCTTTCGCAGGAGGCCGGCGGCGGCGAGATGGAGATGACCTTCATCATGGCTCACGCTCAGGACACTCTCATGACCACTATGATTCTGGAGAAGCAGGCCCGCTTTACCATCGATGCCTACAAGCGCATCGCCGAGCTCGAGGCCAAGCTCGCCTAACGAGCCCGCACAACCAAGTCCCCTTCCAAAAGCCCTGCCGCTATTGAACTGCGCCCCAAATCTTGGACGCCCTAAATAGCGACTAGGCCGCGAGGGCCT
>URNC01000007.1 GCA_900549065.1 uncultured Collinsella sp. | reverse complement strand
TGTGTATAAGAGACAGGCCATGGAGAACGTGACCGTGTACCACGCGGGCACTGCCGTGGTGGACGGCCAGCTCGTGACCAATGGTGGCCGCGTGCTTGCCGTGACCGCTCTGGGCGACACGTTCGAGAACGCTCGCAACCTTGCCTACGAGGCCTGCGAGAAGATTGATTTTGAGGGCAAGACCCTGCGTCACGACATCGGCCTGCGCGCGCTGCGCGGCCGCGACGCCTGGGATGCCTAAAGTCCGAGAGGAATGAGACGGATGGACGAGAAGAACGAAGAGCTCGTGGACGCGCAGATCGTCGAAGAGGACAGCCGCATGTATGGGCACGCCGAGGGCGAGCCTGGTGGCGAGGTCTCTGACGAGCCGGCGCTGGTGCTGGGCGATGACGACCCGCACGATGCCGAGCTGCACGAGAAGATTCTTTCGGAGGAATGCGCCTGGAAGGGCAAGATCCTCGACGTCCACCGTCTTGAGGTTGAGCTGCCCAACGGTCATCGCAGCGCCCGCGATATCGTTCGCCATCCGGGTGCGGCGGCCGTTGTGGCACTGACCGAGAGCGGCAAGATCGTACTGGTGCGTCAGTACCGCACCGCCATCGACCGCGTGACGGTCGAGATTCCCGCCGGCAAGCTCGACCCGGGCGAGGATCCGCTCGATTGCGCTAAGCGCGAGCTGCACGAGGAGACGGGCTTTAGGGCCGGTCGCATTCGCTTTTTGACGTCGATTGTCACGTCTTGCGGTTTTTGCGATGAGATCATCCACATCTACTTGGCTACCAAGCTCGAGTTTGATGCGCCCAACCCCGATGATGACGAGTTTGTCAACGTTGACCTGGTGCCGCTACACGAGCTGATCGACGCCGTGCTCGACGGCAAGATCGAAGACGCCAAGACCGTCGTAGGCGCCTTGGCCTGTGACAGCATCGCACACAGGCTGGGCGGAACTGAGCTTTAAAAGCGAGGGCGACCCTGGGGCAAACACTACTGATTATTTGCCCCAGGGTCTTACGTTATTGTTTTATCTCCGAGGACTGCATGTTTAAGAGGTTTCTTTCGTATTACGAGCCCCAGATGGGGCTTTTTGTTGCTGATACTGTTTGTGCTCTGGTGCTTGCCGCCATTGACCTAGCGTTCCCCATTATCCTGCGCAATTTGACCGGTGGGCTGTTTACTCAGGGTCAGGCTGCCATTATGCAGGCGCTCGGCATGATCGCGGTGGGCTTGGTGCTGATGTATGCCGTCCGCTGCGCCTGCCGCTACTTTGTGAGCTATTGGGGTCACGTGATGGGCGCGCGCATGGAGTCCAAGATGCGCGAGGACCTGTTCGACCAGTATGAGCGCTTTAGCTTTGCGTACTTTGACCGCAACAGCTCGGGCGACATGATGAGCCGCGTGGTCAACGACCTGTTCGATATCTGCGAGGCGGCGCATCACGTGCCCGAGTGGATCATCATCTGCGGCATCGAGATCATCGGCTCGTTTGTGATCCTCTTTACCATCGCCCCGGTCCTGGCGCTCGCCATGGCCGTGGTGACGGCGGCGTTTGCGGTCATCATGTTTTGGCAGAACATGCGCATGCGCGAGGTCTTTAGCGACAACCGCAAAAAAATCAGCGGCATCAATGCGCAGCTGCAGGATTCGCTGGCGGGCATGCGCGTGGTCAAGAGCTTTGCCAATGAGGAGACCGAACGCTTCAAGTTCCGCGCCTCCAACAATCGCTATCTTTCGTCCAAGGAGAACATGTATCACGCCATGGGCGTCTATACCGCGACGTATGGCCTGCTCTCGGGTGTGCTCTATGTGATCGTGGTGCTGCTGGGCGGCTGGCTGGTCGCCAAGGGACAGCTGCAGGCGGTCGATATGGCGACCTTTGCACTCTATATTTCGCTGTTCTGCACGCCGCTCGAGACACTCGTTAATTCGGCCGAAACGTATCAGAAGGCTATCGCCGGCTTTAAGCGTATGGACGAGGTGCTCTCGACCGCGCCGGATATCCAGGACAAGCCGGGCGCTACGGATCTGCAGGTGACTGCCGGCGCCGTGGAGTATCACGACGTGTGCTTTAACTACGAGGATGTCGAGCTGGGCGAGGGCGATGCCGACGAGCGTCCCGTTATCGACCATATGGACCTGTCCATCAAGCCCGGGCAGACCATCGCTTTGGTTGGCCCTTCGGGCGGCGGCAAGTCCACGACCTGTTCGCTGCTGCCGCGCTTTTATGACGTGGCTACCGGATCCATTAGCATCGACGGCCAGGACGTGCGTGATGTGACGCAGCAGAGCCTGCGTCGCGCCATCGGCCTGGTGCAGCAGGATGTCTATCTGTTTGACGGTACGATTGGCGAGAACATCGCCTACGGCAAGCCGAGCGCTACGGCGGAAGAGATCGCCGACGCCGCCCGTCGCGCCAATATCGATACCTTTATCGAATCGCTTCCACAGGGCTACGACACCGTGGTGGGCGAGCGCGGCAGCCGTCTTTCGGGCGGACAGAAGCAGCGCGTTGCCATCGCGCGCGTGTTTCTCAAGAACCCCAAGATCCTGATCTTGGACGAGGCGACGAGTGCTTTGGATAACGAGAGCGAGGAGGCGGTGCAGGAGTCGCTCGAAGAGCTGGCACGCGGCCGTACCACAATCATCATCGCCCACCGTCTCTCGACCATTAAACACGCCGATGAGATTGCGACCGTTGAGCATGGTCGCGTTGTGGAACGTGGCACGCATGAACAGCTTCTCGCCCGTGGCGGCACCTATGCCCGTTACTATCGAATGCAGTTCGAAGGTGCGCGTGCGCACGAGCTCGACTGATTGATATGACAGGAAGTTTATGGCTGACAAGAACCCTTTGACTCCGGAAGAAGTGACGGAGTTATTCTCCGAAATCGATGCATCCGGCGTCTTGGATCCTACGCTTGCCAAAAAGCGTACCGAGCGCATGCGTGAGAAGGAGGCTGCGGCCAAGCGCGGTGACAAAGCGGCGCTAGCACAGCTGCGCAGCGAGGACCGCGCGAGCCAGGCAAAACATATCGACCCGCTGTCCGAGGACGATCCTTCGGGCTCGCAGGTGAGCCATACCATTACGAAGACCGCGATGGCCGTGGTCATCGGTATTTTGGTGCTGATCGTGGGCATGCAGATCGGCTACGGTGTGATGCGCCGTCTGAATACCGCCAACCTGTCCGAGAGCGTTTCGGTTGATACCGTTTCTACAGCACTCAAGGGTGGACTCGAGTGGGGCAACGGCTTTACGCAGTTCCCGCTCGACTTTACCGTCGATGAAGCCGATGAGCGTACGGGCACGGTCGAGGTGACGGTGTTGGACACATCGTCTGCCAACGAGCTCGAGCTGCTGTCCAACGGGCAGATCCAGGCCGCGGCGCTTGCGACCAACGCGCTGCTCAACGACAAGATCGACCGCGTGGTGTATAACGTTCACGCCTATATCGACGAGGATAGCAACATTCAGCACGATTCCTTCTTTGGCATGTTCCCCGCGCGGGGCCACCAGAGCGCCATTTTGACGTTCGTGTGGACCAAGAGCTCATCCAACGCCACGAGTATCGACTGGAAGATGCGCATCGTGAGTATGGATGACACCATCGCCGAGCGCATTCAGAAACAGGTGAACTCGGTGTCGTCGTTGATTGAGGACCCGGTGGTGAGCCAGACCAAGATTGACGAGGAAAAGGCCGAGCGTGACCTGGAACATCGTCTGCATGGCCGCGAGATTTTCCGCGGCGGCAAGCCCGATCGCACACCGTCCGAACTGCTGGAGCAGGACAAGAAAAAATAAGAGGCCATCATCCCGCGTGAGCCACAAGCCCCGCGGGATGATTTTTAATCCCCGTCCCAGAGAAATCATTATGCATAGAAAGTCATAATTATCATTTCGTAAACATTTCGATGAAATTAACGCCATGAGTCATGCTTGCGGTTACAATACCGCGAGGCCTAACTACACACCTTTAAGCCGGTCCTGTGAGACCGGGAAGGAGAATTATGGCGAACAACCATACCGCGGGCGCTGCCGCCCGCACCTTCGCGCCCAGCGAGCTTTGCCAGCGCATGCTGGCCAAAACCAGCAAGGGCACCTGCGGTCCCTGCATCCTGTATCTTGAGGATGGGACCATTTTTTATGGACGTGCATGCGGCGCCGAGGGCACCGCGACCGGCGAAGTCTGCTTCAACACCTCGCTCGAGGGCTACTTTGAGGTCATGACCGACCCGAGTTATGCCGGCCAAATCGTAACCATGACCTATCCGCAGATCGGCAACTACGGTATCGACGAGACCGACGTCCAGTCGGCCTTCCCCGGCGACGCCGTGCGCCCTGCGAGCGCTCCGGCTATGCGCGGCATGATCGTTCGCGACATGTGCGCCACGCCTTCTAACTGGCGCTCGGCCGTCAGCGTGCCGGAGTACCTGCGTGCACACGGCATCGTCGCTATCGAGGGCGTCGACACCCGCGCCCTGGTGCGCCACCTGCGTGACAACGGCTCCAAGATGGGCATTATCTCGACCGAGATCTTCGATGTCGACGAGCTTGCCGAGCGTCTGGCCGCAGCGCCCGCGCTGGTAGGCGAGAACCTGGTCAAGACCGTAAGTTGCCCCGCGCCTCACGAGTTTGCCGCCGTCGACCTGCCTGCCACGCATGACTTTGCGCTTTCGACTGCCGCTCCTGCCCGTCACAAAGTGGTCGCCTACGACTGCGGTGTGAAGCGCGGCATTCTGGAGGGGCTGGTCCGCGCCGGCTGCGACCTTACCGTCGTGCCGTGGGACACGCCCGCGAGTGAGGTGCTCGACATGAATCCCGACGGCGTCTTTTTGTCCAATGGCCCCGGCGACCCCGACGCCGTGGTGGAGACCTACGAGCAGGTGCAGCAGCTGATCGGCAAGGTGCCGGTCTTTGGCATTTGCCTGGGCCATCAGATGATCAGCCTGGCCTGCGGCGCCCAGATGGAAAAGCTTAAATTCGGTCACCGCGGTGGCAACCAGCCGGTCATGAACCTGGTAAGCCGTCGCGTGGAGATTACCGCGCAAAACCATGGCTTTGGCCTGCTGTTCCCCAGCCTGGGCAAGCTTGTCCCCGAGCTTTCCGGCGGCGAGACCGAGCATGCGGCCGATGGAGATCTGCGCGTCTGGGTGCGCCGCGGAATCGCGCCGGTCGTGATGAACGAGCGCTTTGGCCGCATTCGCCTAACACATGTGAACCTCAACGACGGCACCGCCGAGGGCATCCAGCTGCTCGACGCCCCGTGCTTCTCGGTCCAGTACCACCCCGAGGCCTCGCCTGGCCCCACCGATGCCCACTATCTCTTTACCGCCTTTACGCGACTCATGGACGGCGAGGAGAACTACCTGGACATCGACACCGCGAAGGACCGCCTTGCCGGCTGGAACTTTGCTGAGTCCGAGACCGCTGAGACCGAGGAGAACTAACATGCCTAAACGTACTGACATCAAGCGCATCCTCGTCATTGGTTCGGGCCCCATCGTCATCGGCCAGGCCTGCGAGTTCGACTACTCCGGCGCCCAGGCCTGCAAGGTGCTCAAGGAGGATGGCTTTGAGGTCATCCTGGTCAACTCCAACCCGGCGACCATCATGACCGACCCGGGTCTTGCCGACCGCACCTATGTCGAGCCCATCACCGCCGAGTTTATCGAGCGCGTAATCAAGAAAGAGCGCCCGGACGCGCTGCTGCCCACGCTGGGCGGCCAGACCGGTCTGAACGCCGCCGTCGAGCTGGCGAAAGACGGTACGCTCGACAAGTACGGCGTCGAGATGATCGGCTGCGACCTGGCCGCCATCGAGCGCGGAGAGGACCGCAAGCTCTTTAACGAGGCCATGGCCGAGATTGGCCTGGAGGTCGCGCGCTCGGGCTACGCCTACAGCGTGGTCGACGCCGAGGCTATCGCCGAGCGCGTGGGCTATCCCTGCGTACTGCGCCCGAGCTTTACCCTCGGCGGCGCCGGTGGCGGCATCGCTCACACCCACGAGGAGCTCGTCTCCATCGTGAGCCAGGGCCTGGAACTCTCGCCCGCCCACGAGGTGCTGGTCGAGGAGTCCATCGAGGGCTGGAAAGAGTATGAGATGGAGGTCATGCGTGATCACGCCGGCAACGGCATCATCGTGTGCTCCATCGAGAATCTCGACCCCATGGGCGTGCATACCGGCGACTCCATCACCGTGGCGCCGGCGCAGACGCTCTCCGACCTTGAGTATCAGCGCATGCGTGTCGCGTCGCTTGCCATTCTGGAGAAGATTGGCGTCGAGACCGGCGGCTCCAACGTGCAGTTTGCCGTGAACCCCCAGACCGGTCGTCTGATCGTCATCGAGATGAACCCGCGCGTGAGCCGCTCGTCCGCCCTCGCTTCCAAGGCCACGGGTTTCCCCATCGCCAAGGCCGCCGCGCGCCTGGCTGTGGGCTACACGCTCGACGAGATCGTCAACGACATCACCAAGGCTACGCCCGCCTGCTTTGAGCCCACAATCGACTACTGTGTGGTCAAGGTGCCGCGCTTTGCCTTCGAGAAGTTCAAGGGTACCGACCCCACACTCACCACGCGCATGAAGGCCGTGGGCGAGATTATGGCGATCGGTCGCACCTTTGAGGAGGCCTTTGGCAAGGCTATGCGCTCGCTGGAGGATGGCCACCAGGGCATTTGCGCCGGTGGCAAAGAGGGTGCCGATAAGATGAGCGACGACGAGCTTGCTCAGGCCGTGGCAACCCCGACCGAGCATCGCATCTTCTTTGTGGTCGAGGCCCTGCGCCGTGGCTGGGGCATTGCCCGCATCCATGCCATCTGCGGTATCGATCCGTGGTACCTCAACCGTATCAACGACATGGTGCAGGTCCAGGAGAGCATCCGCGGCCTGCGTGTGGAGGATATCGACGCCGACGCGATGCGCCTGCTCAAGCAGTACGGCACGAGCGACGCCGAGATCGCCGCGCTGACCAGCTCGGACGAGCGCTTTGTGCGCGCCTATCGCAAGGGCCTGGGCGTGGTTCCCAGCATGAAGACGGTCGATACCTGCGCTGCGGAGTTCTCGAGCGCCACGGAGTACCATTACAAGACCTACGAGAACATCTACCGCACGAGCCCAGTCGCCAAAAAGTGCGTGGCCCCCGACGAGACCACGCCGGCGGACAAGCCCAAGGCGATGATCCTGGGCGCCGGCCCCAACCGTATCGGCCAGGGTATCGAGTTCGACTACTGCTGTGTGCATGCGAGCTATGCGCTGGCGGCCCGCGGCTTTGAGACCATCATGGTCAACTGCAATCCCGAGACCGTTTCGACCGACTACGACACGTCCGACCGCCTTTACTTTGAGCCGCTTACCTACGAGGACGTCATGGACGTTATCGATGTTGAGCGCCCCGACGGCGTCGTGGTGACGCTTGGCGGCCAGACCCCGCTTAAGCTGGCGCGCATGCTCGAGGAGAGTGGCGTCAACATCATGGGCACCAAGCCCGATGCCATCGACTTTGCCGAGGACCGCGAGCGCTTTGCCGCCCTGCTCGACAAGCTGGGCATCATGTACCCGCCGGCGGGTCAGGCCACCTCGTTTGAGGAGGCCGAGGCCGTTGCCGCACACATTGGCTACCCGCTGCTGGTACGTCCGAGCTACGTGCTGGGCGGCCGCGGCATGATGATCGCCTACGATGCCGAGCATCTGCGCGATTACATGGCCGAGGCTGCGCGCATTAGCCCCGACTACCCGGTGTATCTGGACCGCTTCTTGGAGGGCGCGATCGAGTCCGATGTCGACGCCCTGTGCGATGGCGAAGAGGTCTACATCGGCGGCATTCTGGAGCATATCGAGGAGGCCGGTATTCACTCCGGCGACTCTGCGACCTGCATCCCGCCGTTCAGCTTTAGCGAGAGCCTGCAGGCAAAGCTTCGCGAGACCACGCGCCGCATCGCGATGGCGCTGGGCGTACGCGGCCTGGTCAACGTGCAGTACGCCATCAAGGGCGAGACCGTTTACGTGATCGAGGCCAACCCGCGTGCCAGCCGCACCGTGCCGTTTATCTCCAAGGCCACCGGCGTGCCGCTGGCCAAGTGCGCGGCGCGTATCATGGCGGGCGATTCCATCGCAAGCCTGGGCCTGCCGAGCGACGAGCGTCAGCTGGACTGGTTCTGCATGAAGGAAGCCGTTATGCCCTGGGGCCGTTTCCCGGGCGCCGACGTTATCCTGGGGCCCGAGATGAAGTCGACGGGCGAGGTCATGGGTATCGCCAAGAGCTATCCCGAGGCATACGCCAAGACGCAACTGGCGATTGACTACAAGCTGCCCGACCCGAGCGCCGGCAAGGTGTTCATCAGCGTGTGCGACCGTGACAAGCGTCATATCCTTTCGGTCGCCCGTATCCTGCGCTACCTGGGCTTTGATATCTGCTCCACCGAGGGCACGGCGCGCGTGCTGCGTGGAGGCAACGTGACGTGCGAGGTCGTGGAAAAGATTAGCGGCCCGCACGACGGCGAGCGTCCCAACATTGGTGACCTCATCGCCGATGGCAAGATTGCGGTAATCATCAATACGCCGTACGGCCCGGGCTCGCGTGGCGATGGCTACCTGCTACGCACCGAGGCCGTCCGTCGTGGCGTGACCTGCGTGACGGCGATGTCTGCGGCCAACACGTACGTGAGTGCCATCGAGGCGGTGCGTGAGGACCAGCAGGGTCACGGTAGCGCCAACGACATGGGCATGGACGTCATCGCTCTGCAGGACCTGCCGCAGCACACGGTGTAGTGTGACCTGTCCGGCCGGGACGGGAGGCGGACACTTTCTCTCGGAAACTGGGCTTCGCGAAGTTTTCCGAGAGAAAGGACCGCCTCCCGCCCCGGCCTGCGGTGACTCGGTAGCACCGTGTGCTGCCGAAGGGGCTTTGCGCGATGACTAGGGCTGAATAAAAAGTGAGTGTGGGATCCGCCGTTCGTTCGAACGGCGGATCCCACGTTAATATTTCAGCCAACGTACGTCATGGCAATCCCCGGTAGGTCGCAGGGCGCTTCGCGGGCGGGCCAGGCTTTATCTGAACGACTTTGCGAAGCAACCGGAGTGAAGATAAAGCCTGGCCCGCCCGCGAAGCGCCACAAAGACCGCAGGGACGGGAGCAGCTATACTACTCTCAGTAGTTAAGGGTCGCGGATTGGCCGCGTCACCGCTCTCAACAGGAGGTCTTTGTTTATGGCAGATCAAAAGCCGGTTGTCGGGATCATCATGGGCTCCAAGTCCGATCTGGGCGTTATGGAAGGCTGCACCGCCGAGCTCGAGGCGCTCGGTGTGCCCTATGAGCTTGTCATTGCGAGCGCACACCGCACGCCGGCGAAGGTCCACGAGTGGGCCTCGACTGCTGCCGATCGCGGTATCAAAGTGATTATCGCCGCCGCCGGCAAGGCCGCTCACCTGGGTGGTGTCGTGGCTGCCTTTACGCCGCTGCCGGTCATCGGCGTGCCTATGAAGACGAGTGACCTGGGCGGCATGGATTCGCTGCTGTCGATGGTGCAGATGCCTTCGGGTGTGCCCGTGGCCTGCGTTGCCATCAACGGCGCCAAGAACGCCGCCATCTACGCCACGCAGATTCTGGGCGCATGCGACCCCGAGTACCGCAAGGTTATCGAGAAGATGAAGCAGGAGATGGCCGACGCCTAGACGTTCCGCCGTTTCACCGCAGTATAAGGAGAGCCATGTCCGACTATCAGGGAAAACGATTCAAGGCTTCTCAGATTCCCGATCCGTCGAAGCCGGGTGCTGCCCATGCGGCGCAGCAGGGTCGGACATCCTCTCCTCAGCAGCCGCGCGCGCCGCGCCCCGTGACACCGGCGTCCCATCGCCGCCAGGATACGCCGGCTGCGTATCGCCCTTCGTCATATGGCACGGCAAAGAAGCAGGCCCGGACGCCGAGGCAAACGAGCGGCGCGGCGTCCAGCTACACTGAGCCGCCGCGTAAAAAGCGCCGCTCCATCATTCCTATTCTGCTCATTATCGTGGGCATCGGTCTGATTGTCGCCGCCGCCGCTATCTTTATCAATGCTCAGATTGGCTATAAGCAGGCAAGCGATTCGTACCAGAAAATCGAGAAGCAATATGTAAGCGATCAGGACGCCAGCGGCGTGCCGATTATCGACTTCGATGCGCTTGCTCAGACAAACCCCGAGATTGTGGGTTGGATTTATGTGCCGGGAACCAACATCAACTATCCCGTGGTGCAGACCAACAACAACTCCAAATACCTCAACACGCTGTTTGACGGTACATCTAACGCGTCCGGTGCCATTTTCTTGGATAGTGATGATACCGCGCCGGGAATGGTTGACCAGCAGACCACGATCTACGGCCACCATATGAACGACGGGTCGATGTTCAACGTGATTTCGGACACCACCGACCAGGCGACGTTCGATAGCATCGAGTTTGTGTATTACATTACACGGGATGCTACGTATAAGCTGCGACCACTGGCGACCAAAGTTGTCGAGGACACGTATGCCAAGGCTCGCACGCCCAATTTTGAGGGCGATGACGGGCTCAAGAACTATCTGTCCGAGATGCTCGACGGTGCCTCTGCCGTGGCGAGCGATGCCACCGATCGTGCCGCTTCGGCAACCAAGGTCGTAACGCTTGTTACCTGTCGTTCGTTATCGCTGAGCAACACGCGTGCCGTCATGGTGCTCACGTCGGTCGAGGAATAAGTTGTTCGAGAGTAGCTAAAAAAGCCCCGTTCCAAATTGGCTACTCGATGACGGTAAGGGAGAAATGATGCTTGAGAACGGCAAAACGATGCCTTCGATTGATGCTTGGCTGCGCGAGGCCAAGGTCGATTCGTCGGCACCTGCGTGCGGTATGTATCTGACACATAACGGTGTGGTGCGCGCGACGCCCAAGGCCGAGGCGCGCGGTGTCGAGACCGATGGCGTGGCGCCGGGCCACAAGGTGGGCGGCATGGTGTTTGGCTACGACGCCAGCAAGGTACAGGCCGCCATCGAGGCGACGCGCGCGATGCCGGGTATCGGCTATGTGCGCGTGTGGCTGGCAAGCGGCGAGCTTGCCGTAGGTGACGACATCATGCTCGTGCTCATCGGCGGGGACATTCGCCCGCACGTGGTCGATGCGCTGCAGGCGCTCGTTGGCACCATCAAGAATGAATGCGTGAGTGAGGTCGAGCGCGAGGCGTAGAGGCTTGCGTCGATAGAAGGCTCGTTTATAAAAATGCCCGCCGGTACGTGTGATACCGGCGGGCATTTTGCGTTTTGGGCGCGGTTGGCGCTACACGCGCGTCGCATCCTTGGGGCTCATGGTCATGCTCTGGAAGCGATTCTCCATAAAGTCATTATCGAAGTACTTGCCGTAGAACTGCGCAACGGGAATATCCGGTTCCGTGCCGTTGACGCGCTGATACCAATAATCGAGCGACTGCAGCGTCATAACGCCATCGACCAGCATAATGATGGTGAAGATGACGGTAGCCGAGTAGCGGCTCTTCCACGGAATCATGTTGATGAGCTTGAGCAGCCTCGGCAACAGCAGCTTGATCCAGATGAGGCCACCCAGGCCCCACAGGCAGGCGAAGCCCGTGCAGGTACGTCCGCCGGTAAGGACGGCGAGCGGATCGGGCATGCCAAAGAGCTTCATATGCGAGTAGCTCCACGAGACCACGCCAAACGAGGTCTGCATAAACCAGCCCACGAACACCTCAAAGCTTGCGCCGAGCAGCGCGCTCACCAAAAAGATAATGATGGGGTTCTTTTTGTAGAAGCGGTTGAGCACCATGGTCATGAGTACGGCGCCAAATCCGTAGATGGGGCTGAAGGGGCCAAACAGCATGCCGGCGCGGTTCTGGTAGACGCCCGGGTCGTCGACCGTCATGTGCCAGATGTCCTCGGCGATCAGGCCGAGTATGCAGCAGACAAAGAATACCCAGAACAGGTTGAAGTAGTTGAGCTTAATGTAGCCTTCGCCGGTTTCATCGCGCCCGAGCATGCCCTCGGCGGCGGCGTCGCGATCGAGCATTTCCTGCAGGCGGCGCTGCAGCTCGCGCTCCTGGCGCAGCGTGGGGTCGACGGTGGCCGAAAGCGCGACGAGGATGCCGAGCTGGATGGCAGGGCGCAGCAAGAAGGGCCCGATGCCCTGGAGCATCACGTCAACCAAAAGCTCGACGACGGTAAACGCGATAAGGATATAGGACAGACGGGCAGCGTTGCGGCGCTGGTTTTTGATAAGGTCCAGGCCAAAGATGATCAGGATGACGGCACTGGCAGCCGAGAGCATGATGCCGGCGACAATCAGTCCGACCGCGACGAGCGTGTTGTCGCCGAGCTTGGCGGCGGCGTTGCCGTTGATGAGCGCGGTGATGACCTGCCACATAAAGGCGCCGACCGAAGGGAGCGTGCCCACGCCGGACAGGATGCACAGGACGGCGTACACCTTAATGATGAGGGGGATCTTCTTGACCTCCGTGGCGCTGGGGACGCTGGGGTCGAGTTCGTTTCGATCCATATAGAACCTTCCTCGTTTTGCTGTAGGTACAAGGATACGCCGCCGACCTGCTAAAAGACAGGACAAACGACCCAATTGCAGCAATGTAAGCCCTAGCGGTGGACGAGACGCGTCGCAACGGAAGTATGCGGGATCGTCGGCCCCGAGGCGGTTGCCCAATAAAATGTTTGGCTGCAAAACGGATTATAAGCTCGGTGGGCTTTTAAAAAGCGCTGTTCATGCGCGGGAGTGCTTGTCTTGCCGTGCGTATAATAGGGCAGGTAACGCCAAATAACGAGGCTCTGAGGGGATGCCATGTCTCAAGAAACCATCCACGCGGCCGAGCGCGCCGCGGGACAGGTGAAGACCATGTCGACGTATGATCCGGACTCCGACCAGCTGCATGAGGAATGCGGCATTTTTGGTGTGTGGGCGCCCGATCGCGACGTGGCTCGACTGACGTACTTTGGCCTGCGTGCACTGCAGCACCGCGGCCAGGAATCGGCGGGAATCGCCGTGGGTGACGGCGGCACGGTTATGGTTCGCAAGGACCTGGGCCTGCTCGACCGCGTGTTCTCCAACGCCGACCTGTCGACGCTCTCCGGCCAGCTGGCCGTGGGCCACGTGCGCTATGGCACTGCCGGTGCCAAGAGCTGGGAAGCCTCGCAGCCGCATCTTTCTACCATCAACAGCGTCATTATCGCGCTTGCTCACAACGGCACTCTGGTCAACACCGACGAGCTGCGCCGCCAGCTGATCGAGCTGGGCGTGCCGTTCCTCTCCAATTCGGATTCCGAGGTCGCGACCAAGCTTATCGGCTACTTTACCCAGCGTACGGGTCATCTGCGTGAGGGCATTCGCAAGACCATGGAGCTCGTGCGCGGCGGCTACGCCATGACGCTCATCAACGAGCAGGCGCTCTACGCATTCCGCGATCCGCACGGCATTCGCCCGCTCGTGCTGGGCAAGCTGGTGGACGAGGGTCTGGACCAGGCCGATGCCGCATCCGTTTCGCAGCTGCCCTCGCAAGACGGCGCCGCGACGGTCGACTCCGCCGTCCATGTCACGCGCGCCGGCGGCTGGGTCGTTGCTTCCGAGACCTGCGCACTCGACATCGTGGGCGCCGAGTACGTCCGTGACGTCCGTCCCGGCGAGATCTTGCGCATCAGCGCCGAGGGTCTGGTATCCGAGCAGGGCGTGCCTGCAGCCGAAGAGCCCGCCAACTGCATCTTTGAGCAGGTCTACTTCGCCCGTCCCGACTCCATCATGAACGGCAAGAGCGTTTACGCCTGCCGTTACGACATGGGTCGTCAGCTGGCACATGAGGAGCCCGTCGAGGCCGACTTGGTCATCGGCGTGCCCGACTCCGGCCTGCCGCCCGCGGAGGGGTATTCGCACGAGAGCGGTATTCCCTTTGGCGAGGGTCTTATCAAGAACCGCTACGTGGGCCGTACGTTTATCGAGCCTACGCAGGAGTTGCGCGCCATGGGCGTGCGCATGAAGCTTAACCCGCTGCGCGACAACATCGAGGGCAAGCGCCTCGTCGTGATCGACGACTCCATCGTGCGTGGCACCACTATGGTGCAGCTCGTCAAGATGCTGCGCAACGCCGGCGCCAAGGAGATTCATATCCGCATCAACTCGCCCGAGGTCATCTGGCCGTGCTTCTACGGTATCGATACCGACGTGCAGTCGCAGCTTATCAGCGCCAACAAGACGGTCGACGAGATTTGCGAGTATATCGGCGCCGATTCGCTGGCCTTCCTTTCGGTCGAGGGCCTGCTTAAGGTCATGCCCAAGGGCGGTTACTGCGATGCGTGCTTTACCGGCCGCTACCCCGTGGCGATTCCCGAGAGCTTTGGCCGCGATAAGTTTATGGAGGGCTTTAAGCCCCGCAACCTGGATAAGCCGCTGCACTTTGACGACGACGCCGTGGTCGAGAAATACGACGACCGCAGCTGGGAAGAGGAGCACGGCGAGGCCTAAAGCCTGCCATGTAGGGACAGGTTTATTCTGGTAGGTTTTACCTGCTGTTTTGTTGATATGACGGCGTGTGCTGTTATGGCACACGCCGAAATGAACGCAACTATGAGCACCGTTTGGCGCCCGCGCGGCGGACGGTAGTGGGAGAGGAAGGCTCAGATGAGCGACAGCAAGCATGTGACGTATGAGGATGCCGGCGTCGATACCGCTGAGGGCGGCCGCGCCGTCGACGCTATTAAGCAAATGGTTAAGGACACCAACCGTCCCGAGGTCATCGGCGGCATCGGTGGCTTCGGTGGCCTGTTCTCGGCCGCCGCGCTTAAGGATATGGAAGACCCGATTCTGATTAGCGGTACCGACGGCGTGGGCACCAAGCTCGTGCTCGCTCAGATCATGGACCGTCACGAGACGGTGGGCCAGGACCTGGTCGCCATGTGCGTCAACGACATTTTGGCTTCGGGCGCCGAGCCGCTGTTCTTCCTGGACTACGTTGCCATCGGCCACATCGAGGCCGAGCACATGGCAAAGATCATCAAGGGCGTGGCCGACGGCTGCAAGCTCGCGGGCTGCGCGCTCGTGGGTGGCGAGATGGCCGAGCACCCGGGCGTCATGGCTCCGGCCGACTACGACCTTGCCGGCTTTACCGTGGGCGTCGTCGACCGTCCCAAGATGCTCGACCCCGCAAACGTCCACCCGGGCGATGTGATCCTGGGCCTGCCTTCCACTGGCGTGCACTCCAACGGCTACTCGCTCGTGCGCAAGGTCATCGGCGTCGACGGCATTAAGCCGGGCACGCCCGAGGCCGCCGCTAAGGCCGAAGAGCTGAGCCGCCCGCTCGAGGAGCTCGGTGGCGCATCGCTGGCTGACGCTCTGCTGGCCCCCACGCGCATCTACGTCAAGCCTATTCTGGAGCTGCTGCGCGGCGGCGCCAACGTGCACGCTATCGCCCACATCACTGGCGGCGGTATTACCGAGAACCTCAACCGCGCGCTCGCCGACGACGTCGACGCCGTGGTCACCCGCAACGGTGCCGAGATGGGTTGGGACGTTCCGCCCGTCATCACCTATGTGTCGCGCCAGGCCGAGCTCGCGCCCAATGAGGCATGCAAGACCTTCAACATGGGCGTTGGCCTGTGCCTGATCGTCGCCCCCGAGGACGAGGCCGCGGTGACCGAGGCTCTGGTCGCGCTGGGCGAGAAGCCGTTCCGCGTGGGCGAGTGCGTCGAGGGTTCCGGTAAGGTCGTGTACTCCGATGAGCGCTAACGAGCAGATGACTGCCGCCGAGGGCCTGGATTTTGTGCCCTATACCCGTCCGACCGGCACCGATACGGCCGAGCCGCTCAAGATCGGTGTGCTCATCAGCGGTTCGGGTACCAACCTGCAGGCGCTGATCGATCTGATCGCCGCCGGCAAGCTCAACGCTTCGATTGAGCTTGTGGTGTCGAGCCGTCCTTCGGCTAAGGGTTTGCAGCGCGCTGAGCGCGCGGGCATCCAGACGCTCACGCTGTCCAAGGATGTCTATGCCGACCCTATTGCCGCCGACGAGATCATCGCGCACGAGCTTCTCGAGCGCGGCTGCGAGTATGTGGTCATGGCCGGCTACATGCGCATGGTGCACACGCCTCTGCTGGCGGCGTTTCCCAACCGCGTGGTCAACTTGCATCCGGCGCTGCTGCCGAGCTTTACCGGTGCGCATGCGATTGACGACGCCTTTGCGCGCGGCGTCAAGGTGACCGGCGTGACCGTGCATTTTGCCAACGAGATTTACGACAACGGTCCCATCATCGCCCAGCGTGCGCTGGCTGTTGAGGAGGGCTGGGATGTCGACACGCTCGAGGAGCACATCCATGCGATTGAGCATGTGCTGTATCCCGAGGTCGTGCAGATGCTCGCCGACGGCCGTGTTCACGTGCTGGAGAGCGGCAAGGTCGCAATTGACGTGCCTCGCGGCTAGCGGCGCACAGTACAATTTAGCCGAGTAGTCAGGGTGGTCATTGGCGCCAAGGCGCGCGTGGCCACCTTTTGTTTTGGGTAGTTATCGGGGACGGTCTTTAACGACTGGTCATTCAAGAACGTCTCCGATGGCTAGGTGAGAGAGGTGAGCGCATGGCGGATAACGAAGCGCTGTTTGCGCCTGAGCTGGTGTTTTTTGATTGGGAGTGTGCAACGCCGGATGAGGTGTTTGCGCGGCTCGAGGGCGAGCTTGCCCCGCGCGGCTACATTGCCGACGGTTGGCTCGACGCCGTTCGCACGCGCGAGGATGCCTATCCCACGGGTCTTGCCATGCCGGCGGCAAACATTGCCATTCCGCATACCGATCCGGGGTTTGTGGCCAAGCCCTATATCGCGGTGGTGAAGCCCGCCGCGCCCGTGACATTTAACGCCATGGCTGGCATGGGCGCTCCGGTGCCGGCGCAGATCGTCATCAATCTGGGCATCGCCGAGCCAGGCGGCCAGGTCGAGGCCCTACAGGCGCTCATGAACATCTTTATGGATGCCGATGCCGCAGCCGACGTGCTCGGCCAGACCACGTCCCAGGGCATGGTCGACGCCATCCGCCGTCACTTCTAAGGTGGGGCTGAGTCGGCACTTGGGGACTGTCCCTAACTGCCGGCTGCCAGAGCTGTCCCCTTTGCACCAAAATGGTGCAGATTAACCTGTCCCCCATGCACCAAGCGTGCCGCGGGGGCTGCGTTGTGACACAATGGCGTTTGTTCGATTCGTTATGCGAAAGGCCGACTATGGCAAATAAGAAAAAGAACTCCGAGGCCGCGCCGACGCCCGAGCAGCAGGCCCGCGCCGCCTCCAGCTCTCGCAAGAAGCAGCGCAAGACATACGTGTCCAAGACCGTCAAGATCGTTCTGGTGGTCATCGGCGTGCTGGCGATGCTGCTTTCCGTCTCGGCGATGGCGTGCTCCGGCCTTATGTCGCAGGCCGAGGACACCTCGGGCTACAAGCTGACCGGCGGTGTTGCTGCTACTATCAACGGTACCAACCTCACCGAGGACACCGTGACCAAGCAGATCATGAGCATGCGCACGTCCTACGGCTACACCAAGGACGAGGATTGGGCGCAGTATCTGGTTGACAACGACCTCACGCCCAAGAAGTACCGCAAGCAACTCATCGACTCCTACACGCAGCAGATTCTGCTTCAACAGGCACAGAAGGAGAACGGCGTGACGGTGTCGGATGAGGAGGTCGAGAAGGCCTGGAAGGACGCGTGCAAGAGCGCGGGCGGTGCCAAGGCCTTTAAGAAGACCCTCAAGACCTACGGCTATACCGAGGACACCTACAAGGATTCGCTCAAGGAGAGCCTGGCGCAGCAGAAACTCAAGGATGCCGTGGCGCCCACCAGCAAGCCCAAGGACAGCGAGATCGTCGATTACATCAACGAGAACCTGTCTAACTACAACGATGCTCGCCGCTCGTCGAACATCCTGATCAAGGTTGATTCCGACGCTTCCGACGAGGACAAGGCTGCCGCCAAGGCCAAGGCACAGGAGTGCCTGGACAAGATCAACTCCGGTGAGCTGAGCTTTGAGGACGCCGTTGAGCAGTACTCCGAGGACACCGGTTCCAAGGAGAAGAAGGGCGATGTGGGCTGGGATAAGCTCACCACTTTCGTCGACAGCTACCAGACGGCGCTCGAGGGGCTCAACAAGGGCGACGTGAGCGAAGTCGTCGAGTCGACCTATGGTTACCACATCATCAAGTGCACCGACTACTTCCATGTCGATAATCAGGTCGATGACATCAACCAGGTGCCCAAGGCCATCAAGAAGTACGTTTCCAATGTGGTGAAGACGCAAGCGGCCAGCACCGCGTACAGCGAGTGGCTGGAGCAGTACAAGAAGGATGCCGACATCACCGTTAACCCCATGCCCAAGGACGTGCCGTACAACGTCAGCCTGAAGGGCGTCACCAAGAGTTCGACCGACGATTCGTCGACGACTGAGTAATCATGGGGCGGCGCTCGTGTGAGTGCCGTCCGCACTATTGAGGAGGATTTGCAGATGACCAACGAAGAGCTGCAGAAGGAAATGATTGCGGCCATGAAGGCCAAGGACAAGGTTCGCCTGTCCATCATTCGCCAGGTCAAGGCCGAGGTGAAGAATATCGAGGTCAACGAGCGCCGCGATGTGACCGAGGAAGACGTCAACAGCATGATCAAGCGTTTGATTAAGCAGACGAGCGAGACGCTGGAGATGTCCATCAAGGCCGGCACCGACCAGGAGCGTACCGACAACCTGACCGAGCAGGTCAAGATTCTGGAGAGCTTGCTGCCCGCGCAGGTTTCGGGCGAGGAGCTCGAGGCTCTGATCGAGCAGGTTATCGCCGAGCTGGGCGCCACGTCCAAGAAGCAGATGGGCCAGGTTATGGGTGCACTCGGCAAGGCCACCGGCGGCAACTTCGATAAGCCGGCCGCGGCAAAGATCGTCGGAGCAAAGCTGGCTTAAGGGCTGGCCGACACATAGCCGATGCTGAGGGGCGTGACCATTGCGGTCGCGCCCCTTTTTGGGTGCTCATTGGGGACAGACTTAAATGAGTGCCCAATGAGCAGGTACTCATTTAAGTCTGTCCCCAATGAGTGGGTGGAAGGTTGCGGGTTCTTTACGGGAATGTAGTGTGGGCTGCGGAAACGTGGTTCTTTCCGTACAATAGTGCAATTCGTGTAAGCGCAGGAAAGGGACATTCATGGCAGACATGATCGAGATCAAGCATCTCAACAAGTACTTTGGCGACCTGCATGTGCTCAAAGATATCAATCTCACCGTCAAGCGCGGCGAGAAGCTCGTAATGATCGGGCCTTCCGGCTCGGGTAAGTCGACGCTCATCCGCTGTGTCGATTATCTTGAGGAGCCCACGTCGGGCGAGGTCGTCATCGATGGTACGCCGCTCACCAAAAAGAACCACCTGGAGATGGCTCGCAAGTACAGTTCCATGGTGTTTCAGCAGTTCAACCTGTATCCTAACATGACGGTGCTCGGCAACCTGACGCTCGCGCCCATCAAGCTGCAAAAGAAGAGCAAGGAGGAGGCGACCGAGATCGCCATCGCCGCGCTCAAGCGCGTTGGCATGGCGCATAAGGCCGGCGAGTATCCGCAGAATCTCTCGGGCGGTCAGCAGCAGCGCATCGCCATCGCCCGTGCCCTGTGCACCAAGCAGCCCATCATCCTGTTTGACGAACCGACCTCGGCGCTCGACCCCGAGATGGTCCAGGAGGTTCTGGACGTTATGATTGAGCTCGCGCAGGAGGACATCACCATGATCTGCGTGACGCACGAGATGGGCTTTGCGCGCCAGGTGGCCGACCGCGTCATCTTTATGGAGGACGGCCGTATTCTGGAGGAGGGCACGCCCGAGCACTTCTTCGATAGCCCCGAGAACCCGCGCTGCCGCGAGTTCCTGTCCAAGATTCTGCACTAGGCGCGGTGATGGACATGACGGATATGACGAGGGCGGCCGTGTCGCGCCGTCACTTTTTGCAGCTGGCGGGCGCCGGTATGCTTACGCTGACGGGGGCCGCGCTTACCGGTTGCGGCAACTCCGCCAGCGGCGAGGGCTCCGACAAGGGGTCCAAGCTTGCGGCCATTAAGTCGCGTGGCCATCTGAATGCCGGCGTTAAGAAGGACGTTCCCGGTTACGGCTATTACGACACCGCTAAGGGTCGCTTTGAGGGTATGGAAGTCGATTTGTGCTACCAGATCGCCGCTGCCGTCTTTGGTGTGAGCTACAAGGATGCCCGCGCCCAGGAGCTTGTCGAGTTTACCGACGTCACGCCCAAGACGCGCGGCCCGCTGATCGATAACGGCCAGCTTGACGTGGTCGCGGCGACCTACACCATCACCGACGAGCGCAAGAAGAGCTGGGATTTCTCGACGCCGTACCGCACCGACTACGTGGGACTCATGGTCAAGAAGCGTTCGGGCTTTACCTCGATTGAGGACCTGGACGGCAAGGTCATTGGCGTGAGCCAGGGTGCCACCACGCAGGGCCTGATCGAGCAGATGATCAAGGACAACGGCTTTAGCTGCAAGCCCGAGTTTAGGGCCTTTAGCGGCTACCCCATCATCAAGAGTTCGCTCGACGCCGGCAATATCGACGTCTTTGCCATGGACCGCTCCACGCTGGCCGGTTACATGAACGAGACCGTTGAGCTGCTGCAGCCCGAGGTCAAGTTTGGTGAGCAGGGCTACGGCGTGGCGACCAAGAAGGGCTGCGACCTTTCGGCCGTGGTCGATCAGGTGATTTGCGATCGCCTGGCCGACGGCTGGCTCGACCAAGAGGTCAAGACCTGGGGTCTTGTATAGGCGCATCGTCCAAGGAAGGAATCAAATGTTCGAAGGATTATTTGACGCCGACCGTTGGTCGACGACATTCCAAAACATGGGGCCCTTCTGGGAGGGCTTTGGCGTGACGCTGCAGGTGGTCGTTGCCGGCCTGCTGCTGTCGCTGGTGCTGGGCACGCTGCTGGGCGTGTTCTCTACCACTCGTTCGCGCGTGCTGCGCGCCATAAGCCGCGTGTACGTGGAGTTTTACCAGAACACCCCGTTGCCCGTGCAGGTGCTCTTTATGTACATGGCCGGTCCGCAGTTTTTGCAGGCCATAACTGGTGCCGATCAGCCGGTGCGTATCGCGCCGTTCATGCTGGGCTTCTTGGGCGTGGGCCTGTATCACGCTGCCTACATTTCGGAGGTCATCCGCACTGGTATCGAGGCGGTTCCGCGCGGTCAGATGGAGGCGGCCCAGAGCCAGGGCTTCACCCGTGCGCAGGCCTACTGGTACATCGTGCTGCCCCAGACATTCAAGATCATTCTGCCGCCGCTGTGTAACCAGGCGCTCAACCTGGTCAAGAACACGTCGGTGCTGGCGCTTGTGGCCGGCGGCGACCTTATGTACCGTTCCGACAACTTTGTGAGTCTGTACGGTTACCTGCAGGGATACATCGTCTGCTGCCTTATGTACTTCATCATCTGCTTTCCGCTCGCCATGCTGGTGCAGTGGCTCGAGCGCCGCTCCAAGGAGCGTCCGCGCGGCGTGAACCTGGCCGAGCTGGGGCTCGACAACGTAAAGGAGGCCTAGCGCATGGAAATCTTCAACGCGACCAACCTGCTCTACATTTGGGGCGGCTTTGTTAAGACGATCGAGATCTCGGCGCTGTCGATCTTTTTCTCGCTCATCTTTGGCACGGTGCTGGCGCTCGTTAAGAGCTATGCGCCCCGCCCGTTCCGTATTTTGGTGAGCGCCTACATCGAGCTGTTCCGTTGCACGCCGAACCTGCTGTGGATTCTGTTTATCTACTTTACGGTGCAGGGTCTGGACATTGTGATTTCGACCATCGCCTTTACGCTGTTTACCAGCGCTGTTATGGCCGAGATTGTGCGCGGCGGCCTCAACTCGATTCCGCGCGGCCAGTTTGAGGCAGCGCAGAGCCAGGGCTTTGGCTTCTTTGCCACCATGCGCTACATCATTCTGCCGCAGACGTTTAAGACGATCATTCCGGCGCTGTTTAGCCAGTGCACGACCGTCATCAAGGACAGCTCGTATCTTTCGGGCATTAACGTGGCCGAGCTCATGTACACGGCAAACGTCGTGATGGCCCACGCGATCGATCTGTCGCAGGTTCTTATGCTTTACGGCCTGGTGTTTGCGATGTACTTTGTACTCAACTTTGGTATCTCGTTGCTGGTGAGGGCTTATCAGAGGCGAATGGTGGCAGCGTAGAATGTGGCAAAGGGACAGTCCCTTTGTCACATAGAGAAAGGAATCGCGATGAGCGATCTGGAGAATAAGAAGAGTCCTGTGGTCATTACCATCGCGCGCGACTTTGGCGCCGAGGGCCACGAGATTGGCCGTATCCTCGCCGATGAGCTGGGGATTCCGCTGTACGATAACGAGCTGCTGGTGCGCGCGTCGCTGCGCGCGGGCGAGTCGCTCGATAAGATGGCCGCCTATGACGAGCGTCTGGCCGTGGAGAACATGGCGTTTCTGCCCGACCGTTACGACGCGCGCTCGTACTCGGACAAGTTGTTCCAAAAGATGAGCCAGGTGATTTTGGATCTGGGCGAGACCGAGAGCTGCATTATCGAAGGCCGTCTGTCCGATTATCTGCTGCGCAACAACCCCAACCACATTGCCGTGCTGGTGACCGCACCCTTTGAGGACCGCGTCGAGATCGTGCGCAAGAAGCGTGGCCTTAATAAAAAGAAAGGCGCCAAGCTGGTCAAGCAGCAGCAGAAGGCGCGCGAGGCGTTCTATAAGCGCTATAGCGCCGGAAAGTGGAAGATGACGAGCGGCAAGGATATCGTCGTCAACCGCGCCAAGCTGGGCCGCGAGGGCTGCAAGGACGTTATCGCCGCTGCCTACCGCTACAAAGTGGCCCAGCTCGAAGGCTAACCGACCAAAAACCACCACAAAGGGGACAGGCACCTTTGTGGTGGTTTTTGTTTTAGGCCGAGGGGAAGACCTTGGTGAGACCGGCGCGCGTCTGCGTGTCGGTCTTTTGGTAGATAGAGCTCAGGTGGCGCTGTACCATGCGCATCGAGATGCCGAGCTCCTCGGCGATCTGCTTGAGCGGGCGTTCGTCCTAGGTTACGGCTACGAGCACGTCGACTTCGCGCGGGGTGAGAGCGTGATCGGCGATGAAGGCCTGACGCTGCTCCTCGATACTCGGTGCTGCCAGTGCCTCCTCGGCAAGCTGTTGATGTTCGCGCTCCTGCTCGGTTTGGGGCAGGCGGAACAAGCCGGCTGCCACGAATGCTGCGCAGGCGGCGACGAGCAAAACGAGCGCGCCGATCATGATGAGAGCAACGTTGCCCGAGGTCACGAGGGCAAGCGAGATGCCCGATGTGGTGAAAGCGCATACATTGTTGGCGGCGCGGCCCATGCCAGCCCAAAAGGGCGGGCGCATGCATGCGCGGTGCCAGCTGTGTAAAGGTGGCGGTAAAGAACGTGACGAAAAAGCCCGAGCTCAGGTAAAAGACGACAAGGCCCAGGTTGGGATCGGCGCCGGCCTCCACGGCCAGGATGGAAATGGTCGAGAGCACGGCGATGCCGAGCATGACAAGTCCCATGTAGCGGCGCTCGGCAAGATCAAAGATAACACCGGCGGCAAGGCCGCTTGCCGCCAAAAAGAGGCGCGGCCAGGCTTGCACGGCAATGGTGCCGTGGGCGTTGGAGAGTGTGACCACGTTGTCGAGGGTCGAGAACAAGCAGGCAAGAATCATGACGAGCGCGATGCTCCAGCATGCCTGTTTGGCGAGGGCATGAGAGGGCTCAACAAAGGGATTGATGGCAGGCCTTTCGGGGGGCGCGCTTGGCAATCGCATGCTCGTTGCCTTTTGCGCTGGCAGGTGCGCCACATGAGAATTTGTGCCCCGGGATCCGGATATCTTCCCGTAACATGGTGTTACAGAAGCACCCCTTACAACAAGGAGGCTCATATGCGAAAGCAAATCCATGACAACCCAATCGACCACGGCCGCGCGTGCGCGCTCTCTCACGGAACGTGGCGTCGCGTGGGCGCCAAGCTCGCCTGCGCGGGGGCTTGCGCGCTCATGGTCGGTCAGCTGCTGCTACCCAGCGTGGCGCTCGCCGCCAAATGGGTCAACGTCGGCGGCACGCAGTACAACAAGGGCGCCGGCGACGAGGCCGGAACGTGGTCCTGGGACGGCGCCGACGACATGAAGCTCAATGGCTACAACGGCGCCGGTATCAGCGCTCAGGGCAACCTCAATATCGGCGTGACGGGCACCAACACCGTAACGGCCGATTCCTTGCAGAGCGCTATCGAGGTCAAGGACGGCAACCTTGCCATCACGGGGGAGGGAACCCTCAACGCGACGGCCGAACCACAGAAGAGCAGGAGCGCTGTTAAGGTCGAGTGCGGTAGCCTCGCCATCTCGGGCGACGTGACTCTCAACGCGACGGCCGGGACCGATACGATAGCGGTTTCGGGGGACGGTAAGGCCGGCGGCGACGTGGACATCCGCGGTGCCAACGTTAACGTGACGGCAACGAACAAAGTGCCTCATACCATCGGCATTCATACGCGGGCAGGCAACATAACCATTAACGAGGGCGCCGACGTCCACGTCGAGGCGGAGGCGAATGGGGGGCTCAATGCCGTTGCAGTCTATGCCGAAAACATCTCCTCCGAGCATGGAGGCCGCATCGCGGTGGATAACGCAAAATTAGATGCGGCGGCGCGTAATGCAAACATGTTGTCGGTCGCCCTGTATTCGTCCGGGGGTAAGGATACATATTTGAGTATTACCAACGGGGCGGATGCTACGCTCGTGGCGAGTGATAGTGTCGAGGTTTTGGATGGTGTTTGGATGCGCGCGCAGGACGGCGTGTCGCGGGCGCTCGTCGAGAATTCGAGCCTTACAGTTCGATGCGGTGACGGAACTGGCCACAGTCGTAAACATGGCTACGGAATATATTCCCAGTCCGGCTCCCAGTCCGCCATCCCTCGAATTGACATCATTAATTCAAATGTTGAGGTGTCGGGTAATGCAGCGGCAATCTACGCTGTCAATCAAGGTGATGCAGCCCCTTGTCTCTCAATTGATGGCGGATCGGTAGTTACGACTCCCGCCGGCGGCACTGTGCGAGAAACTACGGGAAACGGACTCGTCATCGGTGCTGCCGGGTCGTCCACTATCCAGGATGTTAGGACCTCCGACGAGGTTGCCCGCAGCGTGGTAATCAGCTCCGGAGATGCGGTCGAGCCTGAGCCCACGCCGCAGCCTGAGCCTACCCCGGCTCCCACGCCGCAGCCAGGCGGCGGAAGTGAGACTGGCACGCCGTCCGTGACGCTGACTCAGGCGAGTTCCACGACTGCTGCCTCCAAGCCGGCCGCGAAGGCCACCGCTGCCCAGAAGTCCGTGGGCACTCTGGCCGCCACGGGCGACAACGCCGCGACGGCGGCAGCGGCCCTTGGCATCGCCGGCGCAACCGTTGCCGCTGCCGGCATCGCCGCAACCAAGCGCCGCAAGCGCTAGGCTTTTGGTGGCAGCGCCCATTCTCGGCTTTTACAAAATCTCGATCTGTAACACCAAACCTGATAGTTGGGCTCTAGGTGTTACAGATTGAGACGAACTGTTCAGCCGCTAACCTAACGTCTCGATCTGTAACACGTGGCGAGGAATTTGGTCTCTAACTGTTACAGATTGAGACAAACGTCGGAATCGGTTCGCCGACTAGGCCCCCAACCACCACAAAGGTGCCTGTCCCCTTTGTGGTGGTCGGGCGGTCGGCATAGAAAAAGTCCCCGCCGGGCGTGTGCTCGACGGGGACTTTGCCGTTTTGGTGGCTAACGCTGAGGGTGATTACTCGCCCAGCAGGCTCTTGGTAATGGAGGCAGCGGCCTTCTTGCCGGCGCCCATCGCCAGAATGACCGTAGCGGCACCGGTGACGATGTCGCCGCCGGCCCAGATGCGGGGATCGGTGGTCTGGCCGGTCTCCTCGTCGGCAACGATGTAGCCCCACTTGTTGAGCTCCATCTTGCCGCCGATCTTGGCAGCGAAGGGGTTGGCGTTGGTGCCGATAGCCGAGATCGCGACGTCGCAGGGGATCTCCTCGATGGCGCCCTCGATGGGCACCGGGCGACGGCGGCCGGACTCGTCGGGCTCGCCGAGCTCCATCTTCTGGACCTTGACGGCGCACACGGAGCCGTCCTCGCCAGCGACAAACTCGAGCGGGGAGACGAGCGGCAGAACCTCGACGCCCTCGGCCTTAGCGTGGTGCAGTTCGGCGCGACGGCAGGGCATCTCGTCCTCGGTACGACGGTAGGCGATGATGGCGTGCTCGGCGCCCAGGCGCTTGGCGGTACGGACGGCGTCCATAGCCACGTTGCCGCCGCCAAAGACGACGACGTTCTTGCCGTGCTTGGTGGGGGTGTCGTACTCGGGGAACTTGTTGGCCTTCATCAGGTTCACACGGGTGAGGTACTCGTTTGCGAAGAAGACGTTGGGCAGGTTCTCGCCGGGGACGTTGAGGAACTTGGGCAGGCCAGCGCCGGTCGCCACGTAGATGGCGTCGAAGCCCTGCTCGAACAGCTCCTCGGCCGTGGCCATGTTGCCCACGACGGAGTTGTACTCAAACTTGACGCCCATGTCCTCCAGGCCGTCAATCTCGCGCTTGACGACTGCCTTGGGCAGACGGAACTCGGGGATGCCGTAGACCAGTACGCCGCCGCCGGTGAAGAAGGCCTCGAAGACGGTGACGTCAAAGCCGTTGCGGGCGAGCTCGCCGGCGCAGGTGATGCCGGACGGGCCGGAGCCGACGACGGCGACCTTCTTGCCGTTCTTGGGGGCCATCTTGGGCGTGGAGGCGAGCTCGGGGCGGTCACCCAGGAAGCGCTCGAGCTGGCCGATGGCCACGGGCTCGGACTTCTTGCCACGGATGCACTTGCCCTCGCACTGGTTCTCCTGCGGGCAGACGCGGCCGCAGATGGCGGGAAGCATGGAGTCCTCGCGGATGGTATCGAGAGCGCCGCCGAAGTCCTTCTCGCGGATCTGCTCGATAAAGCGGGGGATGTTGATGTTGACGGGGCAGCCCTCAACACAGAACGGCTTCTTGCAGTTGAGGCAGCGCTCGGCCTCGGCCAGCGCCATCTCCTCGGTGAAGCCCTTGTCGACGGGGCGGAAGTCGCAGGCGCGCTCGGCAGCCGGCTCCTCGTTATCGGGGGTGCGGGGCGACTTCATATCGGCAACGAAACGACCGTTAACTAGTGGCATGCGCAGCTCTTTTCCTCATAGGCCTTGAGGGACTCGCCCTCTTCGGAACGGTAAGCGGCCTGGCGGGCACGAAGGTCATCCCAGTCGACCAGGGTGGCATCGAAGTCGGGGCCGTCGACGCAAGCGAACTTGGTCACGCCGCCCACCTCGACGCGGCAGCAGCCGCACATGCCGGTGCCGTCAACCATGATGGGGTTGAGCGACGCGGTGATGGGGGTGTCGTACTTCTGGGCTGTGAGGGTCGAGAACTTCATCATCGGAACGGGGCCGACGCAGAAGACCTGGCTCACGGCCTTGTCCTGCAGCAGGCGCTCCAGCGGAGCGGTGACAACGCCCTGCTCGCCGTAGGAGCCGTCGTCAGTGGTGATGTGGATGTGATCTTCGTCGAGGAGCTCGCGGAACTGGTCCTCCATGAGCAGGAGGTCCTTGGTGCGGGCGCCCATGATGGCGTGCACCTCGTGACCGGTCTCGACCAGGTGCTTGGCGACCGGGAAGGCAATTGCCAGGCCGACGCCGCCGCCAATGACGGCGCAGGGGCCCTCGGCCATCTCGGTGGGAACGCCCAGCGGGCCCACGACGTCGCGCAGCGACTCGCCGGCCTCGTAGGTAGACAGCATCTCGGTGGTCTTGCCGATCACCATGAAGATGAACTCGACCCAGCCCTCGTCACCGTTCCAGCCGGCCAGGGTAAACGGGACACGCTCGCCCGTCTCGTTGGCGCGAACCATGAGGAACTGTCCAGCGTGCGCATGCTTGGCGATTGCAGGCGCCTCGATGCGGAACTTGAACACCTTCTCCGAGAACTGCGTCTTCTCCAGGATCTTATACATAGAACCCCTCTCTTGTTAGGGCTGCCGAACCGTGCCTCCACGGAAATGGACGGTAGCCCGAATAAAACCGTACGCGCACAGGCGTTGTGCAGACATACGGTGCAAATTATACCCTCACGGACATGTCACTTACGTGTGTCTTCGGCGGTTGGGAGCAGGGTTTATCCACTTTGACCTACCAAACAGGGGCAGGTATATTTTGGTCAGTTTTATCGGGTAAAACGGCAAAGGGGGCCGGCCTCGGGTTGTGATGAGGCCGGCTCCCTTTGGGGTGCTATGTGCGTATGGCGGCGCGCGGTTTATTACGATGCCGCAACTGGGGCGTTTCCGCAGGTAAAACCTGCCAAAATAAACCTGTCCCTAAATGGTAGGTTTTAGTGCTTGCCGTTGGCGGAGGCGGCGCCGTTGACATGGTCGCGAGCGTAGACCACGCCGTGCACGATCGCCAGGCCGGCGGCGTCGGCCGCGCGGGCGCAGGTGTCCTGGAAATCCTCGGCCTCGCGGGCGCGCAGCTGCTTAAGCACGTAGTCAGCGACGGGCATCTTGCCGGGAGGGTTGCCGATGCCGGTGCGGATGCGGCTGAAGTCGCGGCTGCCCATCTTGTCGATGATGGAACGCAGGCCGTTGTGACCGGCGTGGCCGCCGCCCACCTTGACGCGCACGTCGCCGGCGGGAATGTCGAGCTCATCGTGGATCACGAGCAGCTCATCGGCCTTGATCTTGTACTCGCGGCAGAGCTTGGAGATGGGACCGCCCGAGGTATTCATGTACGACTGCGGCTTGACCAGCACAATCGGGCGCTTGCCGCCCTCTTCCTCGGGGTCGTTGATGTTGATGAGCGCGACCTCGGCACCGGCCTGGTTTTTCCAGTACGTGACGCCGGCCTGACGGGCCAGCTCGTCGATTGCTTTGAAGCCAGCGTTGTGGCGGGTTTCGGCATACTCATCGCCAGGGTTGCCAAGTCCAGCAACCATGCGGATCTTAAGCGGCTGTGCAGCTGCCATATTTGTCCCTTCGTTACACAAATAGTTCAATCAACGACAAAGGCTACCACGCCCGCCGAAGGCGAGACTTCGTTTCAGCGAAATCCCACCAGACAAAAGCACGGCCGCAGCAGAGCAAGCCGTCGGAACAGAAGAAACCCCCGCGCGACCTTTGCGAAGCAAGGGGGCTGTCTCTTATACACATCTCCGAGCCCACGAGACTACGCTGCATC
>URNC01000006.1 GCA_900549065.1 uncultured Collinsella sp. | reverse complement strand
CGACCGAGCATCTTGATGGCAAAAGTCGAACCCGCGGGGAACGAGACCGTGAGCTTGGAGCCGTCGTCGGCCGTGGCGCGGGCGTTGAGCAAAAGCCCTGCGTAGGAGGCCTGACGAGCCTTGACGCGCTCGACGACCTCGGCCCATTTGCGCTGGAGCTCGCCGGCGTCCTCAACCGCGGGGGTCTCGGCAGCACCGGCGGCGGCAACCTGGGCGGCGTTGTTGGGCTTGGACACCGACACGGTCGATGCAGCAGGCGCGGAAGCCGGAGCCGCAACGGGCTGAGGTGCAGGCGTTACAGGTCTGGGCGCCGGCGCAGGAGCCGCGGACTTGGTCGCAGGCTGGGCAGCCGGAACAGCAGCGCCGCGGTCCCAAGGCATACCGCCCTGGCGCGCGGACGTAGCAGCGGGGGCAGCGGATGCCGCCGGAGCGGCAGCACGAGCGCCCGAAATGAGCGTCGGCTGTTGGGCAGCAGCGGGTACGGATGCTGCAGGCGCGGCGGCCTGAGCAGCAGCCACGCTCGCCGGCACGGCGCCGTTGGCAATCATGGCCTCCAGGCGTGCCACACGCTCGGCCAATGCCTCAATCGTTAAATCGGCCTCGGGACGCGCCAGACGCGTGCAGGCAATCTCGAGCACCAGGCGCACGTCGCTCGCGCCCCTCATCTCCAGTGCGGCATCGTCGAGCACCGTCAGCACGCGGGCCAGGCGGTCGGCAGGATGCTCGCCAAAGGCAGCGGCCTCGGCAGCAAGCGCCTCGGCCTGCTCGGAGCCGCCCTCAAACAGCTCGGCACGGGCACCGGCAACGCAGGCAACGTACACGTCGCGCACATGCGCCACCAGGTCGCGCGTCAGCTCCAGCAGGTCATTGCCCTCCTCGACCTGCGCACGGATCAGTCCATAGAGCTCGGCAACATCGCGATCGGCAATGGCGCGGGAAAACTCGCCCAGAATCTGGTCCGAAACCTCGCCCAAAAGCGAGCGGGCGTCGTCCGCATGCACAGAACCGTTGCCAAAGACGCTCAGCTGCTCCAGCGTGGAAAGCGCGTCGCGCATACCGCCCTTGGCATGGCGCGCCACAATGGCGAGTGCCTCGTCGTCGTAATCGAAGCCCTCCTGCTCGCACACGTAAGACAGGCGATGCTCGATATCCTCGTTGCCGATGCGGTGGAAATCGAAGCGCTGGCAGCGTGAGAGAATGGTCTCCAGAATCTTTTGCGGGTCGGTGGTGCACAGCACAAAGATCACGTGTGCCGGCGGCTCCTCAAGCGTCTTGAGCAGCGCGTTGAACGCCGCCGTCGTGAGCATGTGGACCTCGTCGATGATATAAATCTTGTACTTGCCGCGCACTGGGGCAAAGTTGACGGAGTTGATGATCTCCTCGCGCACGTTGTCCACGCCGGTACGGCTTGCGGCATCGAGCTCGTAGACATCGGGGTGGTTACCCTCGGCAATGAGCTCGCACTCCTCGCAAGTACCGTCGGGCATGCAGCCGCTTGCACCCTCGGCGCGCGCCGCCTCGGCATTGCGGCACAGCAGCGCCTTGGCCAGAATGCGCGCCATGGTGGTCTTGCCCGTGCCGCGCGGTCCGCAGAACAGGTAGGCGTGGGACAGGCGCCCCTCGGTGATGGCGTGCTCGAGCGTCGAGACGATATGCTGCTGGCCCACCACGGAGTCAAAGGTGAGCGGGCGATACTTTCGGTACAACGATTCCATGGGTGCTCCCCCGGGTATACTGAGTCTTGTTGCCGCGGCGGCCATGCGGTCGCACGGCATACTGCATTCCATAATAACCCGTACGGCGAGCCCGCCGCGATAGGAGTCCAAAGAGCATGGCAGACGCAGAGAGCAACCTCGTTCCCTCCGAAGCAGCCGACCAGGTCGAGGTCGCGCTCGAGGAGCAGGCCGCAGCCGATGACGGCATCCTGTACCTCAACGAGTACCAGTACGAAAACGACCTGGTCACCGACTTCGCCCGCCTGGTCGCCTCGCCCAGGCGTCGCGGCTCGCTGTATGTCGCCGCGGCAGTTGCCGCGCTCATCGGCATCGGCATGCTGGTGGCCGGCGGCAGCTGGATCAAGTTCGGCGTCGTGTTGATCGTGTTCGGCGCCTTTTTGGCCTGGTGGAGCAAGAACCTGCACCACACGCTCGCCCGCGACTTTATCGACGCCGTCGAGGCCGACGAGTCCATGGGTGGCCGCTATCGCCGCGTCGCCGCCAACGAGGACGGCCTGATGGTTTGGGGCAAGAGCGGCAAGTCGCAGTTCTTCCCGTTTGACAAGCTCGACCACGTACTCGACGGCGAGCGCATCTTTGTGGCCATGTTCGCCGACCAGGGCGTGACGATCCCCAAGGACACCTTCGTCCGTGGCGATGCCGAGCAGTTCGGTCCCTTCCTCAAGGCCCGCATCAACAAAAAACTTCGCATCGAGACCAAGAAGAAGAAAATGAAGGCCGAGAAGGCCGCCGCCGAGGCCAAGCAGGGCGACAAGCCCCAGGACAACAAGGGCAAGCAGCGCAAGCAGAAGAAGAACAAGAAGAAGCGCTAAGGCCAAGCCAGACGGGCAGCCTCGCATCCCGCTATCCTCCCCATGCACCCGAGCGTGCTACACTAGCAGCATCTATGCCACCGCGAACGGCTCGGCCCCGCGCCCGCCGCTCGCAAACGAACTTTAAACGCACGAGGGTTGGCCATGCCGCTTTTCTCGCAACATACCGCCCGGTTCTCGCCGGACGTTCCTTTGGAGGGCACCAGCTCTCGCGAGCTGCTCAAGCGGTACCAGCCGCTCGAGACACTTGCGACCGGCGGTTTTGGCTCCATCGAGATCTGCCGCGACACGCACCTGCGCCGCCGCGTCGCCATTAAGCGCATCCCCCTTATTAACGGTGTCGGCATGCCCGCCAGCGACATCATGGATGTCCTGCGCGAGGCGCACACTGCCGCCATGCTTCAACATCCCAACATCGTGCAGGTCATCGACTTTACGCACGACACAGCCTATGCCTACCTAGTTATGGAATATGTCGATGGCATGTCGCTGGCCGAGTTTTTGCACCGCGTGGACGGTCACTCACTTACCTTTGACGAGGCCGCGGCCATTGCCGATGCCCTAGGCCAGGCGCTCACCTTCGCCCATAGTAATGGCGTACTCCACCTGGACATTAAGCCCGCCAACGTGCTCATCGACCACTCGGGCAATGTAAAGCTCACCGACTTTGGCATGGCGCGACTGTCGTCCGCCGGTGGCTTTGGCGGCTCGCGCGGCGGCACCATCGGCTACATGCCGCCCGAGCAGCTCGATATCGAGACCGGCACGGTCGATGAGCGCGCCGATGTCTTTGCCCTCGCCTGTGTAATCTATGAGGGCCTGTGCGGCAGCGCTCCCTTTATGGCGGCCACGCCCGCCGACTCGCTCGACCGCATCATCGGCGGCGCCACCTATCCCAGCGAGCTGATACCACACTTTCCCCCGGGAGCCGAGGCCGCGCTCATGAGCGCGCTCTCCCCCATGCCGCAGGACCGCCCCAGCAGCGTCGAGACATTTTGCGACCAGCTCCTTGCCGGTCTGGGCAGCGTGCGCGAAGGCCGTCGCAGCCTGGAGCAAATGGTTGGCGAGCTTTCGGATGACGAGCAGGAGCTCGACGGTATCGAGCCGTCGCACTACGAGGACGACGCCATCGAGGTCGACCCCGCACTCGGCTGGGCGGGCACGCGCTGGAGCCATGCGCGCGACTACACCATGCGCATTATCTCGGCGCTAACGTGCGGCACCTTTAGCTTTTTGCTGATGCAAACGGCCGGGGTCGCGGCGCTTCCCGGCCTGGTCATTGCGGCTATCGCAATCGGAGCGGCGGCTGGCCTGGCCCCCCAGATTGGCTCGGCCATCTCGGCTGTGGGCTTTTTGGTGCTCATGGCCAACGCCACCATGCAGGCGCAGGGCATCCTGTCGATGTTGCCCGTCGCGGTGATCTTTGCCGCCGCCATGTCCGGTTGGTGGATCGCCTGGGGTCGCACCGAGGCTGCCGCGAGCGCCGCACTCACCTGTGCACTCGCGCTTGGCTGTCTGACCGGCAATACCTTCCTGGCAGCTGGGGTCGCCGCCGGCGTCGCGTCATTTTGGCTCGGCCCGGCAAGCGCCGCCGCGGCAACGGGCATGGGCGCGCTTTTTGCCCGTCTGGCCACGGTCGCGCTTTCAGCCGGAGGCGTGCTGGGGCTCGGTAACGTTGCCGCAGCGCTGGGAGACCCGCTCCTTTGGGCTGCCTTTGGGCTGGCCGCGGCAACTGCCGCGGCGTCATCTGCGCTGCTCAATGCCCATGCCAAGCGCGCCGATCAGGGCTCAAACCTTGCCGCAATCGTCGCCATCGCTGTCACCGGCATCGGCTGCGCAGCGGCGTCCTGTCTTGCACACCATATGGAAATTGCCAGCCTTGCAGCCGCGGTCATCGCCAAGGCGGCGGTTGCGGGAACCCTATCCTCTATAATCGTTGGGATATGCCTATATTTGCTCGGATACCAAAGAACCTATACGGAGAGTGATCTTTCGTGAACTTCCTGAACATCTTCGAGGACCACGTGGCCGGCATCTTCGGTGCCACCCGTGCCCCGTTCTCCTTTAAGAAGCTTGCCAAGCAGGCCGCTCGCGACATGGAGGATCAGACTCTGGTGATCAACGGCGTCAACACGGCGCCGGCACTCTATACCATCCTTATCGCCGCCGACGACGATCCCATGCTCGCCCCGTTCTACCCCGAGCTTTCGCGCGAGGTCCGCGAGTTCGTGAAGGCGCAGGCCGAAAAGCGCCGCTATGTCTTTGTCGGCGAGCCCCTCGTGCGCTTTATGATCGATCCGCAGCTGCGCGCCGGCAAGTTCTCGGTCTTTGCCGAGAACGTCGATGCCCCCACGCTCGGCCGCCTGTACGAAGAAGAGCGCGCCTATCAGAACGGCCTGGGCCAGAACAACTCCGCGGCAAGCCGTGCCGCCAGCGCCCCGCGCGCCGGCCAGCAGCAGTTTGCTGCCCCGCAGCAGCAGCGCCCCGCCGCCATGCCCCAGCAGCAGCCGACGCCTCGCGCCGCCGCTCCCGACCCGCTTGCCGTGGCAGACCCCTTCGCGCCTAACGTCCCCGACCCCGCCGCCGCACCCATCCCGGTGCCTCAGACCGTCTCGCGCGACGCGCTTGCCGGCATGGGCGGAGCCGCCGCGACCGGTGCCGCCGTGGGCCTAGGCGCCGCAGCCGGCATCGCCTCCAACATGGCGAGCACTCGCGCCCCGCAGCGCCCGCTCGCCCAGCTCGTCGACGTCGTGAGCGGCGAGAGCCATAGCATCACCTCCGCACAGGTGACCATCGGTCGCGAGCGCTCAGTTTCCGACATTGCCCTGCGCGACCCCAACGTGTCGCGCCGCCACGCCCAGCTCACCTTTACGGGCTCGGATTGGTCGATCGAGGACCTCAATTCCACCAACGGCACGCTCGTCAACAACCGCCGCATTACGCGCTGCCCGCTGCGCAACGGCGATCTGCTGACGTTTGGCCTGAGTACCTTTGAATTTAGGGGATAGTCGCTTATGAACATCGATATCGTCCTTTTTGCAGGCCGCATCGTCCTGGTCGCCCTGCTCTATATCTTCCTGTTCGCCGTCATGAAGACCGGCGTGGGACTTGTGCGCGGGCAGCGCCGCGACTCGGCTATCTGGACGATTGATGTGGACAAGGGTCCGCGCGGTATCCGCGGCATCCACGTAGACATGCTCGGCCCCGTCATCGTCGGTCGCTCGCCATCTTCGGACATCTGCATCAACGAACCGTTCGTCTCGGCCTCGCATGCGCGCTTTTCGCTGCAGGGCCCGGCGCTCATCATCGAGGACCTCAACTCGCTTAACGGCACGCTCGTCAACGGCCGCCAGCTCGTGGAGCCCGCGACGCTGCGTGAGGGCGACGAAGTCCAGATTGGCGACGTGGTCATGAAGGTGAACCGTCGATGATCGACGAGGAGAACAAGTCCGCAACTATGACCGAGGCACCGGCCGCCGCCACAGCTGCGCCGGCCCACGCCGCTCCGGCGGGCTCCGCACCCGTGGAGCCCGAGGACACCGTGTTCTCCCTGCCTCTTTCGCATGTAACGCATGATATTTCGGATCTAGCCGATAACGAGGACGAAGAGGATGCCGTAGCGGCGCCCATCGGCGCACATGCTGCGGAACAGCCCACAGCGCCCGAAGCAACCCCGGTGCCGGCTCACTTTGCAGAGCCCGTCGCCGCGGCAATCAACGAGAGCGCTGCGGTGTTTGCGGCACCCGAGCCCGCCGCGCCGGCGTTTCCCATAGCCCCGGCATCCGAGGTTGCGCCCGCGTCTACGCCGGCGCCCGAGCCTATAGACGTCAGCCCGCAAGACGACGAGTCGACCGCCCGCGTTTCCGAGGAGCCCGACTCCCCGGACACCGGTGATTCCGAATCAAACGCCGAGACCGACACCGTCTCTCCCGGTGACACCGCCGAGATCGACGTTGCCGCCGTTGAGGCCAAGCTCAAAGACCCCGGCTCGACCATGAGCTTTGAGCCCCTGACCGAGGAGCGCATCGAGACCGACTCGACCTATGATGCCGGTACCACCACGCAACTCATGTGGGGCGCCCGCTCCGACGTTGGCTGTGTGCGCCCGCACAATGAGGATTCCTACCTGGTGCAGTCGCCGCTCTTTTGCGTATGCGACGGCATGGGTGGTCACGCCGCCGGCGAGGTGGCCTCTTCTATCGCTGTCGAGACTATAGCCAAGACGGCCCCACAGTCCGCCGACGCAGCACGCCTGGCCGCAGCCGTCGAGGCAGCCAACGCCGCCGTAATCGAGGCGGCCCTGAACGGCCTGGGCAAGCCCGGCATGGGCTGCACAGCCACCTGCGCCTATATCGAAAACGACACGCTCGCCATCGCCCACGTGGGCGACTCGCGCGCCTACCTGCTCCACGAGGGCACGCTCATCCGCGTGACCCGTGACCACTCCTACGTGGAGGAGCTCGTGGACGCCGGCGAGATCACGGCAGACGAGGCTCGCGTCCACCCCAACCGTTCGGTCATCACCCGTGCGCTGGGCTCGGACCCCGCCATGTATGCCGACCACTTCACCCTGCATATCGAGGAAGGCGACCGCCTGATCCTGTGCTCCGACGGCCTTTCGAGCATGATTCCCGATAGCGATATCGAGAACATCGCCACGCAGTCCTCAACCGCGCAAATCTGCGTCGACAACCTAGTGGACGCGGCGCTTGCCGCCGGCGGCCACGACAACGTGACCGTAGTAGTCGTTGACCTGGTTGACGATGGCGTTATGCGCGAGGCGCAACGCGTGCGTCGCCGCAACGTTACTATCGCTGCCATCCTGGCCCTCGTCTTTGTGCTGGCAGCTGGCATCTGGGCTTACACGGGTGTCACCGGCTCGTACTACCTGGGTACCCACCAGGGCAATGTCGCCGTCTGGCGCGGCCTGCCCGGCAAGCCGCTCGGACTCAAGCTCCACTGGCTCGAAAGCGAAACCAGCATCAAGCTGTCCGACCTGCCCGAAGACACGCAAAACCGCCTCAAGGCGGGCATTCCGCAAACAAGTGTCGACGATGCGCAGGACACGATATCCAAGTACCGCCACCAGATCGACGAGGAGCAGACCCGCCAGGTGATCGACGCGCAAACGATTCGCGACAACACCAATCAGGGATCGACCTCCGAATCAGATTCCGAGAAAACCGCCGAACAGTCCGCCGAGGCCGAAGCCTCCGATAAGAATTAGAAAGGGAGTGCCGCTTATGAGTCGCCGCAACACCGAGCTGCTCTTGCTCATCGCCTCGGCGTTCCCCGTCATCCTGCTGTATGCGATGTACGTCCTCACCGCGGGCGCTGCCATCTCCTTTGAGACGCTCGCCGTGCCGATCGGCCTCTTTGCCGCCTTCGCCGCGGCACATATCGCCGTGCGCATCTTGGCGCCCGGCGCCGACCCCGCCATCCTACCCATCGTATTTATACTTTCGGGCATCGGCATCACGTTCGTGACGCGTCTCGCCCCCGCTCTCGCCATCTCACAGCTCATCATCCTGTTTGTCTCGGTGGCCCTGATGGTGGGAACGCTTGCACTGGTCAAAAACCTCGACGTGGTCATGCGCTACAAGTACACCTTTGGCATTATCGGCATCATCCTGCTGATGCTGCCCATCTTTATCGGCACCACGATCTCGGGCTCCAAGCTGTGGATTCGCATCGCGGGCTTTACCATCCAGCCTGGCGAGTTCGCCAAGGTCTTTATCGTCCTGTTCCTGGCCGGCTACCTAGCCGAGAACCGCGAGCTGCTCTCCATCTCCAACCGCAAGATCCTGGGCTTTAAGATCCCTCGTCTGCGACTGCTGCTGCCGCTGTTTGCCGTGTGGGGTGTGTGCCTGCTCGTCGTCGTCTTCGAACGCGACCTGGGTTCGGCTGTGCTGTTCTACACCATCTTCTTGCTGATGCTCTACGTTGCCACGGGGCGCTTTTCGTATGTCGTTATCGGCCTTGCGCTCTTAGCCGTTGGAGCCGTGGGCGCCTACAAGTTCCTATCGCACGTTCAGGTGCGTTTCCAGGTTTGGGTCGATCCGTTTAAGGACGCCCAGGGCCAGGGCTACCAGATCGTCCAGTCGCTCTTCTCGCTTGCCGATGGCGGTCTGGTCGGTGTTGGCATCGGCAACGGCATGGCCAACAACATCCCTGTCGTCGAGTCCGACTTTATCTTCTCGGCCATCGGCGAGGAGATGGGTCTTTTGGGCGGCGGCGCCGTGCTCATCCTGTTTATGCTCTTTGCCGTGCGTGGCCTCACCACAGCTGCCCGCGCTAAATCCGACCTCGCCGCCTTTAGCGCCACGGGCCTTACGGCCGCCATCAGCTTCCAGGCCTTCTTGATCGTTGGCGGCGTAACCCGCCTGATTCCGCTGACCGGCGTCACCCTGCCCTTTATGAGTCAGGGCGGCTCCTCTCTGCTGGCAAGCTTTATCATCGTCGCGCTCCTGCTACGCGCCGGTGACGAGGCGACCGGACGCGAGGCAGAGCTTACCGGCACCGGCACCATGGCCGCCATCACCGATGATCAGGTCGCATCGGCCGCCGCCCCGACGGGCACGCGCTTTGCCACCTCGTCTTCCTACGGCAGCGGCAGCCATTCCGTCGGCTCGCGCATGCGCCGTCGCCTGCTCGACACGCCTGAATCCGGTGTGCTCGGCCGCGTTGCGCTCGCCAACCGTCTAACCCGTGCGGTGCTCGCCTTTACGGCGCTGTTCGCCATCCTTATCGGCAACCTCACCTATGTCCAGGTCATCAAGGCCAAGGACTATCAGGACATGCCGACCAACAACCACACCATCGCCCGCTCCAAGTACATCCAGCGCGGTTCCATCATCACGTCCGACGGCGTGACGCTGGCCGAGTCGCTGCAGCAGGAGGACGGCACCTATGTACGCTCCTACCCCAACGGTAACCTAGCAGCGCACGTGGTTGGCTACGTGAGCCAGCAGTATGGCACCACCGCCATCGAGAGCGTCATGAACGACACGCTCACCGGCTCTAAGGATTACTCCAGCTGGAACAACGCCATCGCGTCGCTCGCGGGCCAGACCCAGCCGGGCAACACCGCCAAGCTCACCATCGACTCACGTATCCAGACGGCGGCCGAGCAGGCACTCAAGGGCTTTAAGGGCGCTGTAGTGGTCATCGATCCGCGTACCGGCGCGGTGCTCGCATGTGCCAGCTCGCCCACCTACGACAACACCAACATCGATGCCCTGCTGCAGACGGGCGGCGGCGAGGACGGCTCCATGTACAATCGCGCCATGGACGCGCTGTACACGCCGGGCTCAACGTTTAAGGTCGTTACGCTTTCCGCGGCACTCGAGACCGGTACCGCCAGCCTTACCAGCACCTACCAGGCGCCCGGCTCCATGGACATCGGCAACGCACCGGTCACCAACTATGCCAACGAGAGCTACGGCACCATCAGCCTGCAGCAGGCCTTTGCCGTGTCCTCCAACGTCGTCTTTGGTCAGGTGGCAAACGAAGTTGGCGCAAACACGCTCGTGCAGTTTGCCAACGCCTATGGCTACGGCCAAAAACTCGGCCAGGACCTGACCTCCGCGGCCTCCATCATGGCCGACCCGTCGCTCATGACCGAATGGGAGACCGCCTGGGCCGGCGCCGGCCAGCCTGTCGGCATGGACCATACGCCCGGCCCGCAGACCACCGTCATGCAAAACGCCGTGATTGCCGCCGCCATCGCTAACAGTGGCGTGGTCATGGACCCGTACTTTGTAGCCCAGGTACTCGCTCCGGACGGAACCGTGGTCAAGACCACGCAGTCCCGCTCGCTGGGGCAGGCCGTCAGCTCCGCCACGGCCGACCAGGTCAAGCAGGCTATGCTCGCGGTTGTCCAGTCCGGTACCGGTACCGATGCCCAGATTCCGGGCGTCAAGGTCGCCGGCAAAACCGGTTCGGCCGAGACCGGCGGCACCAACGTCAACTCGATGTTCGTTGGCTTTGCACCTTACGATTCACCCACGGTCGCTATCTCGGTGGCCTTGGAGGATTTCGACAAGCATGACGTCAAGGCCGCCAAGATCGCCGGTATCGTCCTGACCGCGGCGCTTGCCGCACAGGGAGCGTGATGCCCATGATCGAATCGGACACCCGAGGCGCGCCGCGGCCGAAGAGTTAGCGGCAACGCGCCAAACGGCCCCAGCGGCCACATCGTAGGTACTACACACATCGTTGAGCGAATAGTTATGTTAGGAGCAGGAATGGAACAGAGGGTCCTCGGGGGAAGATACCTCCTCAAGGATAAGGTGGGAACAGGCGGCATGGCGACCGTCTACCGTGCACAGGACCAGGTCCTCGACCGCACGGTAGCCGTCAAGATTATGCTGCCGCAGTATGCTGGCGACGCAACCTTCGCCGCACGCTTTAAGCAGGAGGCCCAGGCAGCAGCCGGTCTCTCCTCACCCTATATCGTGGGCGTCTACGATTGGGGCAAGGACGGCGACACCTATTACATCGTCATGGAGTACCTGCGCGGCACCGACCTTAAGAGCGGCATCAAGAGCCACGGCGCCCTCGACCCCAAGAAGGTCGCCCAGATCGGCTCGCAGATCAGCTCCGCGCTTTCGGTCGCCCACAAGCACGAGATCATCCACCGCGACATTAAGCCGCAGAACATCATGGTGCTGCCCGACGGCAACATCAAGGTGATGGACTTTGGCATCGCGCGCGCCAAGAACAGCCACCTCACGCAAGACAACAACGTGCTGGGAACCGCCCACTACGTCAGCCCCGAGCAGACCCGTGGTCAGGACCTCGGCCCCACCTCGGATATCTACTCGCTGGGCGTCGTGATGTACGAGTGCGCCACCGGCCGCGTCCCCTTTGACGGTGACGACGCTATCTCGGTCGCACTCAAGCAGGTCAACGAGCTGCCTATTCCGCCGAGCCAGATCAACTCCGGTGTCGACGCCGACCTTGAGCGCATCATCCTCAAGTGCATGGAGAAGGACCCGGCAAACCGCTTCCAGACCGCCGACGAGCTGCGTCAGGTGCTCAACAGCTACCTGTCGGGCCGTGCCGTCAACGTCTCGGAGCCCACGCGCATCATCGGTGCCCCCGGTGAGCTGGGCGCCACCAAGACTCGCGAGCTTTCCGATCAGACGCGCGCCATGGTGCGTCCCGTCTCGGGCGTGAGCGGCCAAAATACCGCCCGTAGCTCGGTTTCGGGCTCCACCGGCTCCTACGAGGTCGAAAAGCCCAAATCCAACAAGAACAAGATCATTGCCGCCGTGGTGGCAGCCGTTGCCGTCATCGGCATCGTGGTGGCCTTTGCCACAGGACTCTTTGGCGGCGAGCAGGTCACCGTGCCCGATGTGCTGGGCAAGGACCAGCAGACTGCCGTCGAGCTGATCAAGGAAGCCGGCCTCGAGGTCGGCACCATCGACCAAAGCTACAACGACGATGTCGACGAGGGCAAGGTCGCCGAGCAGACGCCCAACGGCAACACCAAGAAGACCAAGGGCACCAAGGTGAACCTGGTAATCTCCAAGGGCCCCAAGCCCTCCGAAAAGGTTGAGGTTCCCAAACTTGTCGGCCTGACCAAGGACCAAGCAGAAGCCGCACTGGCAAGCGTTGGCCTGAAGGGCAACGCCTCCGAGGAGGCCAACGAGGCTGATGAGGGCCAGGTCTTTGAGCAGGGCACCGAAGCCGGTAAGGAAGTCGCGAAGGGCACGACCATCTCGTACAAGGTCTCGAGCGGCCCGGATACCACGTCCGTCCCCGACCTGACCGACATGACCGAGGCCCAGGCGCGCAACGCCCTCGATATGGCAGGCTTTGGCGTCGACGTGAGCTACCAGGAGAACGACTCGGTTACCGAGGGCACCGTGATCAGCTGGAACCCCAGCGGCAAGCAGAAGCCCGGCGCCACGATTACCGTCGTCATTGCCAAGAAGTCCGGCAAGGCCACCGTCCCGGGCAACCTGTACGGCAAGAGCATCACCGCCGCCGTTACCGCGCTCAACAACGCCGGTTTCTATAACATCGGCTTCTGTGACCAGAACGGCAATCCCGTAAGCGGTAACGAGGATGCCACCGTTACGGGCGTCTCCCCCACTGGCAAGCAGTCCACCGACAGCACGATTACGCTGACGGTCGCACTTTCTGGTTCGGGCTCGGGCTCGGGCACGAGCACGGGCGACGATTCCGGTACGACCAACTAGTCGCCACCCCACCGCTCATCGCGGCTTTCGCCGCAAACATATTCGCTCACAGGCGCCCGCTTGCTCCCCCAGCAAGCGGGCGCTTCGTTTTTGACATGGCATTGAACCAGAAGAACCCGGCACCGTAGCGGTACCGGGCTCGATATTCCTCTGGTGCCCCCGGGTGGATTCGAAAACTCCCCCCGCGGGGAAATTGGTGACGCGGGTGTCGACGGCTCGAATCCGCCGGCAGCTCCCACAAACCAGAAACGGCGCCGCTCTCGCGACGCCGTCATAATCTTCTGGTGCCCCCGGGCGGATTCGAACCGTCGACACCCGCTTTAGGAGAGCGGTGCTCTATCCCCTGAGCTACGGAGGCATGTTGTACTAGTGTAGCAGATTTACTGCATCGCAATACGTCGCATGACTAGACTTCGAAGTTGCGGTGGAATAGTTCCTGTCTGAAGCATCTAAAGCCGTATTTAGGAACTATTTCACCGCAACTTATGAGGAGCTAGTTACCTTTGTGGAAGAGGTTTTTGATAACGGAGGGGATGCTCTTGGCACCCTTGGCCGTCACATCGATAAAGTCGGGCGAACGCACAAGCTTATCCTCGTCGACGTACTTGCGGACAGCACGAAGCGTCTCTTTGTCGTCGCGCGTCGAAAACGTAAAGTGACCGTTGTCCTTGGTGAAGATGGCAAAACGCGTGATCTTCTTGGTGCCGCGTAAAACCTCGGCGGCAATATAGTCGACCTCGTCCCACGGGATTTGAATATAATCCTCGGGATTGCGCTCGTTGTAATACTCGAACGCCTTATTGCCCACCATCACGTTACCGTGGCTGGTAAGCCCCATCAGGCAGGTTGCCGGCGTTGCCAGATCGACCGTACTGTTCTGAGATTGCGCCATACGCGCCTCGCCCTCCAATAAAAACAATCGGACCGCATCCAGTGTACCCACCGGGTGCGGTCCGTTTCAATGGCTCAAAAGCCCTTACCTAGCAACTCTCGGTCTTAAGCCGAAGCGTGCTTACATGAAGCCGCAGAAGCGACCGATGATGCCGACGGCGAAGAGAGCCAGGATGATGACGATCGGGCTGACCTTCTTCTTGAGGAGCTTGCAGACCAGCAGGGTCAGGCACACGGCGGCAAGGCCGGGGATGAGCTGATCGAGGTTGGCCTGAAGCGTGGTGACCTTCATCTGATCAAGGGCGGTAGCACCGACGGAGTTGTACATCGTCAGCGCTTCCTTGATACCCTCGGAACCGGAGGGCAGGCTAGCCCAGTCGATAAAGGCGCCAGCAGACTGCTTGACCGTGGAGACGATCGGGGTGAAGGAAATGGACACCCAGCGCTCGACCAGGGCGCCGATGATGAACATACCCAGGATGGAAGCGCCCTCGGTGACCTTGCCCATCAGACCACCGGAGAGGTCCTTGGCGATGGAGGAGCCGACCTTGTAGCCAAACTCCTGCGTGTACCACAGGAAAGCGTAACGGATGATGTTCCACGCGAAGAAGAACAGCAGCGGACCGACGATGCTGCCGGACATGGCCAGGGAAGCGCCCAGAGCGCCCAGAATCGGGCGAAGGGTGAACCAGAAGACGGGGTCGCCGACGCCGGCGAGCGGGCCCATCATACCGACCTTGACGCCCTGAATGGCGACGTCGTCAATCGGGGCACCGTTGGCGCGCTCCTCCTCGAGAGCGAGGGTAACGCCAATGACGGGGGCGGAAACATAGGGGTGGGTGTTATAGAACTCCAGGTGGCGCTTAAGAGCGGCAATCTGGTCATCCTTGCTGGTGTAGAGCTTCTTGATCGCAGGGATCATTGCGAAGCACCAGCCGCCGTTCTGCATACGTTCGTAGTTCCACGAGCCCTGAAGGAACTGATGACGGAAGCAAACCTTCTTGCGGTCAGCCTTGGTGAGCTGAATCTTGTTCTCTGCCATATGTATCACTCCCCTCCTACTCGTAATCGTTCAGAATGTCGCCGAGCGGGTCGCCGGAGCCACCGCCCATGCCGCCACCCTGCTTGGCCAGATCCTTAAGGCCAAGGTAGATGAGGGCAAGGGAGATGCCGATGAGACCAAGGGCGATCAGCGTGAGCTGAGGGATGGCAGCAAGGACAAAGCCGAGGACGAAGAACGGCCAGGTCTCCTTGGTGGCCATCATGTTGATGACCATGGCGTAACCGACGGAAGCGACCATGCCGCCGCCGACAGCCATGCCGCCGGACAGCCAGTCGGGCATAGCGTTAAGCGCGTTGGTAACGGCCTCGGCCGGGATGACGCACAGAAGCACTGCCGGGATGGCGATACGAAGGCCCTGCATGAGGATGGCAGCATACTGCCAGCGCTCGATGCCGGAGAAGTCGCCCTTCTCGGCGCAACCGTCCATGGCATGAGCGATAGCGGTAGCAATGGTACGGCAGATCATGGTCAGGAACAGACCAGCGACCGACAGCGGGACGGCGACGGCGATAGCGGTGGTAACGGCCTTGGCCGAATCGGTGGCGCCACCGTTGAGGGCGAGCACCATGATGATCGAAGAAGCGACCGAGGCCAGAGCGGCGTCAGGCGCGACAGCGGCGCCGACGTTAGCCCAGCCAAGGGCCATCATCTGGAGCGAACCGCCCAGGAGGATGCCCTCCTGAAGGTGACCGGTTACGAGACCGATAAGCGTGCATGCCACGAGCGGCTGATGGAACTGGAACTCATCCAGAATGCCTTCCATACCGGCAAGCAACGCGACAATCGCAACAAGCAGAATAGTGATTGCAGACATGTATCGGACCCTCCTTTACTATGCTTGAGCGGCCAGTTCGGCCTTAGCTTTCTTCAACATGGCGTCGAGATCCTCGGAGGAATCCGAAGGAACCTTGCGGACCTCGAACTTGACGCCCTTGGCCTTGAGGGCCTCGAGAGTCTTGACGTCGTCATCGCCCATAGCGACGGCGTTGGTGACGACGACCTTGCCCTTGGAGTGAGCCATGGAACCGATGTTGACTTCCTTGATGTCGACACCGGCCTCGATGGCCTTGAGCAAATCCTGCGGGTTCTCAAAGAGCAGCATGGCCTTGGTGTCACCAAAGCGCGTGTCCTTGACGACCTCGGCCATCTTCTTGATGGGCACGACGTTGGCATGGACTCCCGGAGGGGCAGCCTGCTCGATCATGGTCTTGCGGAGCTCGTCGTGAGCAACGCCGTCGGAAACCACGATGATGCGGTTGGGGTTGATCTGCTTGGTCCACGTGGTGGCCACCTGACCATGAAGCAGACGGGTGTCGATACGGACGTGGGCGATCTTGATGTGCCCATCGCCGATGACCGTTCCCGGAGGGATGGCGCCTGCAGGAGCAGCGGCGGCCGCAGCCGGCTTCTTCTCCTCGGGCTCCAGAGACTCGGGCTTGACACGCACGCCAGCCTTAGCCTCAGTCACGAGATGTTTTGCGATCGCATGTGCAGTGTTCTTTGCGTCAAAGCGCTGCGAATATGCCTCGATGAGCATAGGCAGGTTGACACCGGTGACGATAGCCCAGGAATCGTGGCCCTCGATGAGCCCGCTGATCTGGTTGAACGGCGTGCCGCCCCACAGATCAACGAGGAAGAGCACCTGCTCCTGGTCTTCGAAGGAAGCGATTGCTTCCTCGACCTTGGCACGGAAGTCGTCGGGGCCCATGCTCGGCTCGAGCGAGACCACGGCAACAGACGGCTGATCGCCAAAGACCATCGAGCCCGTCTGCTTGATTCCAGCTGCCAAGTCCCCGTGGCTAGCAAGAACAATACTTACCATCACATAACCTCCTTTTTTTTTACGTATTTCCTACACGACATGAAAGGAGTATACCTGTTTGGATTGTGGAATTATAGCTGAATCCGCAAAAGGTTGGATTATTTGTTTAAACGTCTAAGTTTGTTACAAGTTGATTACGTTACTGCTTTTTGACTCATTACACGACAAGGCGTCGCTCATCAAGCCATGCCTTTTACAGATACAAGCAGGCTGTTCATTAATATCGATTTTAGGCAAGCGCGAATGCGCTTGTACTGCCGCCATTTTGTTTAAACAGACATGGCTTGACTTTTTTCGTGACTTATGGTCTACGAAACCACTCAAAATAGTTGCGGTGGAATAGTTCTTGTTTAAGAGCCAGAAGGCTGGATTTAGGAACTATTTCACCGCAACTTATAGGGGATCCTAGACGATGTGGAGGGGGTTGGCGGCGTCGACGGCGTCGGGGGCGTCGGAGAGGCCGTCAGGAGCAGCGTCTGCCGGATCCTCGTCGGGGGTCTCGATCTGCTTGATCATGACCTCTTGGCCCTGCAGCAGGTATGTCTCGCCGCTACCGCAATGGGGGCAGGTCTTGCCGTACTCGACCGTCGCGTAGTCGCAGCCGCACGCCTCGCAATGTGTCACGGCCTCGACGGGCTCCACGATAAGCTCCGCGCCCTGCGCGATAGGCTTTTTATCTGCAGCCCAGCGCCAAGCGTCGAGCAGCAAGTCGGGAACGACGCCCGAGACCTCGCCCAACAGCAACGTCACGCTCGAAACGCGACTCACGCCATTGGCGCGCGCCACGTTCTCAACATCGCGAATGATGTGGTAAACGATCCCCAATTCATGCACTTTTTCTTCCGCCGTTCCCGTTATGGCTACTTACTTGCGACCAAATTTGATCTTGATGGCGCGCTTTAAAGCATACTTGCCCAGGCTTGGGAGCTTTTGCTCGTATTTGACCATCGTGGAGCACTCGGGGCGGTCGCGATCCAGATGGATGGCGTCAAACGCGCACTTGGTGGTGCACAGGCCGCAGCCGATGCACTTGTTGGGGTCGACGATCGAGGCGCCGCAGCCCAGGCAGCGGGCGGTCTCGACGCGCACCTGCTCCTCGGTAAAGGTCTCAACATACTCGCTAAACGGCGCAGCCTTCTCGCGTTCGCGGTCCACATGCGCAACCTCGCGGCTCGCGTTGTCGTAGCTCTCGAGCACAACGTCGTCGCGGTCGAGCGCGGTGTAGCGGCGCTGATTGCGGCCGATGGTGAGCGTGGATCCCGGCTGCACAAAGCGATGGATGGACACGGCGGCCTCGTGGCCGGCGGCGATAGCGTCGATGGCAAAGCTGGGGCCGGTGTAGACGTCGCCGCCCACAAAGATGTCTGGCTCGGCGGTCTGGTAGGTCTGGGGATCGGCAAGGGCACCCTGGCCGCGGCCGAGCTCCACCTTGGAGCCAGCCAGCAGGTCGCCCCACACAATGGACTGGCCAATCGACATGACGACACGGTCGGCATCGACACGGCGCAGATCGTTCTCGTCGTACTCGGGCGCAAAACGGCCCTCGTCGTCAAAGACACGCGTGCAGCGCTTGAAGGTGATACCGCACACACGACCGGCCTCGTCCAGGTGAATCTCCTTGGGGCCCCAGCCGCAGCTGATGTGAGCGCCGTCCTCAACGGCCTCGCGACGTTCCTCCTCGCTGGCGGGCATCTGGGCCTCGCTCTCCAGGCAGAACATCTCAACGTGCTCAGAGCCCAGACGGCAGGCGTTGCGGGCAACGTCGATGGCCACGTTACCGCCGCCCACCACAATGGTGCGGCCGGACAGGGTATCGATCTTGCCGCTGTTAACCTCGCGAAGGAAGTCGACGGCCACGGTCACGTCCTCGGCATCCTCGCCCGGAATACCGGCAAGGCGGCCGCCCTGGCAGCCAATGGCAACGTAGAAGGCCTTAAAGCCCTGCTCGCGCAGCTCGTCGAGCGTCACATCGCGACCGACCTCAACGCCATAGCGGAACTCGGCACCCATCAGGCGAATGATCTCGACCTCGGCCTCGATAACATCCTTCTGCAGCTTAAAGCTGGGAATACCGTAGGTGAGCATACCGCCCGGGCGCTCGTTCTTCTCGAATACGACGGGCTTGTAGCCCTTCTCGGCCAGATAGAAGGCACAGGACAGGCCGGCCGGACCGGCACCGATAATGGCAATCTTCTGATCGAAGCCGCCAGCGCGCGTCGGCGTCACCACAGGTGGGACATAGCGGGTCGCGGCATCCAGATCGCGCTGAGCGATAAACTTCTTGACCTCGTCGATAGCCACGGCGGCGTCCACACGGCCGCGAGTGCAGGCATCCTCGCAGCGGCGGTTACACACGCGGCCGCAGATGGCGGGCAGCGGGTTCTCACGCTTGATGAGCGCCAGTGCCTCGTCATAGCGACCCTGAGCCGCGAGCTTCAAATAGCCCTGAACGGCAACGTGCGCGGGGCAGGCCGTCTTGCAGGGAGCGGTGCCGGACTCATGCGTCTCGATGCGGTTGTCGTTGCGGTAGTTGGGCGACCACTTGGTGTGGTCCCACTTGGTGGCATCGGGCAGCTCCTGGCGCGGATACTCGGGCACCTGTCCGCCGGCCTTTTTGCTGCAGAGCTTCTGGCCCAGCTTGGCGACGCCGGCCGGACACACCTCGACGCAGCGACCGCAGGCCACGCACTTGTCCTTCTCGACCTTAGCGACATAGGCCGAGCGCGACAGGTTGGGCGTGTTGAACAGCTGCGAGGTGCGCAGGGCGTAGCACACGTTGACGTTGCAGTTGCAGATGGCGAAGATCTTGTTCTCGCCGTCGATATTAGTGATCTGATGCACAAAGCCGTTGTCCTCGGCCTGGCGCAAGATGTCGTAAACCTCGTCGCGGGTCACGTAATGGCCACGATCGGTCTCAACCACGTAGTCGGCCATATCGCCCACGGCGATGCACCAATCGGCCGGGTCGTCGGCGCAGCCCTCACCCATCACGCGACGGCTCGCGCGGCAGCTGCAGGTGCTGGCGGCATATTTGCCATCGTATTTGTCGAGCCAATGCTCAATATGCTCGATCGGCACCGACGTGCTCGCGGCATCGATAGCCTTCTCGACCGGAATGACATGCATGCCGATGCCGGCACCACCGGGCGGCACCATCGGCGTGGCCTTGGACAGCGGTCCCTTGGACGCCTGCTCAAAGAACTTAGCATAGACCGGGTGCTCCTCGAGCTGGCTCACGCGCATGTTGAGGAACTCGGCGGAACCCGGCACCAGCATGGGCAGCACCCACTGCTTGGCACGCTCGGGGTTTTCCCAGTTGTACTCGAGCAGACCCGTGTAGCTCATGTCGTCGAGCATCTTCTCGATATCGGCTTCGGGCATGCCGGTGAGCTTGACCATCTCGGGCAGCGTATAGGGACGGCGCATCTTCATCTTGCAGAGCACTTCGGCCTGCTCGTCGGTTGCGGCCTCGGCAAACGACCAGTACTCGTAGCCCAGCAGCTCATCGCGATGCAGCAGACGGTTGGTGCAGTGCTCGCACAGCTTGACGATGGCCTCGCGCGGATGATCCGGCAGCGGCGGCACGAACTCCGAACCGATGTCGGGCTCGGTGTAGCTAATCCCCGGTCCGTTGAGAATCATGGTTGTCCCTTCTCTTGCCACAGCCCGGCGGGACCGCGGCGCCCCTCTTTTTTTGCAGGCCGGGCATGCCCCCATGCCGTTCACCCGCCATTGTTGACATTGTGTCAAAAATAGTATTGACGAACCGTCAACAATATTCAAGACTGTTAGGCGAACGGTCAGGCAAAAGAGGATGAAAGGCGGCAAAACATGGGCAACAACACAGCAGGTACCTCTGTGGTCGATGCCGTCCCCGCATCCGATAGCGCGGCAAAGCGCCTGACGGGCGACGAACGCCGTCGCGAGATCCTCGATGCCGTGCGCACCGTAAGCTCCGAGCTGGGCGTGTCCCACCTATCGGTATCGGCCGTGACCAAGCGAGCCGGCTGCACGCGTTCATTGTTCTACCACTACTTCGCCGACATGGACGCCGCCGTCACCGCCGTCATGGACGAGGCAATCGACGGTTTTATCTCCGAGCTCGAGCAGTGGAATGCCAACCGCATCGTCGGTGATATCGAGGGCGCACTCGACACCGTCGCCCCGCTCTTTAAGCGCCTGGTCGCCAGCGGCCACGAGCTGCCGAGTACGCTCACCTCAAGCAGCGGCGCGCTCTACGGCGGCTTTTTGCACAACGTGGTCCAGCGCGTGGCGCAGTATATCTGCGACACCACCGTGGTGGACTTTGTCGCCCATCATGAGCTACGCATCGACCATGTCTACGAGACGTTCTACACCCTCATCATGGGGTTGTTGATGTATATCCGCACGCACCCCGATGTGCCCGACGAGACGGTCAAGGAAATCATCGCCTCGACACTCCACATCGAGGGCTATACCGCCAAGTATCCGGAGCGCAAGCCCCAGAACTGACGACATTTGGCCAAACTGCCCGCGATCAGAAGAGGGGCCGCGGGCGTGTGAAAGGAGAGCAGCATGCTGTTCGATGTTTGGGGTAGCGATACCCTTATCCACTGGGCCGGCTGGGCCATGGTCTTTATTGGCCTGATCGTGCTCAACGAGGTCGGCCGCCGCACCAAGCTCGGCGCGGCAATCATCTTTGGCGTGGCTCCGCTCGCCATGACCATCTACTGCGTCGCCATCGCCGTGGGCGTTTCGCAGGGTGCCGAGTGGGCGCTCACCAACCCCACCCATGTGTACCAGAACAGCTGGTTCCACTACGCCAAGGTATACGCGGCGCTCGCCGGTTGCTGGGGCTTCATTGCCATTAAGTACCAGTGGGGAAAGATCGGCAAGGCGCATTGGTTCCGCGCATGGCCGTTTGTGATCGTCGCCATCAACATCATGATTGCCGTCGTGTCCGACTTTGAGAGCGCCTATCACTTCTTTGTCCTGGGCGAGTCCACCTGGGTCACCTCCGAGGGCGCCACACAGCTGGCCGGCTGGAACAACGTGTTCAACGGCATCGCCGGTATCATCAACATCTTCTGCATGACCGGTTGGTGGAGCGTCTACGCCTCCGAGGATCAGACCGATATGCTGTGGCCCGATATGACCTGGGTCTACATCATCGCCTACGATATCTGGAACTTCTGCTACACCTACAACTGCCTGCCCACCCACTCCTGGTTCTGCGGCTTTGCGCTGCTGCTGGCGCCCACCGTCGCCGCCTTTATCTGGAACAAGGGCGGCTGGATCCAGAACCGCGCCTTTACGCTGGCCATTTGGTGCATGTTTGCCCAGGTGTTCCCGTACTTCCAGGAGGAGTCCATCTTTGTGACCCACTCCACGCTCGACCCCGGCGCCGCTACCGCGGTCTCGATCGCCGCACTGGTCGCCAACGTCGCCGCGATCATCTACATCGCCTACCGCGCCAAGAAGCTCGGTCGCAATCCCTACAAGCAGGATGTCTTTGAGGGCACCAGCGATTGGGAGAAGGCTACCGCTCGCCGCGCCAAGGTTGATTACGCTCACGCCGAGTAACGCGCCTGACGCAAACGTCGCTTGAATGTGAAGCCGCCTGGCCGACTCCGCGCAATGCAACGTATTGCATGCCCCCGGAAAGCGATTTGTCCGCTTTCCGGGGGCTTTTTGTTGCCGCGAGGATGCGACCCAGGATGCGCTCAGGTTAAATCGGATCTTATATTTCGTATGCGCTTTATATGGCTCCATTTTTGGGTACAGTGTTGAGCCGATATTGCATTGGGGGATATATGAGCGATGAGACGTATGGCCGCGAGGATGCGGCCCAGGATGCGGAAGCATGTGCCGAAGCCCTGGAGAGCCTAGACCAGATCGCACTGGCCGAGATTGCGTTTGACGATCCGAGCGTTGATGTGCAGGATGAGCCAGAAATCGAGGCGCAGCCCGATGATCGGAATGCAAAAGACGATAGCGCCGCGCCCACCGAAGACGAGGCGGGGCACGAGGAATCCGAATGCAAGGCCGACGACCAGCCCGGATCCGACACGAGCGAGGAAACCATCTTGCTCGGCAGCTTGCCGGCCGAAGATTCGCTGACCCGCGAGCTCCCCGGCCTGGGCTCTGCGCCTGCCGTGGACGAAACCATCGCCATGGGCGATATTCCCCTACCGTCCGTTCCCTCGGCACGCGAAGCCGAGGTTCGTCATCGTAAGATGCCGCCCAAGCGCCGCAACCTGATGGTTGCCGGCGTTGTGGCCGTCGCGCTCGTCGCCGGCGGCGCAGGCTATGCTGCCTGGAACGGATATCAGCAAGAGCAGGCCGCCGCTGTCGCCGCCAGTGCGCACACGATGATGTCGGTGCAGATTGGCGTGCATGCCGCGGGCCTCGACTGCCCAACTGGCTCCAAGATTCCCGTACAGGTGAGCGGGCAGGATTCCGACGGTTCTTCCGTGAGCGAAACGCTCTACGTTGACGAGCATGGTCGCGGCATTAAGCTGCTGCCCGGCGATTACACGCTCTCCATCGCTGGGTCCCCCATCGCAGCCGACGGTACCATTTACACCGTGCCGACCACCAAGGCGCAGGTCACCATTAAGAGCGATGGACAGGATTTGAGTGCCCAGGCCACCTTTAGGCTCAAGGTGCCTTCGGCCGACACGGTGACTGACGACCAGATCGATGCCGCCGCCAAGTATGCCGAGGAAGGCGGCGCGAGCTCTGCCGCCGCGGCAAAGATACTCCAGCAGGCGGCAATTACACGCCGCGATGCCGCCGCCAACGCCGTAAGCGCAAGCGAAGCACAGTCCGCCCGCGATGCCGACGCTCGACACAAGGCGACGGACCTGTATCAGCTCGATATTCCGGTTGAGTGGTATGGCAAAGTCGCCACCTGGCAAAACGGCAGTACGCTGTGCATTTATCTGGACGGCGACACCAACACACCGCTCGTGACGCTCGTCGCGGTGCGCGACGGCGAGACCTTTACGCCCGACGACGGCGATACGGTTTTGGGCACGCTCAGCCTAGGTAACGGCTACACCGTCTATGCGAGCGGTCCTGTCTATCCGTACGTGATTCCGCAAACCGCTAATGGACGCACGCAGGACCCTGTGTCGACCTACCCCATGGATACGGCGATTGAGCTTGTCGAGCTCACGACCGGCAACCGCTACACATACAGCCAGATCAAAAACGACCTGGTCGGTAAAGACGGCAAGGCTGACGCCGCGACCAAACTCGAGACCGACTACCTCGCCCAGATTCTCCTGCCGAGCATCAAGGCCCAGGACTAGCCGGGCGCATCATGGTGCTCCCCAACCGTGATGAAGGGGCCAGGAGGTCCTGGCCCCACGATCCGTAGATGATTAGGCAAGGAGCCACTTCCATGCGGGCACAACGTGTACCACACCGTGTTCGCATGGAATATCGGCCTGCTCATCCATGGTAACGATTGCCGACTCGCCAAGATCGAACTGGGCCATCGAGGCATCAAGCGCGGCAATTTCGCGCTCGCGCGTTTTCTCACTTGCCATATCCACACTCACCTGAATCAGGCTATAAGCCCGCATGAGAAGTGCGTCCCCAGCCACAAAGTCCACCTCATGGCTTTTGCTCTTCTCTTTGATCAGCAGGCGGCAGACCGATCCGATCCTCACCGCGGGAGTCCTTCTTCTTAGCGCGTTGAACACTGCGGTCTCGAGCCTCTGGCCCTGGTCCAATGCCGATGCGGGAGAGAATGCTCCAAACATCGCAGGATCGACAGCGTAGACCTTAGACGCAGACCGCATGTTATTTGCCAGTGAACGCGTGAACTCCGGCACGGAGAACAGCAGGTAGGCGTCCTCATAATACTCAAGTAAGTCGCTGAGCGAATTACGACTGACGGGTATCTGCCTGCTCTTGAACTCGTTGTACACTTTGTTCACCGACAGCTCTCGTCCCGAAGATGCCATACACCGCGTTAGGAACAGCGATGCCAAGCGAGGGTTCTTGACGTCGTAACGCTCAACGACGTCCATAGCGACCGTTCGCGAAGCATATTCCTGTAGCAGCTGAATCGCGTCTGTGGGCGTCTGCTCAAGCGTCGCGATGAATCCCCCTCGTTCAAGATATCCGATCAGATGATGTCGAAGCAGCGCTGCATCTCTTGGGGAAAAGGTCGCATCTGACTCGAAAACGTTCCCCGTCTTATATCGAACGTATTCCGAAAAACTCAACGGAAAAAGCTCCCGTATAAGAGAACGACCCCTGAACTCGCTCTTAAGCTCTGAGGACAGCATCTTAGAAGAAGATCCCGTCACATAGACGGTCGCTTTCTCCGTATCGACTACACGCCGCAGAAACGCACCCCATTCGGGAATTTCCTGGATCTCGTCAAAGAAAATGTAAGCGCCCTCGGTTCGAGCAGCAGGATACAGCGCATAGAACGTATCGAGCACGTCCGCCAGCAGCGATGACTCATACGGGCGCAAGCGCTCGTCCTCAAAATTAAAGTAAAGCATCCGGTCAAGCTCGACGCCCCGGCCCTGAAGCCGCTGCATCTCCTGATACAGGCGATACGTCTTTCCACAACGGCGGGTCCCCACAATCACATTTACGATGTTGTCGCGCTTTGGCTCCTGTGGGTTTCCTAGATCAAGGTCTCGCTCAAAGACCTGCGAAACCCCCTGCTGTTCAAAGTCCTTTATTTTCTGGGCGATCAAGTCGTTGAATGCCATGATTCTCCAATCTTGCTCTCTAGCTAATCAAAATTATACTGATTCTTGATTAGCTAGAGAGCAAGATTGTGTGTAGTTTGATTAGCACTTAAGCAAGTTTTATCACCGTTATTGCTCCGAAGGATATCGAGTGGCTAAGAGGACAACCGAGCTCGAATGCGACTCCCCGAGCAGTCAATTTGGGACGGGGCTTTTATGACTACCCTCCCCCTGTAGAAAAATCCCCAACGCAGTTGCGGTGAAATAGGGACTGTTTTTGCTGGTCAAACCGCAAAACAATCCCTATTTCACCGCAACTTATTGGTGGCCTTTTGGGTGGCACTCAGCGCCACGGATCGGCTTCGAACATCGGCTCGCGCTCGGGACGGCGATCGCTGTAGGGATCGTAGCCGTCGTCGTCCTCGTTCTCGGCACGGATGTAGGGGTCGCGCGGCTTGGGCGCAGGCTTGGGCGCAGGCCTGGGCGCCGGCGCGCTTGTCTTGCTCTTGTCTATCATCTGTATAGCTCCTTGCCATGTACTCACGTTCAACAACATCGATTGTCGCACGAAAAAGGGCGGCGGACCCAATTGGATCCGCCGCCCTTGGCGTTTAGAGACGGCTGGCAGATTTTAAGGCATGGCCCAAAATCTACTCGGCGTCGGGAACCTCGTAGGTGGCCGCCGGCGTGTTATCGCACACGACGGTAAAGCCGCCGTCCTTGTCGACATCGACCGTCACCTGATCGCCCTCGCGCACCGTGCCGTCGATGATGGCGGCGGCGATGGCATCCACGACCTCGCGCTGGACCAGACGCTTGAGCGGACGGGCACCGAACACGGGGTCCAGGCCGCCCACGGCGAGCATCTGCTTGGCCGCCGGGGTGATGGCAAGCGTCATGCGCTCCTTGGCCAGGCGTGCGCGGACGTCGGCAAGCTGGATGTCGACGATCTTCTCAATCTGCGCCATGCCGAGCGGATGGAACACCACGATATCGTCGATACGGTTGAGGAACTCGGGGCGGAAGGTTTGAGCCATGGCGGCGTCGACCTGATGGCGCATCTCCTCCTCGTCCTTGCCCGAAAGCTCGGCGATAGCCTTGGAGCCCACGTTGGACGTCATGATGATAATCGTGTTCTTGAAGGACACCTGGCGACCCTGGCCATCGGTCAGACGACCGTCGTCGAGCACCTGCAACAGCACGTTAAAGACATCCGGATGAGCCTTCTCCATCTCGTCGAGCAAGATCACGGAGTAGGGACGACGGCGCACGGCCTCGGTGAGCTGGCCGCCCTCGTCGTAACCCACGTATCCCGGGGGTGCACCGATCAGACGCTGGACGCTGAACTTCTCCATGTACTCGGACATGTCGATACGCACGAGTGCGCGCTCGTCGTCGAACAGGCACTCGGCAAGCGCCTTGGCGAGCTCGGTCTTGCCCACGCCGGTGGGGCCCAGGAAGAAGAAGCTGCCGATGGGCTTGTCCGGATCGGAGAGACCCGCACGGCTACGGCGCACGGCCGCGGCCACGGCGGAGACGGCCTCGTCCTGGCCGATAACGCGCTTATGCAGCTCACCCTCCAAGCCCTTCAGCTTGTCGAGCTCGCCCTGCATCATCTTGGACACGGGCACGCCGGTCCAGGCGCTCACGACCTCGGCGATCTCGTCGGAGGTCACCTGTTCGTTGAGGCCCTCGCCGTCCTGCTGCTTTTGTGCCTCGAGCGCAGCCTCGGAATCCTGAATCTGCTGCTGCAGACCCGGAATCACGGAGTAGCGCAGCTCGGACGCACGGCCCAGGTCGCCGTTGCGCGTCGCGCGCTCCTCTTCGCTTCTGGCCTCGTCGAGCTGTCCCTTAAGCTCCTGCACGTGGTCGATGGCGTTCTTCTGGTTGAGCCAGCCGGCCTTTTGCACGTTGAGCTTTTCTTGGACCTCGGCGATCTCTTGGCGCAGGGCCTCCAGACGCTCCTTGGAGGCGTCGTCGGTCTCCTTCATGAGCGCCTGTTCCTCGATCTGCAGCTGGGTGAGCTGACGCGTGGTGGCGTCGATCTCGACCGGCATGCTGTCGAGCTCCATGCGCAGGCGGCTTGCGGCCTCATCGACCAGGTCGATGGCCTTGTCGGGCAGGAAGCGGTCGGCGATGTAGCGATCGGATAGATCGGCGGCGGCCACGAGCGCGCTATCGGTGATGTGCACGCCGTGGAAGATCTCGTACTTCTCCTTGAGGCCACGCAGAATCGAGATGGTGTCCTCGACGGTAGGCTCGCTCACCATAACGGTCTGGAAACGACGGGCGAGCGCCGCGTCCTTCTCGATGTACTTGCGGTACTCGTCGAGCGTGGTCGCGCCGATCGCATGCAGGTCGCCACGGGCGAGCGCCGGCTTGAGGATATTGCCGGCGTCCATAGAGCCCTCGGTGGCACCCGCGCCCACGATGGTATGGAGCTCATCGATGAACAGGATGACCTTGCCTTCGGATTTTTGAACCTCCTTGAGCACGGCCTTCAAGCGGTCCTCGAACTCGCCGCGGTACTTGGCGCCGGCGACCAACGCGCTCATGTCGAGCTCGATAAGGTCGCGGTCGCGCAGGGTGCTCGGCACGTCGCCGGCCACGATACGCTGGGCGATGCCCTCGACGATAGCCGTCTTGCCGACGCCCGGCTCGCCGATGAGCACGGGGTTGTTCTTGGTGCGGCGGGACAGGACCTGAATGGTGCGACGGATCTCGTCGGTACGGCCAATGACCGGGTCGAGCTTGCCGGCGCGGGCAAGGTCGCAGATATTGCGGCCGTACTGTTCCAGCGCCTCAAACTGGGTCTTGTCCTCGGCAGACGTCACGCGGTCATCGCCGCGCAGCTCCTCGTAGACCTGCTCGATACGCTCCTTGGTAACACCGGCGTCGCGCAGCACGCGGCCCGCCTCGCCCTTGTCCTCGGCAAGCGCCATCAGCAGATGCTCGGTCACCACAAAGCTGTCGCCCATCTTGGTGGCCTTCTTCTCGGCCTTCTCGATGACGCGAACGAGCTCGTTGGACAGGCCCATCTGCTGCCCCTCGCCCGAAACCTTGGGCGCGTGGTCGATGGCGTCCTGTGTGGAGCGTGCGAGCTGAGCTGGGTCGGCACCGATGCGCTCGATAATCACGGAGATATTGCGCTCGCCGGCACCGAGCAGAGCAGACAGCAGGTGAATCGGCTCCACCGCGCCGGCCTGCGCATCGGCAGCCGTGCTCATGGCGGTCTGCAGCGCCTCGCGCGACGTCATAGCTAGCTTATCGATTCTCATGGAATCACCTCTCTTGGGGCGGCCGCCCTACGGGGCGGCTTCACGTTGTTCGAGAAGTATTGTTGCCAGCTTTGTGCGATCTTATACACAAATCTAAGTCTCTATATATAAGATTTTCTGAGTGATTGAGGGATAGGGGCAGGCACGCTCACCCACTGCGGCCTCGTCCCCTTACTATCTCAATCTGTAACATCTAGCGACTGTTTATGGCTCCAGATGTTACAAATCAAGACGAAATGACCAACGGCGCCCGTTTGTCTCAATCTGTAACATCTAATCGGCAAATAGGGCTCTATCTGTTACAAATCGAGACGAACGAAGACACCTGAGTCGAAAATCTAAATCTGTAACACCAGGCCCACTTTTAGCGGCCAAGATGTTACAAGTCGAGACAAACCGTGAACCACCACAAAGGTGCCTGTCCCCTTTGTGGTGATCCAGAGAAGAATCAGCCCCGATTAAAAGAGGCGGCATCAAGCCCAGTCTACGTTTGGCGATCCCAAAACCCAACGAGAACGTCGCGATGGAATCGAGAACCGACAATAGCCCGTTCGCACAGATAGAGGCGGAGATTCAAGGTCAGAGTCCGGCTTAAACGGCTTAGCTATCGCACGTCACAACGTTCTCGTCGTCCTCCCTATCGTATTTATAGTGCTTACTGTGAAAAGAGTGAGTTTAGCGAGAATAGCATCGCTCAAGACTCGCGGGACTCAATTATTGGCCTCTCGCCCAGAATGAGTGGGGCAAATATTCCTATTAGAGGTCAAATCGAAGCCCAATAGGGCCTTTTCGCCCCGTCATTTCGATCGATCGCTTTCTTTTGAATATTGTCGTAAGCTGGTATCACTTATCTTAATGAATGCATACTTTTGCGAGGTACCCGCCGTGAAACGCTCCACCTATATCGGCCTGCTCGTCTTAGCGTTTGCGATTACCGCAGTCGGCGTAGGAATTATCTATCTCGCATTTCTCCCCGCCTCTGCGACGCAGGCGGCGATTGAGACCGTAAGCTATCCCATCGAGGTCCTCACCGATATCGTCAAACCCGATTCGATCACCGTCGATTTTGACGGTACGCCCGCAGCGCTTGGGGTCAGCAACTATCCCCGTATCGAACTTGGGGCCAGGCGCTACACCAAAGATGAGCAGCTTATCGGCAAGGCAACCAGTTTACTCAAAGGCAAGACGTTTAAGCGGTGGTACGGCGCCGCAACATATCGAGCCAAGAATGGCCAAATGGTTGGCGGGTATTATTCGACCCTTGAGCTCGATGCGGCAAACGGGAGCAAATTGTGCAACGTCTCATACGACCCCGGCTGCGTGGACAATGAAGGACCGGGGGTCTATATCTCGGATGGCGACGTAATCTACGTTATGGAGGGCGACCAGACGGCAGTCGTCGATTTTATGGATCGGTGTACCGAGGATGCCTACGAACAAACCTGCGAGCCCGATCCGCAGACAGCGCGCAACAGTGGCTCGGCACGCACTTGGCTATTTGACGATGAAATAACCTGGACCCCATCGAAATAAGGTCCCGCCGGGCAGGCACCTTTGTGGTGGTTTCGGCTCCGATGTTCCACTGTCTCGATCAGTAACATCTAGCGGCCGTTTTTGGGTCCAGATGTTACGGATCGAGATGAATTGTTCAGCGGTGCCCGTTTATCTAGATCTGTAACAACCGCTCGGCAAATAAGGGTCTACCTGTTACAGAACGAGACAAACCGCGGACCACCACAAAGGCGTCTGTCCCCTTTGTGGCGGTTTTCGACAAAAAGAAGCCGCCCCGATAACAGAGGCGGCATCAAGAAAGTCTATTTATTAGCGTCCCTCAAGACCCAACGAGGACGCAGAAATGTAGCCCGGGGCTTACCCTTTCCCGAACGCGACCCTCGCGAAGCGCGTGAGCGTTCGGGAAAGGGTAAGCCCCGGGCGGACAATTAAGTGTGTTACTCGGCAGCGGCCTTGAACTTGTTGTAGTTGATCAGGCAGCCAGCTTTGACGATGGCACGCTCCTCTGCCGTCATATCGGCAATGTAAAGCTCAATCTGCTCGACCGTGCCGTCGGCGCGCACCACGTAGGCGGCGATGTCCTTTAGGTCGCCATCGAGCGCAGCGCGGATACCCGGCACAAAGACGTAGTCGCCCACCTCAAAGCTGGGCTCGGCCTCCATCTGGAAGGGCACCATGCCCCAGTTCATCACGTTGGAGCGATAGCGCTTGGTGGCGTACTCGTGAACGATGTTGGCCAGACCGCCAATTACGCGCTGGCAGCTCGCGGCCTGCTCGCGGGCAGAACCGTCGCCGGGCTTCTTGGCGTAGAGCATAGAGCCGTACTCGGTCGCCTTGGCATCGGCCGCGACACCGGCGCCGGCCAGTGCCTCAAACACGCCGGCAAGCTCGGCATCGAGTACCGCCAGGTCGCCTGCGGCCTCGCCGGCCACGCGGCGCTTCTCCACGGCGTCGACCTCCTTGGAGCGACCCACGTAGGCAGGGTCGCGGCGGCTGAGCGTAAACTCGGCCAGACCCAGCGGGTTGGAGCGGAAGGAGCTCGTCTCGCCCGAGGGAATGAGCTCGTCGGTCGTAGTGACCGGATCCATGATCTTGGAGCACACCTTGAGCAGGATGTCGTCACCGAGAGGCTCCATCGCGGGCCACGGCTTGATGTTGGGGCCCTCGACCAGCTCGTCGGCCGGCTCAGCCTTGCCAAAGCCCCAGTACACACGCTTTTTGTACGGCGCGTCGTCAAAGGTGTACTCGCAGGCCTCGTCCCAAGTCTCCTCGGGCAGGTCGGTCGCCGGCGTCAGGACGCCGCCGTTGGCAGCCGTCGCCGCAATGGAGCGGGCGTCCATCAGGGCCACGGCGCTCAGCTGGCCGTTGCCCGGCTTGGAACCCTCGCGATTGGGGAAGTTGCGCGTGGTGTGGCGGATCGAAAGGCCGTTGTTGGCAGGCGTGTCGCCGGCACCAAAGCACGGGCCGCAGAATGCCGTGCGCACGATCGCGCCGGCCTCCATAAGGTCGTAGATGTAGCCGCGGCGTGTAAGCTCGAGCGCCACGGGCTGGCTCGTGGGATAGACCGACAGCGAAAACTCGCCGCAGCCGGTGTTGGCGCCCTTAAGCACGCGGGCAGCCTGGACCACGGAGTCGTAGTTGCCGCCCGAGCAGCCGGCGATGACGCCCTGCTGCACGTGCAGCTTGCCGTCGACGATCTTGTCGAGCAGGCTAAAGTGCGTCTTACCCTCGCCGATCTTGGCGGCCTCGAGCTCGACCTCATGCAGGATGTCCTCGAGGTTCTCGTTGAGCTCGTCAATCTCAAAGCCGTTAGAAGGATGGAACGGCAGCGCGATCATGGGCTTGATGCTCGACAGGTCGACCTCGACGCAGCCGTCATAGTAGGCAACATCGGCGGGCTTGAGCTCGCGGTAGTCGTCGCCGCGGCCGTGCATGGCCAAAAACGCGTGCGTGTCCTCATCGGTAGCCCAGATGCTCGACAGGCAGGTGGTCTCGGTGGTCATGACGTCGACGCCGTTGCGGTAATCGGTCGTCATGCTCGCGATGCCCGGGCCCACAAACTCCATGACCTTGTTCTTGACGTAGCCCTTGGCAAAGACGGCGCGGATGATGGCGAGCGCCACGTCGTGCGGGCCGACGCCGGGGCGCGGAGCGCCCGTGAGGTAGATGGCGACGACGCCGGGATAGGCAACGTCGTAGGTGTCGCGCAGCAGCTGCTTTGCCAGCTCGCCGCCGCCCTCGCCCACAGCCATGGTGCCCAGAGCACCGTAGCGGGTGTGCGAGTCGGAACCCAGGATCATCTTGCCGCAACCGGCGAAATTCTCGCGCATAAAGGAGTGGATGACGGCGATGTGCGGCGGGACGAAGATGCCGCCGTACTTCTTGGCCGCGGAAAGGCCAAAGACGTGGTCGTCCTCGTTGATGGTGCCGCCCACGGCGCACAGCGAGTTATGGCAGTTGGTGAGCACGTAGGGCAGCGGGAACTGCTCCATGCCCGAAGCGCGCGCCGTCTGGATGATGCCGACAAAGGTGATGTCGTGACTTGCCATGGCGTCGAAGCGAATCTTGAGCGCCTCGGGGTCTCCGGACGTATTGTGTGCCTGGAGAATCGAATACGCGATGGTGCCGCGCTTGGCATCCGCGGGCGTCTGCGTAATACCGCGCTCGGCGGCCTCGGCCGCAGGCACAACCTCGCTGCCGCCGCGCAGGTAGATGCCGTCCTCGTACAGCTTGACCATACTGTCTCCCACTCTGCCCAAAAGATTTGGGCGCATAGCATACATTCGTTCAATATCGTGCCATAGAACGGTTGCGAGTGGGTTGCGAATCTGCACGTTCACTTTATCTCGGTAAAGTACAGGACGAGCCCGGTGCAAGACCGGCAGATTTAGTGCAAGAGTACCCCTTCCGACCAGTCATTTAAGAACGTCCCCAATGACTACCGTATCCGGAGCAAGGCAACGCCGCAGGTAGAGGACGGACAGCGAGCGGGCCGTATTTCCAAAGTGAGGAACGTCCCCAAGTGCCGCATCCGGGCCATGGCAACGCCGATATTTTGGCGCGGACAGCGAAAGCCCGCCAGAGCGAGCAAGGTGCCTTGAAACAAGGCGGCATTGACCTTCTGGTCATGCCGCCGAAGTTGAAAGGCAGATTGCCGCTCTGGCGGGCTTGCAGCGTCAACTGGTTACGCGGGTTGGTAAACCCGCGTAACTATAAATCCCCGCCGGCGTCCAGCAGCTTGCGCATGACTTGCTCGGGGTTGACCGAGCCATCGCGCGGGGCCAGGGCGGTGATCTTCTTCTGCATCTTGTACTCGTGCAGCTCGTCCTCGAGCTGGCGCACGCGAGCGCGGAGCTTTTCGTTCTCGTGCTCACGCTCCTCGGCACGCTCCTTCATATCGAGGATGCGCACCACACCGGCAAGATTAATGCCCTCGTCGGTCAGCTGGTTGATGAGCTCCAGGCGCTCGATATCGGCACGCGAATACAGGCGCGTGTTGCCGCCCGAGCGCTGGGGGTTCACCAGGCCCTTGGACTCGTAGACGCGCAGAGTCTGCGGATGCATGCCGGTCAGCTCGGCCGCCACGCTAATCATGTACAGCGGTTTGTTCCTATTGTCCTCGGCCATGCTACCTGACCCCTTTCCGTCTCGTTATCGTCCATCATAAGCCCGCGGGCGTGAGCGTGCGCCACGACTGCCCTAGTACGTCGCCTTGTAACGGTTGACCTTCTCGCGGTAGTCGCGCGTGTCGGCCTCGCGCAGTTTGGTCATCGCGTCTCGCTCGTCATCGGATAGGTTCGTGGGAACCTGCACCTTAATCTCGACGAGCAGCGCGCCTGTGCGGCCACGGTGCTTAACGTCGGGCGCCCCCATTTCCTTAAAGCGGAACTTCTTGCCCGTCTGGGTACCCGCGGGCACCTTCAGGCGAACCGTCGCACCGCCGGGCGTCGGCACGTCCACCGTACAGCCGAGCGCCGCCTCATAGACCGAGACCGGCACCTCCATGGTCACGTCGGCGCCTTTGCGCTTAAACAGCGGGTGCTCCTCCACGTGCGTGGTCACGACCAGGTCACCGCGCTCGCCGCCGGCAACGCCGTACTCGCCGCGACGCTTGTAACGCAGCTTGCCGCCGTCGACCGCACCCGCGGGCACCGAGACCGTAATGGTCTGCTGTTCGCCCGTCGAGGGAATGCGGTAGGTGACCTTGTGCGTCACGCCGCGAAACGCGTCCTCGGCCGTCACATCGACGGTCAGCGACAGGTCGCCGCCCTTGCGAGCACGGCTGCGACCCGCGCCGGCACCGGCAGCGCCCGCAGCCCCGGCAAAGCCCGAGCCCCAGTCGCTGCCCCAGGCGCCGTTGCCGCTAAAGAT
>URNC01000005.1 GCA_900549065.1 uncultured Collinsella sp. | reverse complement strand
CGAGAGCCTGGAGTCCCTCAATCGCCGCCTGCGCGCCACCGTGCTCATGGTCACGCATGACAGCTTTGCTGCCAGCTACACGAGCCGCGTGCTGTTTATCCGCGACGGCAAGATCTTCACCGAGCTGCGCCGCGGCGACACCGACCGCCGAGAGTTCTTCGACCGCATTATGGAGGTCGTTGCCATGATGGGCGGTGAGGGCTCCGATGCTCTGTAAACTCGCTTGGGGCAACGTCCGCCGCGCCGGCCGCGACTACCTCGTCTACCTTTTGACGCTCACCCTGGGCGTCACGGTCTTCTATGCCTTTAACACCATCTCGATGCAGGTCGACATCGCCGGCATCGATGAAAAGGGCTTGGCACAGGTTATGGGCAGCATGCTCGGCGACCTGACGTACTTTTTGGCCGGTGTCATGGCCTTTTTGATGGTGTATGCCAATAACTTCATCATGAAACGCCGCAAGAAGGAGTTTGGCCTGTACCAGGTGCTCGGCATGGGGCGCGGGCGCGTCGCCACGATCGTGGCGCTCGAGACGGTGATTGTCTCGGTCGTGGCCTTTGTCGCCGGCATTGTGCTGGGTGTGGGACTCTCCCAGCTCATGACGTTCTTTACGGCCTCGCTCTTTAAGACACAGATCGCCAATTTCCACTTCTTTTTCTCGGTGCATGCGTTCAACCTGACCCTTGCTTGCATGCTCGTAATGTTTGTGCTCACGCTACTGCTGAACCTTCGCGCCGTGCGTCGTACCAAACTCATCGAGCTTATGGGTGCCGAGCGTCGCAACGAGAGCATCAAGACACGCAACCCCTGGATTGCGATTGCCATCTTTGTCGTGGGCGTGGCGCTTGTGGGCGTGGCCTATTACCGTCTGTTACGTGATGGGTTCCCGCTAACCGCGACGGACAGCAAGCTGCAAGAGGCCATGAACCAGTTTGGTATTACGACCACTATGGTTACCGTGGGCACCTTTGCCCTGTTCTGGGGGCTCTCGGGCATGCTCATCAAGCTGCTGCAGAGCCTGCGCAGCGTGTATTGGCGTGGCCTCAATATGTTTACCGTGCGTCAGCTTTCGGCCAAGGTCAATACGGTGTGCTTTTCGATGGGCGTCATCGCGATGCTCCTGTTTTTGGCCATCACTTCGGTGACGTGCGGTATCTCGATTGCCAACGTGATGAACGAAAACCTGGAGCGCTATAACCCTGTTGATGTGTCTCAGACGTATGTTTATTACACGCCCGAAACGCTCGACTACTACAAAGAGTATGTCAATCCGTCTGAGGCCGATCGCATGGTGTTGGCCGATAGTACGGTCGATTTGTACTCCGCATGGCACGGTAAGGGCAAGTCGGCGGGCAACAACGACGAGACCGGCAAGAAGGTCAATATCGCCGATGTTGCCGGTGAGCATGTGCAGATCGATTCGTATCTGAGTTACCCAGTTGGCGGCTCGAATCCTTCGGTGACCCCAAGTGAGATGTGCAAGATCATGGGCGAAAAGCTTCCCAAGGCGTTCGGGGGTAGCAATGCCGATGCGATGGGTCTGTATGTGACGCCGGCGAGTCAGTACAACAAACTGCGTCAGATGATGGGCGAGGAGCCGGTGCACATCGGTCACGACCAGTATCTGCTCACGTGTGATATGGGCGGCGAGCTGGTCGACATGTACACCAAGTATATGGCTGGCGGCCATGCCCTTACCTTGGGCGGGCATGAGCTCAAGCCCGCAACCGATAAGTCGGACGAAGATACGGCGGCCATCGCCAACTCGGCGATGGGCAGCAATCCGGGTACCGTCGTCGTTTCCGACGAGCTGTTGTCCCAACTTAATCTGCAGCCGTATTCCAGTAGCCTGCTCGTTAACTACAAACAGGGGATGGATACGACCGAGGCAGACGAGAGCATTAAATACACTCTGCTCGACAATCTGCTCGTTGACGGCAAGGAGCCGGGGTCGTGGGGAACCTTCATCACACGCTCCGAGATGTACGCGCAAGCAGCGCAAATGAACGGTCTTATTAGCTATCTAGCCATCTACATCGGCTTTGTATTGGTCGTTGCATGCGCGGCGATTCTGTCGATCCAGCAACTCTCCAACGTGGCCGACGGCAGCCGCAGCTATCGTGTACTGGCACAGATCGGCTGCGACGACCGCCAGATTCGCCATTCGGTGATGGCGCAGCAAGCGGTATTCTTCCTGTTCCCGCTGGCAGTGGGCCTGGCGCACTCCTTTGTGGCACTTAAGGTGATCATCGAGTTGGTGAGCATTTTCGGAAATATGAGCATTGGCGGTACCGTGGGCCTCACCTGTGCAATCTTCCTGGCAGCATACGGTGGCTACTTCCTGGTGACCTACCTCATGAGCACCGGCATGGTACAAGCTGCCATCGCCACCCGCTACAGCGAGTAACAAGCGGGCAAAACCGTCGCAAAATTAGAGGTGTATGACCGCCGCGAAGGGACCAGGGGCCCTTTCGCGGCGGTTTTTGCCAATCTGGTGCGTCTCAGATACAAGTGAGTAGACTTTTTTGAACCTGCCGAGCACATCGTGACAAATGATCTATAAAACTGCAGGTCAGAGCTGTGGCGTTTTGGGGCGTGCTTGGCCTCCTGCAAAAAGCCTACTCACTTGGTTTTTCTGCTAGAAGACCGCCACGAGGGAAGGCAACTCCCTTACGTCGGTTTGGACGTTTGCCCAGATAAAACCTGCCAAAATAAACCTGTTCCTTTTTGGCAGGTGGTTTCAACTGAACGGCGGGCGGTGCGGCTTGTAGTCATTGGGGACGTTCTTAAACGACTAGTCAAACAAGAACGTCCCCAATGACTACCCCTGAGCCGCCATAGCCACCCGCTACAGTGAGTAACTCACCCAGTTTGGAATTATCGTAGGTTGAGCATAAGTCAGCGAAAACGCCCCTAAGCGAGCAAGGTGACGTGAAAGAGGAGGGAAGCGTACTTTGGTACGCAACCGACGATTGAACGTCAGATTGCCGCTTAGGGGCGTTTGCAGCGTCGAGCGGTCCGCCGTTCGTTAGAACGGCGGAACCAAAGGCGCAGCGTCGAGCCGTTACGGCGTTTGGTAAAACGCCGTAACCTACACCCGTTCCGCGATCTCGTGGATGAGGTAGTCGGTCTTTTCCCAGCCCAGGCACGGGTCGGTGATCGATTTACCAAAGACGCCGCCGTCGACCGGCTGGTTGCCGTCCTCCAGGTAGGACTCGATCATAAAGCCCTTGACCAGCTTGGAGATGGACTCGTTGCGGCGGCAGCTGTCGAGCACCTCCTTGCAAATGCGATACTGCTCCAGCGGACGCTTGCCCGAGTTGTCATGGTTGCAGTCGATGACCGCTGCCGGATTGGCGTAGCCGGCATGCTCGGTATAGCGCTCGGCCAGGCGCTCGAGGTGCTCGTAGTGGTAGTTGGGGTAGGTGCGACCGTCGAGACCGATGTAGCCACGCATGACGGCGTGCGCGAGCGGGTTGCCGTCACACTCGACCTCCCAGTTGCGGAAGATGAAGCTCTGGTGCGCCTGCGCGGCGTAAATGGAGTTGAGCATAACGGTGGTAGAGCCGGCAGTGGGATTCTTCATGCCGACGGGTACCGAAATGCCGCTCGACACCAGGCGATGCTCCTGGTTCTCGACCGAGCGCGCACCCACGGCAACATAGCTCAGCAGATCAACGAGGTACTGGTAGTTGGACGGATAGAGCATCTCGTCGGCGGTGAAGAAACCGGTCTCCTCAATAACGCGTAGGTGCATATGGCGGATTGCCTTGACGCCCTCGAGCAGGTCGTCGGGAGCCTCGGGGTTGGGGTTGTGCAGAAGACCCTTGTAACCGGTGCCCTTGGTACGCGGCTTATTGGTGTAGACGCGCGGAATGATGATGAGCTTGTCCTTGACCTCCTCGGCGGTCTTGGCCAGTCGGTTCATGTACTCAAGCACCGAATCCTCGCGGTCGGCAGAGCACGGGCCGATGATGAGCACCTTGCGCGCGTCCTCGCCGGTAAAGACCTTGGCGACTTCGGCATCGAATGCCTGCTTTTTGGCGGTAAGCTCTGCGGAAAGCGGCATTTCCTCGCGGATCTCCATGGGGATCGGCAGCTTGCGTTTGAAATCCATGGCCATGCGGGGCCTCCTTTATCAATTAACGGCAACAATTGGCGAATTCTCGAATGCTCGGCATTATCCGCTGTCGCACGCTAAAGTGCAAGCGAAACCTGCCGAAAAGGGACAGGTTTATTTTGGTCGGTTTTATCTGGGGAAATGTCGGCGCTCGCCGGAAGGGGGGGGGACCGGCGTACGACACGCTGGAGCAAGTTGGGTCTCCTGCGGCATACCCCGTGGACAAAAAATGGCAAATATGAGTACTGCTGCTAGCTTAGTATCATATCGACCTTACAAGATAATAGACACAACATTAAATATGTTCATTAACGTTGGCACACAGAAGCATGTTGCCGGGCGTTTTGATCAATTTGATGGCATATCTAGGCCGCAAAGACGTCGTTTGGGGCAGTTTTGGCTGTTACTAAAAAGGTGACAGTACTCATATTTGCCATTTTTTGCCCACGGGGCCTCGAAGGGGCTGTCAATCAGGTCCCAGGGGAGGCGGTTCGAGGGTCGCAAAACAAAAACGGGGGCGCAGGTTGCCCTGCGCCCCCGTTCTCGGGCGTCATCCGTTTCCTGCGGCCGAATCTACGCCGCTTCGTCGAACTGCGAATTGTACAGATCGGCGTAGAAGCCGCCCTGGGCGAGCAGCTCGTCATGCGTGCCCTTTTCGACGATGTCGCCGTCGCGGATTACCAGGATTACGTCGGCGTTTCGGATTGTGGATAGGCGATGCGCGATGACAAAGCTGGTACGGCCCTGCATCAGCGCATCCATGGCGCGCTGGATGAGCTCCTCGGTGCGGGTATCCACGTTGGAGGTCGCCTCGTCCAGAATCAGCGCCGGGCGGTCGGCCAAAATGGCACGGGCGATGGTCACGAGCTGGCGCTGACCCTGCGACAGGTTGGTGCCCTCCTCGTTGATCATAAAGTCGTAGCCACCGGCAAGCGTATGGATAAAGTGATCGCAGCGTGCAGCGCGCGCGGCGGCCTCGACCTCGGCATCGCTCGCATCGGGGCGTCCGTAACGGATGTTCTCGCGGATGGTGCCGTTAAACAGCCAGGTGTCCTGCAGCACCATGGCAAACTCGCCGCGCAGCGCCGCGCGGTCCCAGTCGCGCACGTCGACACCCTCGACGCGCAGCGAACCGCCGTCCACATCGTAGAAGCGCTGCAGCAGCTTAATGAGCGTGGTCTTGCCGGCGCCGGTGGGACCGACGATGGCGATGGTCTGGCCGGGCTGCGCCTCGCAGCTAAAGTCATGGATGATGGTCTTGTCGGGCGTGTAGCCAAACTTGACATGGTCGAACTCCACGTGGCCGGGGCGCTTTTCGGGAATCTGCGCGTCGGCCTTCTGTTCCTCCTCGGGCGCGGCCAGGAACTCAAAGACGCGCTCGGTGGCAGCGGCCATCGACTGCATCGTGTTGCTCACGTTGCCCAGCTGCTGCACCGGCTGCGTAAAGTTGCGAACGTACTGGATAAAGCTCTGGATGTCGCCGGGCGTGGCGTTGCCGGTCAGTGCGAGCTGTGCGCCCACCACGACAACGCCCACGTAGCCCATGTTACCCACCAGGCTCATAAGCGGCATCATCAGGCCCGACAGGAACTGCGAGCGCCAGCCACTAATAAAGAGGCGGTCGTTTTGACGGTCGAACTCTTCGATCGAGGCCTCGGCGCGGTCGAACACCTGAATGACGTTCTGGCCGGCAAAGTCCTCCTCGATAATGCCGTTGACGGCGCCCAGAACCTGCTGCTGCTCGCGGAAGTACGGCTGCGAGAAGTGAATCATTACGGTCAAGATAATCGCGGCGGCCGGCAGCGTGAGCACGGTGACGCCGGTAAGCGGCAGGCTGATCGAAAGCATCATGACGAGCACGCCGATAATCTGCGTCACCGACGTGATGAGCTGCGTCACGCTCTGGTTGAGCGACTGACCCAGCGTATCGACGTCGTTGGTGATGCGGCTGAGCACGTCGCCCTTGCTGTGGCCGTTGAAGTAGCTCATCGGCACGACGGCAATCTTGGCGGCGATCTCCTTGCGCATGCGGTAGCAAATCTTTTGCGTGACGCCGGTCATGAGCCAGCCCTGGACCAGGCTGCAGACAGAGCTCGCCAGATACAGGCAGAGCAAAAAGCCGAGCGTCTTGGCGATCCAGTCAAAGTCAACGTCGCCGGCGCCGTTGACCTTGGCAACCAAGCCCTCGAACAGTTTGGTGGTAACCTGGCCGAGCACCTTGGGCCCCACAATGTTAAAGATGACCGAGCACACGGCAAAGGCGACGGCGGCAAACACGGCAATCTTGTGTTGGCCGATATAGCCGAGCAGCTGCCTCATGGTGCCCTTAAAGTCCTTGGCCTTTTCGCCGCGACGCATGCCGCCCATGCGGCCCATGGGACCACGCTGGCGGGTGGGCTTGGGAATCTGAGTCTTGGTCTCGTCTGCCATTAGCGCTCGCCTCCTTCCATGACGGCTGCAATTTCTTCTTGGGTAAGCCCCAACTCCTCGGCGGAAAGCTGCGACTGTGCGATCTCCAGGTACGCCGGGCAGCTGCGCAGCAGCTCCTCGTGCGTACCGGTGCCCACCACGTGGCCGTCGTCGAGCACGATGATCTGGTCGGCGTGCATGATGGTTGCGATGCGCTGGGCCACGACCACGAGCGCGGCGTCGGTAACGTTTTTGGCAAGCTCTTCGCGCAAGCGAGCGTCGGTCTTGTAGTCGAGGGCGCTAAACGAATCATCGAAAACCACGACCTCGGGCTTTTTGGCCAGGGCGCGGGCGATGGCCAGGCGCTGGCGCTGACCACCCGAAACATTGGAGCCGCCCTGGCTGATGGGGGAGTCGTAGCCGCCCTCGCGCTCGGCGATAAAGTCCTCGGCCTGTGAGATGCGCGCGGCTTGGCGCATGTCATCATCGCTTACCATGTCGCCCGCAAACTTGAGGTTGCTCTCAACGGTGCCCGAGAACAGACGACCCTGCTGCGGAATATAACCGATGCGGCGGCGCAGCTCGGAAAGGGTCATGTCGCGTACGTCGATGCCGTCGAGCGAAATGCTGCCGCCCGTGACGTCGTACAAGCGTGGAATCAGCTGCACGAGCGTGGACTTGCCCGAGCCCGTGGAGCCAATGATGCCGAGCATCTGACCGGCATGCGTGGTGAAGTTCACGCCGCTGATGACATCGGCGCGGGCATCGGGATACTGGAAGCTCACGTCGCGGAAGGTGAGCTCACCGCGCGGCGCGCTGGCCGCGGGCAGTTTGGGCGAGACAGGGTCGTTGATGCTCGTGGGGCAGGTGATGACCTCTTCCACGCGCTCGGCTGCGACCTCGGCGCGGGGCAGGATGACCGACACCATGGTGAGGATCATAAACGCCATGACGATCTGCATGGTGTAGGAGATAAACGCCATCATGTTGCCGACCTGCATCACGCCGTCGGACACGCCCTGCGCGCCAAACCACACGATGAGCACGGTGATGCAGTTCATGACGAGCATCATGAGTGGCATCATAAAGCTCATAGCGCGGTTGGTGTAGAGCTGCGTGGTCATCAGGTCGAGCGAAGCCTTGTCAAAACGCTCGAGCTCATGCTCCTCGCGCTTGAATGAGCGGATGGGCATAAGGCCGTCGAGCAGCTCGCGGGCGGTAAGGTTCACGCGGTCCACAAAGCTCTGCATCTTTTTGAACTTGGGCATGGTGAGGCCCATAAGCACGCCGACGACGGCCGAGACGGCGATGATGGCCACGGCGATGGTCCACTCCAGGCCGGTGTGGTTGGCCAGGACGCGCATGACGGCGACGATGCCCATGACGGGGGCCATCAGGCACATGCGGATAAACAGGGTTGCGGCCATCTGGATCTGCTGAATGTCGTTGGTGCAGCGGGTAATGAGCGAGGCCTGGCTAAACTTGCCCACTTCGGCCGGCGAGAAGTGCATAACCTTGTTGAAGGTCTCGCGACGCAGGTCGCGGGCGATGGAGCAGGCGGTGCGCGAAGCCACGGCACCGGTCAGGATGGTGGCGACGAGCGACACCAGGCACAGCCCAAACATAGTGGTCGCCATGCGGCTCAGGTAGGCGTTCTGCACATCGGCGGGGTCGATGCCCTGTGCCTTGTACTCGTCCTGTACATAGCTCACGGCGCGTTGGGTCACGATGGAGCCCGACATGGAACCCATTTTGTCCGCCATATCGTTGGCGCCCTCGACGAGCTTGCCCTGATCGATAAGACCGCCTTCAACGCCTAGGCGCAGGCTCTTCATGGTGATCTTGCCGCCGTCGGCGTCGATCTGCTTTTGCATGCTCTGCGCCGCTGCGGCCTTCTGCTGCATCTCGGCGAGCTGCTCGGGCGTCATTGCCGCCATCTGCTCGGGGGTGGGCATGGCCTGAGCGCCGCTGTTGTCTTTCTCACCGGACGTGCCCATCATGTCGCCCATGGAGTCGGCATCGATGCCCTGTTTGAACGAAAGGACGACGGTCTCAGGCAGGCTCATGATGTCGGCAATCTTGCCGCCGTCGGCGCGCTCCTCCTCGGTGCCCTTGTACGTTCGAATGCCGTTTTTGTCAGCCTTGCTAAACACGGCCTCCACAGCCTTGGCGTCCTTGGCGCTCATAAAGAGTTCGAGGTCGTCGAGCGATTCGGCGCGGATGGTGTCGGGTACGGGCGAGGCGATACCGCCTTGCTGCACGCCCACGTCGACGATATCGCTCATATAGGTAGGCAGTGCCAGGTCGGCGTTGCAGCTGATTACGATGAGTACGATAGCTGTGAACAGTGCCAGGATATGCTTTTTAAAGAGCTTGAGAATCCTCACTCGGCATCTCTCCTTTCTTGATTGCGGTCGATAATTTCGTTGGCACGTCTAAGAAGGCGCACCATCTCTTGGGTATCTGTTTCGCCGAGCTGCTCGAGGAAAGCCGCGGTGCGGTCCTCGAATTCCCGGCGTTTGATTTCGAGATCCTGGAATCCCTTGTCGGTCACTATGACGTGTACGCGACGACGGTCGGTCTTTGAGTGCTCACGCTCAACCCAACCCTTGGCTTCGAGAGCGCGTAGGATATTGGCGATGCGGGCGTTCGAGACCCAGGCGCGATCGGCGAGTTCGCTCGGCGTGAGCGAACCGCCAGCGAGCATAAGGGCGCGCATGACAGCCATCTCGCCGCTGAGAGCTTTGTCCACAAAGCGCGAAACGCGCTGGTGAATGCCGCCAAACTCGGTAAGGAGCTGACTCCCAAGCTCATGGAAATCGGTATCTTCCACCGAAAACCCCTAACACTAGAAACTATTTTCGGTGAAAGATGATACCCCCATACGCGGGCCTCATACAGTGGGCAATATAAAGAGCGCATAAAGACTTAAAATCATTCAATTGCTGAAGCGTTTTAAAGAACTATCATGCACGCGGTTAGGCGAGGGGTTGTCACCACCATGACGACTGGGACTCATATAATCGCCACGTGCGATGCTCCAACTTCCCGCAAGGAGACACCTTACATAAAGGGGGATGGAGTCATGGCATTTGACTTCACGGGCAAGACCGCGATCGTTACCGGTGGCACTCAGGGCATTGGCCTCGAGATTGCCAAGGGTATCGTTGCGGGCGGCGGACACGTCGCGCTCATCGCAAGGAACGCTGCTAAGGGCGAGGCCGCTGTGGCCGAGCTTGGCGAGGGCAACAAGTTCTATCAGCTCGATGTCGCCGATGCACCCAAGGCGCGCGAGACCGTCGAGCAGATTTTCACCGATCTGCCGCAGACCAACATCCTGATTAACTGCGCTGGCGTCATCAGCACCAAGAAGTTCGACGAGATCGATGACACCGAGTGGCGCCGTACCATCGACATCAACCTCAACGGCACCTTTACCATGATGAACGCCGTGTACCCGCACTTTAAGGCGGCCCATGCCGGCACTATCGTCAACGTGAGCTCTGTTGCTGGCAAGATCGGCGGCGGCCTGCTCGGCACCGCGGCTTACGCGAGCTCCAAGGCCGGTGTTAACGGTCTAACCAAGGCAGTCGCCAAGGAAGGCGGCAAGTTTGGCGTTCGCTGCAACGCTGTATGCCCGTCGCTCACGCTTACCGATATGACCTCGATCCTCTCTGACGAGAACTCTCAGCGCATCATCAACGGTATTCCTCTGGGCCGCGCCGCCCAGGCCAGCGAGCCTGCGCAGATGGTGCTGTTCTTCGCTTCCGACCTCGCCAGCTTCGTGAACGGCGAGATCGGTGACTGCGACGGTGGCATCGTTCTGGACGGGTAATACTCCGCGACGATTATTCGGCGACGGCTCCTGCGACTCGGGACCGTCGCCTTCTTTCTGATATAGGCGCATGCGGCTACGATTCGCATGCATCCAAAGGAGATATATATGAGTGAATCGACTGCGGTGGAGGCGCCGGCGGCAAAGGAGCCGTTCTTTAAGATGTCCTCCATCCCGGGCGCCAATATCTTGGTGCCGCTTCTGTTGGGCTGTCTGCTCAACACGCTATTCCCCGACCTGTTCAAAACGCTCGGCAGCTTTACGCTTGGCATGACCCAGCAGGGCGCTGGCCCGCTCGTGGGCGCTTTTTTGCTCATCGTCGGTACGACGATTTCGTTTAAGAGCGCTCCTGCCGCCGCTGCCCGCGGCGCCATCATCATCGCCGTCAAGCAGATCGTGGTCGTTGCCATGTCGCTGCTCATCCTTTATGTGTTCAACGACAACTTGTTTGGCATCTCTGCCATGGTGATGCTGGCGGCTTGCACCGGCGCCAACAACGCTATGTACGCTGGGCTGATGGGTACCATGGGCAACGAGGCTGAGCGTGGCGCTGTCGCCATCACCACGCTGGTTGTCGGCCCTCCGGTCACGATGATCGTGCTCGGCGCTGCCGGCCAGGCCCCGATCGGCTGGTCGCTCGTGGGCGCCATTCTGCCGATCGTCGTCGGCATTATTCTGGGTAACCTGTTCCCCAGCTTTAAGAAGATGATGGCACCGGCACTTTCCGCCATCATCGTGCTCGTCTTCTTTGCCATGGGCTCGACCATGACTTTTGGCCAGCTTATCAACGGCGGTCTTCCCGGCATCCTGCTCGGCGTGATCTGCTCGGTGATCTTTGCAATTCCCGTCATCGCGGTCGATAAGCTCACGGGTGGTACGGGTGTCGCAGGTGCGGCCATTTCGAGCTGCGCCGGAGCCAATGTGGCCACGCCTGCTGCCATGGCAAGCGTCAACGGGGCCATGTACGGCGGTGCGGTGCTCGCGACGGCTACGGCACAGGTTGCTGCCTGCGCAATCGTTACGGCTATTTTGACCCCGCTGGTCACCAGCTGGTGCTACAAGCATTTTGAGGGCCAGGGCAACGGCGATAGCAAGGCAACGACCGACAAGGCCGCCGCAGCCGCCTAATGCCAAGCGGTAATCAAAGCTAAAAACTAGCTACGCCACAGGGCGGCCACGGGGGATCCCGTGGCCGCCCTGCAGTTTCTGTAGGGTCTCTGGGACACTTTACCCTGCTAAAGCTGGCATAACAGCTAGAGCGAAGGTCGTACAAAGGCAAGGAAAAATACCAAACAAATCGGTGAACGGTAGTTGTTTGCGCTCGCATTTCCTGCGGGTTTGTAAAAAACGCCATTATGATATAAAAAAAGAAACATATAATAGCCCAGATGGAGAGGGCAGCTATGTTATCCTTCTCAGACGGGTGAAATCTTGGGTTTTGGGTTGTAGTTCCAAGGTGGACAGACGTTTTCCCTGCACCAACGTGTGGTGAAGAACGGAAGAAGCCGGTAGTGCAAGCCGAACATTCAAGAATTCAATAAGCAGCGGTGTGAGAGAGCGCCGCATTACACGTAACTAGGAGCGTGGTTACACAATGCAGGAGGCATGGGAAGGCTTCAAGGAAGGCATCTGGACGGGAGAGGTTGACGTCCGAGACTTCATCCAGAAGAACTACACCCCCTACGAGGGCGACGAGTCGTTCCTCGCCGGCCCGACCGAGCGTACCAAGGAGCTGTGGGGCGAGGTTCTCGACCTGCTGCTTAAGGAGCGCGAGCAGGGCGGTGTCCTCGATATGGACACCAAGACCGTCACGGGTATCGTGAGCCACCCCGCTGGCTACATCGATAACGCCCACCGCGAGAAGGAGACCATCGTCGGCCTCCAGACCGACAAGCCGCTCAAGCGCGCTCTGCACGTCAACGGCGGTATCCGCATCGCTTGCCAGGCTGCCAGCCAGCACGGCTATAAGGTCGACGAGAACGTTGTCGAGCGCTACACCTTCGAGCGCAAGACCCACAACGCTGGCGTCTTCGATGTCTACACCCCCGAGATGCGTGCTTGCCGCTCGGCTCACATCATCACCGGTCTGCCCGATGGCTATGGCCGCGGCCGCATCATCGGCGACTACCGTCGTGTTGCCCTGTACGGCGTCGACTACCTGATTAAGGACAAGGAGGCCCAGAAGGCTTCCACCCCGACGGTCATGACCGCCGACAACATCCGCGATCGCGAGGAGCTGCAGGAGCAGATCCGTGCCCTCGGTGAGCTCAAGATGATGGCCGAGACCTATGGTTTCGATATTTCCAACCCTGCTACCAACACGCAGGAGGCCATCCAGTGGATGTACTTCGCCTACCTCGCTGCCGTCAAGGAGCAGAACGGCGCCGCTATGTCCATCGGCCGTACCTCCACGTTCATCGACATCTACGCTGAGCGCGACCTTGCCAACGGTACCTTCACCGAGGAGCAGATCCAGGAGTTCGTGGATCACTTCATCATGAAGCTCCGCATGGTCAAGTTTGCCCGTACCCCCGAGTACCAGGCCCTGTTCACCGGCGATCCGCAGTGGGTCACCGAGTCCATCGGCGGCATGGGTGTTGACGGCCGTACGCTCGTTACCAAGATGAGCTACCGCTACCTGCACACGCTCGAGAACATGGGCACCAGCCCCGAGCCCAACATGACCGTTCTGTGGTCGACCCGTCTGCCCGAGAACTTCAAGAAGTTCTGCGCCAAGACTTCTGTCGCCAGCTCCTCGATTCAGTACGAGAACGACGACCTCATGCGTGTCTATCACGGCGACGACTACGGCATTGCCTGCTGCGTGTCCTCCATGCGCATCGGCAAGGAGATGCAGTTCTTCGGCGCCCGCGCCAACCTTGCCAAGTGCCTGCTCTACGCACTCAACGGCGGTGTTGACGAGGTCTCCAAGAAGCAGGTCGGCCCCAAGTATCGCGCCGTCGAGGGCGATACGCTCGATTACGACGACGTTGTGGCCAAGTACAACGACATGATGAAGTGGCTCGCTGGCGTGTACGTCAACTCGCTGAACATCATTCACTACATGCACGACAAGTATTGCTACGAGCGCATCCAGATGGCTTTGCACGACAAGCACGTGCACCGCTGGTTCGCCACGGGCATCGCTGGCCTTTCCGTCGTGGCTGACTCCCTGTCCGCCATCAAGTACGCCAAGGTTCACCCCGTCCGTGACGAGAACGGCATCATCGTCGACTTCGAGACCGAGGGCGAGTTCCCCAAGTACGGTAACGACGACGACCGCGTCGACCAGATCGCTCACGACGTTGTGCACCAGTTCATGGAGTACATCCGCATGAACGACACCTACCGCAACTCCGTGCCCACGACCTCGGTTCTGACCATTACCTCCAACGTCGTGTACGGTAAGAAGACCGGCTCCACGCCCGACGGCCGCAAGGCTGGCCAGCCGTTCGCCCCGGGTGCTAACCCCATGCACAAGCGCGATAGCCACGGCGCCATCGCTTCGCTGTCTTCGGTTTCCAAGCTCCCGTTCCGCGATGCTCAGGACGGTATCTCCAACACCTTCTCCATCATCCCGAGTGCGCTCGGCAAGGAGGATCAGGTGTTCTTTGGCGATATCGACCTTGATCAGCTGGGCGAGTAACTATTGTTAGTGCTATACTAACAATAACGATTACTGATTAGTGCGCCGGTTTCGGCCGGCGCCTATTAATCGAAGGAGACACATTATGAAGGTTTCTGAAGTTTCTGAGACTCAGGCCGATAACCTGGTCCACATGCTCGACGCTTACGCCGAGAAGGGTGGCCACCACCTGAACATCAACGTCTTCAACCGTGAGACGCTGCTCGACGCTCAGGCTCACCCCGAGAAGTACCCGCAGCTGACCATCCGCGTTTCCGGCTATGCCGTGAACTTCCACACGCTCACCAAGGAGCAGCAGGACGAGGTCATTGCGCGTACCTTCCACGACAAGTTCTAAAGGGGTTTAACTCCCGCAGGATCGCCGGGCCGCTTTGGGTTACTTTCCAAAACGTCCTCGGACATGCAAAGGGCTCCGCTGCGCGCTTCGCGCGACGGAGCCCTTTGCGTCCTGCGGAAATGTTTTGGAAAGTAACCCAAAGCGGCCCGGCGGGGTTCTTCGGAGTCACCCTTTAGGCGGAACTCTCCTAATTATTTGGATGAGTCGTTTACTTACTTGTGCTGTTACCGTCTTCCCGCTGTTGTTGGGGTATGCTTTGTTCGTATGTAAACGTATGACATGTTGATGGGGGAGGGTGCTATGGCTCGCGAGAGTGCTCGTTCTAAGGATACGGCTAAGCCTGGCATCAAGGAAGTTGCGGCGGTGGCGGGGGTTTCGCCTACTACGGTATCTCGCGTGCTTAATAATCGCGGCTATATTAGCCAAGAGACCCGCGATAAGGTCCATGCCGCGATGGAGCGCATCAACTATACGCCCAACGATATCGCCCGTGCCATGCTCAACGGTCGCCTGAATCTTATCGGTATGATCGTTCCCTTTGTGAGCAGCCCGTTCCATGCTCAGGTTGTGCAGGCGGTCGAGCGCACGTTAGCGGAAAACGGCTTTAAGATGTTGCTGTGCAACAGCGCCAATCGACCCGATCTTGAGCGTTCCTATATTGACATGCTCCGCCGCAATATGGTCGACGGCGTCATCGTCAACTCCCTCAATATCGGTGCCGAGGCATATGCCGAGATGGGCTTGAGCCTGGTTGGCATCGACTGCGATCTTGGCGAGGGCTCTGTCCAGATTGCAAGTGACAGCTATGGCATTGGCGAGCTCGCCACGCGCCGTCTGATTGATGACGGCTGCAGGCGTATCCTGTGCCTGCGCAGCAATAGCCGCATGCGCATGCCTGCCAATAAGCGTACCGATGCCTACCTCGATGTTGTTGAGCAGGCCGGTTTGTCCGCGCTTGTCCGTGAGGTTGAGTTCGTTAAGCCCGACGACGAAAAGGGCGCGGTCGTTGCGAAGATCCTCGATGAGAATCCCGATATTGACGGCATCTTTGCGGGAGACGATACGATGGCGGCCATCTGTCTCAACGTGATGAAGCAGCGCGGCTTGAGCGCTCCAGACGATATTAAGGTCGTGGGCGCGGATGGTGCCCGCCGAACTATGACGTTTATGCCTGACTTAACAACCGTACGTCAAGATATCGATCGCATCGGAGAGCTCGCGGCGCAATCCATCATCGCTCTTATTAACGGCGATAATCCCGAATCGAATATCAAGCTCCCCGTTGAACTCATTGAGGGCAAAACCGCATAGTTCATCCCGTGCCAAAAGAATTCCTCAAACGCCTCTGATGACCGTTCACCGGCATATGTCAACCGTTTGCCGACGACTGGAACTGCGAAAAGACGTATTGGTGTGAAAACGTTTGACATATGAAAACGATTGACATATCTTGCCATTGTACCGAGTTAGTATGTCGTGGAAAGGAAGTCTCGGATGCACAAGGTGTATTACCAGCCTGAGGGAATTTGGGTAGGCGACATCATGCCGTACGGCGAGGACGGCACGTTCTATCTCTATCATCAGCGTGACACGCGTAACCCCGAACCTTTCGGAGAGCCGTTTGGCTGGGCACTCGCTACGACCAAGGATTTCGTCAACTACAAGGACTTTGGCGAGAGCCTTGAGCGCGGCGGCGACGAGGAAGTCGACCAGTACATTTATGCCGGCACGGTGTTTAAGGTGGGCGACAAGTACCATGCGCTCTACACTGGTTGCAATCGCGATAAGGTCCGCGCACGTTTGATGAAGCAGGTTCTTCTTCATGCAACGAGCGACGACGCCGTCAAGTGGGAGAAGAACATCGCCGAGACGCTGCTTCCGCCCCAGGAGGGTTACGATGACCGCAACTGGCGCGATCCCTTTGTGCTTTGGGATGAGGAGAACGAAGAGTACATGCTCATCCTCGGCACGCGTGTGGGCGAGGACAAGCGTCTGATGACCGGCCGCCTGGTCAAGTTCACCTCCAAGGATCTGACCAACTGGGAGTTCCAGGGCGACTGGTGGAACCCGGGCCTGTACACCATGTTTGAGATGCCTGATCTCTTTAAGATGGGCGACTGGTGGTACCTCGTCTTTTCCGAGTACAGCGACGGCAACAAGACCCGTTACCGCATGTCCAAGTCCATCAACGGTCCTTGGATTACCCCCGCTGACGACTCCTTCGACGGCCGCGCGTACTACGCCGCTCGCACCGCATTCGATGGCGAGCGTCGCGTTCTCTTTGGTTGGGTTCCTACGCGTGACGAGGGCGGCGACCCCAGCTCTTACCTATGGGGTGGCACCTTTATGCCCCTCGAGATCGTTCAGCGTGCCGACGGAACGCTCGGCACCAAGCTCCCCGACAGCATGCTTGGCGCCTTTGGCGAGGCTAAGGCAGTCGAGACCTTTGAGCTTTCCTGCGAGTCGGGCAAGGTCGAGCAGGTGCTCGCCGCAGATGCCGGCTCCACCTACTTGCTCGATGCCGACATTGAGCTCGGCGGTAACGCTGCCGGCTTCTCGGTCAAGTTCGCCGAGGACGCCGAGACCGGTCTTGCCTATGAGTTCCGCGCCAACCTGCGCGAGGGCAAGCTCGAGTTCACGCCGGCTCCCCAGTACCCGTGGTTCCAGGTCAACAACATGGGCCTCGAGCGTCCGTTGTTCTTTAAGGGCGAGGGCACTCATCATGTGCGCCTGGTCGTTGACGACGATATCGCGACCATCTTTGTCGATGATGTTGCGCTTAACGCTCGCTTCTGCAATAAGCAGGGCCAGGGTGTGGCGCTGACGGTCACCGACGGTACGCTCAAGTGCGCAAACGCAACGATCGCGTCTCTGTAGCGGCAACGAACCGTTTTATGATTTAGAAAAGGAATGGAGAGGAACATGGACTACAAGGCAGTGTCCCAGCAAGTCGTCGACAACGTCGGCGGACTGGAGAACATCGAGGGCGCCACGCATTGCGTGACCCGTCTGCGTCTGGTGCTCAAGGATACGAGCAAATACAACAAGGCCGAGCTCGAGAACATCGATGGCGTCAAGGGCGTGCTGTACAACAGCGGCCAGCTCATGATTATCTTCGGTACCGGTACCGTCAACAAGGTTTACGATGAGTTTATGGCTCTGACGGGCGTTAAGGAGATCAGCGCTTCCGAGGTCAAGGGCGCCGAGGCGGACAAGAAGGGCAAGTTCTTCTCGGTCCTCAAGGTATTCTCGGACATCTTTATCCCCATCATTCCCGCCTTCGTCGGCGCTGCAATCATCATCGGCCTTAAGTCGCTGATCGTTGCCAACGGCCTCTTCGGCATGGAGGGCAGCCTCGCCGATCACAGCGAGTTCCTCAAGAACCTCGCAAGCTTCTTTGCCATTATCGCCACCACCTTTGACTACCTGCCTGTCCTGGTTATGTACAGCGCGGTCAAGCGTTTTGGCGGCAACCCGATCCTGGGCATCCTCGTCGGTATCGTCATGGTTCACCCGAGCCTTATGAACCGCAACACGTTCGTTATGGACCCGACGGGTGCTGAGTACTGGAACTTCGGTCCGCTATCCATTCCCATGGTTGCTTTCCAGGGCGGTGTGTTCCCCGCAATCCTGACTGCCTGGTTTATGGCCAAGGTCGAGAAGATTGCCCAGAAGTACATCCCCGAGGTCGTTTCGTTCGTCTTTGTCCCGACCGTTACCCTGATTCTTGCTAACGTTGCCCTGTTCACCGTGTTCGGCCCGCTCGGCAACCTGATCGGTGACGTCCTCGCCGGCGTAATCGATATCCTGTACAACAGGATGGGCGTCTTTGGTGCCTTTGTCTTCGCCGCGTTCCTGCAGCCGCTCGTCGTTACCGGTACGCATCAGTTCATCCAGGGTATCGAGGCCAACCTCGTTGCCACGACCGGCTTCAACTACATCCAGGCCATCTGGTCGGTTTCCATCATCGCCCAGGGCGGCGGCGCCATCGGCATGTACCTCATTCACAAGAAGCATTCCAAAGAGCGCAACATTTGCATGTCGTCCTTTATCCCGACGCTGGTCGGTATCTCCGAGCCTGCTATCTTTGCTGCAAACATGCGCTACTCGATTATTCCGTTCATCTGCGCATGCATTGGTGCAGGCTGCGGCGGTGCCTTCGTGAAACTCTTTGAGGTGCGCGCTATCGGTCAGGGTCTGACCGGCGTTCTCGGCCTGCTCATCGTCACGCCCGAGACCCTCGTGTGGTATGTGGCTGGTAATCTTATCGCCTTTATCGTGCCGATCGTCTTGATCTTTGCCTACAACAAGGCAAAGGGCGTTCCGACCACCGATGAAGAGGGCGCTGGTGCTGGCTTCGATGTCAGCTTCTAGTTGAGCCGTTCAGCGTAATGTGCGGATAAGTCCATTTGAGGAAGGGCGCTCGGCTCGTGCGAGTCGAGCGTCCTTCCCTATAGACGAGAAAGTCAATGGCGATGTTTAATCAAAAAAATAAGGTGACACGCGCGGACTATGAGCAGTGGCGTGCCGGACAGGATGAGACGGCTGGTCGCATCGCGTCCGACCCCGATAGGCTCCTGTTCCATGTGGAGCCTGAGCTTGGCTGGCTCAACGACCCCAACGGTTTGGTTCAGATTGGTGATACGTATCACATCTATCATCAATACGATCCGTTCGATGCTGCGCATGGCGGTCCAGTGCTTTGGAACCATCTGACGACAAAGGATTTTGTGACGTACGAGAATCACGGCCCTGTGCTGTTCCCCGATTCCGATTTGGATTCGAACGGAGCGTATTCTGGTTCTGCCTTTGTACGCGATGGCAAGATTCACTACTTCTATACCGGCAACGTCAAGCATTTTGACCGCGATGATTACGACTACGTGTTGACGGGCCGTGAGCAAAACCAGATTCATATGGTTGCCGAGAATCCCGACGAATTGGGCGAGAAGTGCATAGCTGTTGGACCGGTCAATTACCCCGACGATATCGGTACGCACGTGCGCGACCCCAAGATCCTTGAGCGCGATGGTATCTACTACATGGTTCTGGGCGCTCGTACGAAAGACGACCGTGGCTGCGTGCTTGTCTATACCTCGCGCAATCTTGAGGACTGGAGCTATGCGACGCGCATTGAGTTGGGCGAGAAGTTTGGCTTTATGTGGGAGTGCCCCGATCTGTTTGAGCTCGATGGCGAGCTTATTCTCGTTTGCTGTCCGCAGGGTGTGCCTGCCGATGGTTGGCGTTACCGCAATCCGCATCAGTGCGTGTGGTTCCCCATCGAGGCCGATTGGGAGGCGCCGAGCTTTAAAATCGTCGGGCAGGGCATGCCCCCGATGGTCGATGCCGGTTTTGATTTCTATGCTCCGCAGTCCTTTGAGGATGCTGCAGGCCGGCGTTTGATGATCGGATGGTCGGGTTGCCCCGATGCGACGGCAGAAAACCCGACGGTGGCGCGCGGGTGGCAGTGCGCGTTGACGGTGCCGCGAGAGCTGAGCATGCGCGATGGTAAGCTCTGCCAGCAGCCGGCGCACGAGATTGAGAGGATGCGCGGCGACTGCGTTCGCGCGACAGGCGGTGAAACCGTTGAGGAGCCGGGACGCCTGTTTGATCTTGTGGTTTCCTGTGAGGGCGCCAAGATGGTCGAGCTCGAAATCCGCAAGGGTGTCTTTGTACGTTATGCGGACGGGATGCTTACCCTCGACATGGGTGACGAAGGCTATGGGCGCGACCAAAGGTCGATCGAGCTCAGCGAGCTTCGCGACCTGCGCGTGCTTTCGGACACTACGATGGTCGAGATTTTTGCCAACAGCGGCGAGGCGGCACTTACGAGTCGTACCTATTCGCCGGCGGTTTCGGCGATGGGGTTGCATGCCGAGGGTGCGGCGTCGATGGATTTCTACCGCCTCGCGCATTAACCGTGCGTGGAGCACGATTGGACTTGCCGGGTGGAATGTGTCGCAGTTGCCGCAGCGAACTACCGTTTATCGTGTATAGCTACCGTTTGCGGAGTAAGTAACACTCATTTATAAACCGTGTAAAATCTCAGTTAAGCACGGAGTTTTCCAGGGAGACGCTGTCCTTTGTTGTGTGCAAGGGGCGGCGTCTCTTTGGCGCTCTGCCGCCGTTGTGCAACAGTGCGGCGGCGCGTGCCATGTGTTGAAAAGCCAATGTTGAGATGGGTCGTGATGATAATGGGCAAGTACGTAATCGTGGTTGAGTCTGGTTCGGATGTGACGCCGGAGCTTTGCGAGCGCTACGGTATCGTGCGCGTGCCTATGCATGTCACGATTGGTGACGAGACCGTCGAGGACGGCTCGATCGATCCGCTCGAGATTTATTCGCGCTGCAACGAGTTTGGCGTTATGCCCAAGACCAGTGGCTGCGCGCCTGCGGATTTTGCTCACGTGTACGACCGTATCCATGCCGAGCAGCCCGATGCGACCATTCTGCATCTTGCGTACTCCGAGGCCACGACCTGCTCGCATCAGTCCTCCAAGATTGCAGCTAAGGGCCGCGACTACGTGTTCTCCATGGACACGCGCTTTGTCTCGGTGGGCCAGTCGCTCGTCGTCGTCGAGACCGCCAAATACATCGAGGCTCACCCCGATGCCACCGTCGACGAGATTTTTGCTTTTACGAATTCCGTCATGGACCGTGTGCTTCTGGGTTTTGTTCCTACCGACCTAGCCTTCCTTAAGGCGGGCGGTCGTCTGTCCAACGTGGCATTCCTTGGCGCCCACCTGCTCAAGATTAAGCCCTGCATTGAGGTGACGGGCGGCAAGTTTGTGGCGACCAAGAAGTTCCGCGGCTCTATGCTCAAATGCGCCCGTGCCTTTATTGACCACATGGTTGCGAAGGGCGAGATCGACTACTCGCACATTGGCCTGGCGTATTCGGTGGGCCTTTCCCAGGAGCTGCGCGACGACATGGAGGTCTATGCGCATGACCTGGGCTTTAAGGATATTACCTGGACTCAGGTTGGCGGCGTCATCTCGAGCCATTGCGGCCCGACCGCCTTCGGCGCGGTGCTCACGCTCAAGGCGTAAAGCCTGGCGTCTATCGATTTCTATTGCCTTGACGGCGGGCGGGTTGCGACAACCTTCCCGTCGCTTTTGCATGGGGCCAAATAGGACAATCCAATTGACCGCTAAACCGTTTCGCCATCAAGCATATAGGCTAGAATGACTCTGGCATTTATGTAGCTAAAACCAATGAGAGGCAAGGTAGCGGGAATGGCTGAGATGACGCTCGAGGGTGTGGACGCTCGTCCTGAGGACTCCGCGTTTGCCCTGGGCCGCGTGCATTCGATTGAGACGATGGGAACGGTCGATGGACCCGGCATCCGCTTTGTGGTGTTTGTTCAGGGCTGCCCCATGCGCTGTGCGTATTGCCACAACCCCGACACCTGGTCGGTTAACGGCGGCACCATGGTGACCGTCGAGCACCTGATGGACGAGTTCCAGAGCAACCATGAGTTTTACCGCAGCGGCGGTATTACGGTGTCCGGCGGCGAGCCGCTCCTGCAGCCCGCGTTTTTAGCCGACCTGTTCCGCGCCATGCACAATAACCCCGATGGTCGCGTGCATACCTGCTTGGATAGCTGCGGCTATGCGTTCGATCCCGCGCATCCCGAGAAGTTCGATGCCGTACTCAACGAGACCGATATGGTGCTGCTCGACATTAAACACGCCGATCCCGTCGAGCATAAAAAGCTGACCGGTTGCGATCCCGCACGCATCCTGGCGTTTGGTGATGAGCTCGCGCGTCGCAAGATTAAGGTTGTTATTCGCCATGTGGTGGTGCCGGGTATCACCGATACGGTGGAGGAGTGCGAGGCGCTCGGTCGTCTAATCGCCCCGTGGCACAACGTGGTCGGCCTGGAGATGTTGCCGTATCACACGATGGGTGTCGTCAAGTACGAGCAATTGGGCATTCCCTATAAGCTCGAGGGCGTTCCACAGATGGATACCGAGCGCATGCCCGAGCTGCGCAACGCCGTCATGACGGGCATGAAAAAGCGTCGTGCGGAATTCAAAAACGCCATCGCCTAGCGAGCCATTTTCAGGCACTCATTGGGGACAGACTTAAATGAGTGCCCCTGGGCATCAAGTTGATTGCCAAAGAGCCCTGTCAAGTTGCGGTGGAATGGTTCTTGTTTTTCGGCTTATGCCGCCCAAACAGGAACTATTCCACCGCAACTGCGTTTTGTGCGGAGATGCGCAACAGAATCGTGCCAATTGGATAAATACGCTTGTGGTTTCTTTAAAGACACCTTAAACGCCGCTGAATATCTTTGGAAAGAAATGCCTGCTCGGTATTATGCTGCTCGTATATAAACGGTAGCAGCCAGGAGACCACGTGCGAAGCAACGCATCGCGGGACGAGTATGTGCCGCAGCATGGCAGCAGATATGAGACGAAGGGCACGCCTTCGCGTGGCCTCGCTGACGTTCGCATCCGCGTGACGAAGATTGCCGCCGTTGGGATGCTAACGTTGGCGGTTATTATCCTCGGAATTACCGCCAAAACCTACGCGTCGGAGCGAATGGCACACTCAGATGCGTCAACGGTACAGACGCAAAACAAAAAGGTCTCTGAATCTAAAGCCACCGCAAGTCAAACCCTGTCGACAGCGAGCCTTAAGACGAGGCTTTCGAAGGCGGACTTTAACGATATTCCCTCAGGCGATACCGTGCAAACCTTCTCATTGGTTGATGACCAGATCCCCGCCCTGGAGGATGAGAGCCTCGCCGCACTCCAAGATGCCCTTGATCAGGCCCAGGAATTGGGCGATGTGGGCGTGGTGTTTTACGATTTGTCGAGCGGCAAGGGCGTGACGTATAACGCCGATGTCGAGGTTTACGGCGCGAGTAGCTACAAGGCGCTCTATGCGTTGTACATCTGCGAATCTCTGGTCGAGACGGGCCAGGTCTCACTTGATGATTCCCTTGGCACCTATGGTGGCTATAACATGGGCTGGCAGACGGTGCGCGACCTAATCGAGGCCGCGGTCGTTAATTCGGACAACGATTCGTTTATTGCGTTACGCGCGGCGTTTGACCGTGTCGATTACGAGGATTGGATTGCCGCACTCGGCGTCGAAGACGAGGTCGCGCTCGATCCGATGAGTGATTTTCCCACTTATTGCCCGCGCACTTCTGCTAGGTTATGGCGTGAGATGAGCGAGTATCTGAGCACGGATACCGAGACTTCACAGTGGTTGTCGGGCCTTCTGGCATCAACATCGCGCTCGTTTATTCGCGATGGCATTGCGGACGATCAGGTCTCGGTGCGCAACAAGGCAGGCTGGATCAGCGAGGACGGTTGCTATTCGACATGTGATGCCGGACTGATCGACGTCGACGGCCATAGCTATGTTATGAGCATCATGACGTCGATGCCGTGGAGCGACCAATCGAGTGAGGCCGTGGCCGCGATTGCAAAGGCGCTCTATGATGTGCGGTCCTCGTTGGCCTAGCGACTTCGTAAAAAGTGAAAGAGCCAAAATGCTGGTACCATACCGTGGATAAGCAATTTGCACGGATTTGGGGGATGGCATGGCAACCATCGCGATCATAGGCGCACTCGAAAAAGAGGTTGCGCAGATTAAAGAAGAGCTGAGTGGCGCACATGAGGCGCAGGAGGCGGGCTTGACCGTTGTGAGCGGCGAGCTTGACGGTCTGACGGTGGTCGCCACGACCGCTGGCATGGGTACCGTGAACGCCGCTGCCGCAACGCAGCATCTCATCAGCAAATACGCCCCGCAGGCCGTTGTGTTTTCAGGTATCGCGGGAGGCCTAAACCCTAAACTGCATATTAACGACGTGGTTATAGGCAAGTGCCTGCGCTATCTGGATACCGATACGGCACTCATCGCCGAGTCCGCGCCGGGGCTCGAGGAGTTTGTCTCGACGCCGGCGTTGGCTGATGTTGCCGCCGCCGTGCTTGCCGAGCATGGATTTGTGGATGCCTCGGTGGATGAGACTTCTGCGAAGAAGGACCCCAAGCAGTTCCTGTGTGGCACTATCGCCACGGGTGACCGCTTTGTTACGGGTGACGCTATGCGTAACGCTGCGATTGAGGCCACGCATGCCGATTGCGTCGAGATGGAGGGCGCGGCAATTGCGCACATCGCGGCCAAGAATGGTGTCGATTGCCTGGTGCTGCGCGCTATCAGCGATAATTGTGACGAGGCATATGACGCGTTTTGTGAGCGCGAGTTCGATCTGGATGAGTACGCTCGTACCGCGAGCGGCATCACGCTTGACATCGTTCGTCGTATCGCCGCCGCGTAATAGCGCGCCCGTTTTGTAAAAACCTACGACCAAGGAGTGTCCATGGCCGATTCCATTAACTACCAGCTTGCCAAGTTCGTCGCCAGCTATGGCAAGGTTTCGCAGATCCCCGAGTCCACCTGTCCCGAGGTGAGCTTTGTGGGCCGCTCCAACGTGGGCAAGTCCTCCATCATGAACAAGCTCTTCGGCCGCAAGAACCTCGTCAAGGTCTCGAGCACGCCGGGCAAAACGAGCAATATCAATTTCTTCGAGGCCGACGACGTGCACTTTGTGGACCTGCCGGGCTACGGTTTCGCCCGTCGTTCCAAGGCCGAGCGTGACCGCTGGGCCGAGCTCATCGGCGACTTCTTCGACTCCGAGCGCAGCTTTAACCTGGTTGTATCGCTGGTGGACATTCGCCACGATCCCAGTAAGCTCGACCATGACATGATCGACTACCTGCAGGGCAACGAGTTCAACTTTATCGTCTGCCTCACCAAGGCCGACAAGCTCAGCCGCACCCAACAGGCCCGCCAGGCAGCAGCCATCAAAAAGCAGCTCAACGTCCCGGCCGAGAACGTGATCATCACAAGCTCCCAAACCGGTGCGGGCATCGATGAACTCAAAAAGCGCATCGCCGAGGCCTGTCTCTAGTAGGGGCTCTTGGCAGGCAATAGTTTGCATCTATCTATATCACCCCAGTGATAGTTGTTGGTACACTATCACTGGGGTGATATTTTTGTTTGGAGGTCACAATGGAGCTTTGGCACGGGTCGGAGGCTGTTGTCGAGCATCCGTCGTTGGATAAATGCAGACAATTCAATGACTATGGGTGTGGGTTTTATTGCACGCCACATGAGGAAATGGCAATGGAGTGGGCATGTCGGACCGAGTCCGATGGTATCGCGAATCGATATGAGCTCGATATGGATGGTCTCGCGGTCTTGGATTTGGAGTCCGGGGAGTTTTCAATTCTCAATTGGCTCGCGATTTTGGCTAACAATAGGGAGTTCAATGTTTCGACACCGCTGGCGCGCGAAGGGCTTCGCTATCTGCTGGATAACTGCCTGATTGATATTTCTCCCTATGACGTTATTCGAGGCTATCGCGCCGACGATTCCTATTTCTCGTTTGCAAGACAGTTTGTCAACGGCATGATTTCGCTCAGGCAATTGCAGCGCATTATGTTTTTGGGGGATTTGGGCATTCAATATGCGCTTATGAGTGAGCGTGCGTTCTCAGCAATCAGATTCTGCGAATGGAAGCAGGCGTTGGGATCTGAGTATTATCCCAAGCGCTTTAAGCGAGAGCAGAACGCGCGGCGCAAGTACTTGGAAACTGTGAATGGATTCGACTCTGAGGGTGTCTACATTAGGGATTTAATGGCAGGGAGGGTTGATTTAAATGATCCAAGAGTTAACGGATTGTGGGCCGAGTAGAACATACCCCGTCTACTATCTCGAGGATGCAATGAACAATCTCGGCGACTGCTTTGACTATGCCGTTAACGATTATGGAACAGAAGGATCGGAAGTTGCTGAACTCTTTTGCCTGAGCGGCGTAGCTCGCGAGTTCGAACGCGGCAACGCATGGGTAGTGTCGGGAAAATCGGGCGTTGAGCTGTTCGCGCTTATCGCCGAAAGGTCGGGCTATCAAAACAGGCCTATACCGGACTGCACCTATCGATTTGAGAAGACGCCGGAATATTGGACAGGCTGGATATTGGCATACCTTCAGTGGCGCCTAGGAGAGTCTTTCGAAGATTTGCTGCATGTCGTTCCATTTGATGCGCTGCGCAGTCTGTACTACCCCTGGCACGAAGCCTCGGAGGAACGCGTGGCTCGCCTCGTCTGCGATATGGCGAAGAAAGCGTCCAGGCAAACAAAACTTGCGTTAGCAAGAAAGAAGCTTAAGAAAACCCAACAAGATCTAGCATACGAATCAGGTGTGTCACTCCGCTCAATCCAAATGTACGAACAGCGCCAGAGAAACATCAATGAAGCCTCGGTAACAACCGTAAGAGCTATAGCAAAAGCCCTCCACTGCAACATCGAAGACCTCCTAGAACCAGTCTTCGAATACAAAGAAACCAGCGCAGCCTAAAGGGGATTCTGGCCACTGATTGCTCAACTTGTGGTTCACCAAGGGCAATTTGAGCAGCGAAGCCGGCTGTCTCGTTGGAGCGTGCAGGCCTTGTTGATATTTAAATCCGCTTTCATATTGAAATGCCCCGCCAAGCTAAAGTGCTCGGCGGGGCAATTTTCGATTGACGATGCTGCCAGGGGTTGAGTTTTAATATGTCGCGAGTAAGAGGCGTCTGAATTTAGTAATCAAAGAAAATTATTCAATTCGAGCGCTTAGCCAGTACTCTCCATTCGAAGCTACGATTGCATACGTAATTCCATTTTTGACAGTTGGCGTATCTACGCAGGCAGCACCAACTTCCTTGGCGTCTGAAAACGAAAGTGTTGGATCGATTGCTTGTATAGTTGCCAATGCTGTCGCCGCGGCATAGTCGGAGTTTTCGAAGTACATGACTATGTTTTTGAAGCAGTTTTCGGATCCAAGATAGCTGAGTAGCACCGGGTTACTCGAGTCCGAAAAGAAGCCTCCAATACCGGCAATCTTTGAACCGTTTTTGATCTGAAGTTCGAGTCCCATGCCGCTATCGTCTAGTTCGTAATCCGCATTCATGCTGCTGCAATTGGGGATATCGGAGAATTCCTCGTTAAGTCGATCAATAAAGCCTTTTGGGGAAATTGAAAACTTTCCGTCGCCAAGAAAAGATGTGATTTCCTTCTCGTTGCGGGTGTCAACGACCTCTCCGCATCTCTCGCATTCTCGTATTTCCTTCGAAGTGGCATCTACGTAGTCGAGTTCTTTGGTCCACGAGCCCGGTTGGTGTCCGAGTGGCTCCCCTTTCGTTTCGCCGCAACGCTGGCAGGTCTTCGGTGTCGTACAAGTTGCTTCTTCCCATTCGTGCCCGAGAGGTTCTCCCTCGGTTTTGCCGCAACTTTTGCATACACGAGGGCTAGTGCAGGTTGCATTGGCCCATAGTTTGTGGCTACAAAACAATTGAGGAAACAGCATGGGCAAACTGAAGATGATGACAACTGCCACGGCAGCTGCGATTGCCGCTCGTTTTTTATTGCCTAATTTATGAATGGCCCGCGTTAGAAGTGAGTCGTTTTCTTCATTTTTGCGTGCGCCGTCATCTTCGTTTGATGGCGGAATATCAGAGGAGGGGGTGTCGCTAGCACCATCAGAAAACTGCTCGGCTTTGAAATCTGGCTTCCGTTCGTCGGACTCACTGAGTGCCTTTTCCTCGTCAGGCTCCTTCATCTCGTCATTCATGTTTATCGAGGCTCCTTCCTAGCTATGGATCTGCAATGGGCATTTTTGATAAGCGGAATGGCTGGTGACATAAATATATCCCAGTTTGGGATATATCAAAATGGAATATAGCGTAAACGGCATGAACGTTGATGCTAACAGGACATGCGGAAAATGCCTTTCCCAGATTCGTCGGGAGCAAGGTATCACTCAGGTTGAACTCGCAAAGAAACTGGGGGTACCTCAGTCGTTCATCTCAAAGGTCGAGACCGGGGAACGCAGCCTTAGGGTTTATGAGCAGTTTGTCTATGCGGATGCACTCGGAATTACTGTTGAGACGCTAGTACGTAAACTTGGGGCTGTTTTGAGTAGCGAAGATAATTAGATGACGCCACGCATCGATCATCAATTAGAAATTAAAACAGAGCTATAGGGCGAATGAGATGCTGGGAAGTGCGCCTTTATCAAATAGAAGCCAAAAAAATCAGCCCGGCGACTTTCCAGAGTGTAGGTCCCTGTAGCCGCCGTCAGCGAAGTTAACGTAGGGGAGGCCAGGGGCTTTGCCCCCAAATCTTTCCGCATCGTGAAGGCTTCTTGTCCGTTACTCCGAAGGAACGCAATATTAAATCAGTGAATGCGATTATCCTGTCGAGGCTGCGCAGGCCCCCTTGGGGCTTCCCCTGAAAACAATCCGCAGATCGAATTGCCCCGTCGCGCGAAGCGCACGACGGGGCAATTCATGATCGAGGACGTTTTCAGGGGAAGCCCCAAGGGGGCCGGTGAGAGCAATGAGGCAGGGCGCTACAGGTATTCGATCTGGGCGCCCTCGGTGTCGCACGTCAGAATGTGCGTGTCGCATTTGGGGAACTGCTCACGCAGCTTGACCTGCAGGAACTTTGCCACAATGGTGTCGTCGGTTACAGCCATGAGGGTCGAGCCCGAGCCGCTAATCCAGATGGTCTTAGCGCCGCCGTTAAGGCAGGTGTCGCGCACGGCGTTGTAGTCGGGGATGAGGCGGCGGCGATAGGGCTCCTGGATACGGTCGTCGTTGGCGGCGGCAATCAGGTCAAGGTCGCCGGTCTCCAGGCCGCGCGTCATGCCGGCGATGCGGCCCATTTGCCATACGGCGGTGGAGAGTGGAATCTCTTGCGGCACAACCTTGCGCGCCTCGCTCGTATGCACCTCGTAGGGCGGAATCACGGTAATAAAACGCAAGCGATCGCTCACCTCGTAGCGCAGACACTGGGGGAGCGAATCGGTCGGCGTAAAGGAGCAGACGGCGCCGCCCAGGATAGCGGGGGCGACGTTATCGGGATGGCCCTCGACCTCGGTGGCAATGCGGACGAGCTCGGCGCGGTCGACGGTGTGGCCCGTCAGCGCGGCGGCCGCCATGATGCCAGCGACGACGCAGGTGGAGCTGGAACCCAGGCCGCGGGCGACGGGCACATCAGTTTGAATATCGATGGCAACGGGGAAAGCCGACTCGCCCCATGCGGCCAGTGCATCCACAAAGCTCACGTAGACCAGGTTATTCTCGTTTTGGAACTCCTCGGGGCAGCCCGTGATGGTGAGCTTGTCGGCGCGCTCGAAGGTGAAGTGCGAGTAGAGGCTGACGGCCATGCCGAGGGTGTCGTAGCCGATGCCTAGGTTGGCGCTTGTTGCTGGGACGGTGATCTTGATCATGTGGGTCCTCCTGGGCGGGTCTGCCTGTTTAGTTCGCTGCTCGGGCAGTCCTGGCTCGCTCGGAAAGCACATTAAGTGCTTTCCGGCTCGTGCGGAACTCGCGACGAACTAAACAGGCAGACCCGCATGTCAGCTCGTCATCATCCCGGGGGTTATCTGATGAAAGAAGGTGCGCCGGCTTTCGCCGGCGCTTAATAAGGGATCTAGTTGGTGCTCATTCGTTTTGCTGCAGACTCGACGTAGCTTGCCATCTCATCGACGTCGCAGACGTCTTCGAAGCGGACAGGCTTGGATTCGAGTTCGGCGAGCTGGGTCGGGGCGACCGTGTTGGTGGCCTGCTCGAGTACGCGCATAGCCTCAAAGTCGTCCTCGGGAACGTCGAGGCCCAGGGCGTCGCAGCAGGCGCGCGGGAACTTGTAGGGGCTTGCGGTCGAAAGCAGCACGCGGGCCTTGGCACCCTCGGCGGGAGCGACCTGCTCAAAGACGTGATAGCCGCAGGCGGTGTGCGGGTCGATCACGTAGCCGTTGGCGTCCCAGCAGCTCTTGATGGCAGTGCGGACCTCGTCCTCGCTGGCCCAACCGCAGCCAAAGACGCTCTGAATCTTTGCGAGCAGGTCGGCGGGAACCTCGTAGCGACCAGTCTGTGCCAGCTGCTCCATAAGGCCGGCAACGAGTTCGCAGTCGCCATCGGACAGGAAGTACAGCATGCGCTCGAGGTTGGAGCTAATAAGGATGTCCATCGACGGCGAGATGGTCGTGAAGAACGGGCGGTTACGGTCGTAAACGCCGGTGGTCAGGAAGTCGGCAAGCACGTTGTTCTTGTCGCTCGCCACGACGAGCTTGGCGACGGGTAGACCCATGCGCTTGGCGTAGTAGCCGGCCAAGATATCGCCAAAGTTGCCGGTCGGTACGCAGAACTCCACGGCGTCGCCGGCCTCGATGGCGCCGGCGCGCAGCAGCTGCGCATAGGCGGCAAAGTAGTAGACGACCTGCGGTACCAGGCGACCGACATTGATGGAGTTGGCGCTCGAAAGCACCGTGCCGGCGGCCTCCAGACGCTCGGCAAGCTCCTTATCGGCAAAGATGCGCTTGACGGCGCTCTGAGCGTCGTCAAAGTTGCCGCGGATGCCGCAGACGGCGACGTTGTCGCCCTCCTGCGTGGACATCTGCAGGTTCTGGACGCGGCTGACCTTGCCCTCGGGATAAAAGACGGTGATGCCCGTGCCCGGGGCGTCGGCAAAGCCGGCGAGCGCAGCCTTGCCCGTGTCGCCCGACGTGGCGGTGACGATCATGATGCGCTCAGCGCCGCCGTCCTTGGCGGAAGTGCGGGCCATGAGGCGGGGGAGCATCTGCAGGGCGACGTCCTTGAAGGCGCTCGTGGGACCGCCAAAGAGCTCCATCACATAGGTCTGAGGGGCGTCAGCGCCCGGCGCAGCGTCGAGTTTGACGAGCGGCGTAACCTCTTCACTCGCGAACGTGCCGCGGTATGCCTCGTCGACACACGCCGAAATTTCTTCGGCCGTGTAATCATTCAGTAACATTCCCAACACATCTTGAGCGATTTCAAAGTACGATTTATCTGCAAGCGAGCTGATATCGACCTGCTGGGTGCCGAGCTCGTCCGAGACAAACAAACCCCCGTCGGGAGCGATGCCGGTACGGATTGCCACCTTACTTGAGCACGATAAAGTGCGTCCTCGTGTACTATGATAAGTTCCCATATAACACTGCTCCTCGGATGCCTTGGTCCCAATCGGTGAAACCATGGTATCAGAGCGCGCAAAATAGGTTTGCAGAGGCTTTTTAGAAAGGTAACCTCCAGCCCATGATTAAGATTGCCAAGTTTGGCGGCTCGTCGGTCGCCGACGCCGAACACTTCAAGAAGATCAAGGCCATCGTCGATGCCGACCCTGCCCGCCGTTTTGTGGTGGTTTCCGCCTGCGGCCGCCGCTTTAAGGGCGACACCAAGGTGACCGACCTGCTCTACCTGGTTAACGCGCACGTTAAGTATCACGTGTCGTGCGAGGAACTGCTCGAGGACATTGGCCAGCGCTATTTTGATATCGCTGACGAGCTGGAGCTCACCTATCCCATCCGCGAGGAGTTTGCGGCCTTTGCCGAGCGCGCCCGCTCGGGCGGCTACTCTACCGAGGAGCTCGTGAGCCGCGGCGAGTATTTCACCGCTCGCCTGATGGCCGAGTACCTGGGCCTGCCGTTCCTGGACGCCGCGACGGTTGTGGCGTTCCATCACGACGGTACGCTCAGCATGAATCGCACCTCCGAGCTGGTGCAGGAGTACGGTCAGCAGGGCGGCTTTGTTATGCCCGGTTTCTACGGCGCGACGCGTGAGGGCCAGATCAAGCTGCTCGACCGTGGCGGCGGCGATATCTCGGGCTCGATCTTGGCTAAGTGCCTGGGTGCCGACCTGTACGAGAACTGGACCGACGTCTCGGGCTTCTATTCTGCCGATCCGCGTATTGTTCCCGAGGCTCAGCCCATTGCGCGCGTTACCTACGAGGAGCTGCGCGAGCTTTCTTACATGGGTGCAAGCGTCCTGCACGAGGAGGCTGTGTTCCCCGTGCGCGAGGCCGGCATTCCGCTGGTCATCAAGAACACCAATGCGCCGCAGGACCCCGGCACCATCATTAGCGAGACGGCTGACGAGGGTGAGGCAGAGCCCATCATTACCGGCGTGACCGGCAAGCGCGGCTTTGTCGCCATCAACGTTGCCCGCGACCGCACCAAGCCCCGTGTTGGCTTTATGCGCCGCGCGCTTTCGGTCTTCGAGCGCTATGACGTTTCCGTCGAGCACATGCCCACCGGTGTCGACCGCTTTGGCGCCGTGGTGCAGGAGCAGGACGTGCACGACTCGCTGTACTCGCTCGTGGGCGACATTCAGCAGGAGGTCGAGCCGCTCGAGATCGAGGTTGTCGAGGGCCTGGCGCTCATCGCGACCGTCGGCCGTAACCTGCGTGGCCGCGCAGGTATCTCGGGCCATCTGTTTGGCATGCTTGGCCAGGCCGGCGTGAGCGTGCGCATGATTTCGCAGAGCTGCGACGAGATCAACATCATTATCGGTGTCGAGGAGAAGGACTTCGACCTGGCGATTCAGACCATCTACCGTGCCTTCTCCGATGAGAACGGCATTGTGAAGGTCTCCGACCTGGAGGTCCCCGCACCGGTCGATCCCGCCCTGGCCGCGCTCCGCAAGTAGCTGCCGTCCCGGTGCATTTTTGGGACAAGTGCCAAAAATCTACGGCGGGGCGTTTCGTTTCGGTTTCGTTTCGACGGGGCGGGTTTCGTGTCCGCCCCGTTCTTGTATACACTGGCAACAATAATCGGCCTGCTTGGCGTGCGGGCGATAGCCACAACCTTTAAAGGGGGAAGCATGAAACAGTACACGGTTGCTATTTTGGGCGCGACGGGAGCCGTGGGCACCCAGATGCTTGAGTGCCTCAACGAGCAGGAGTTTCCGGTCGGTAAGCTCAAGCTGCTGGCGAGCGCGCGCTCTGCGGGCAAGACTGTCGAGTTCCGCGGCGAGCAGGTTGTGATCGAAGAGGCTTGCCCCGAGGCCTTTGAGGGCTGCGACATCGTGCTCGGCGCTGCCGGCGACGATATCGCCAAGGAGCTGCTGCCCGAGGCCGTCAAGCGCGGCGCCGTCGTGGTCGATAACAGCCACGCCTTCCGTCTGGATCCCGAGGTGCCGCTGGTCGTGCCCGAGATTAACGCCGATGACATCAAGTGGCATCACGGCCTGATCGCCAATCCCAACTGCGCGACCATCATCGGCTTGGTTCCCACGTGGCCGCTGCACCAGCTCGCCGGCGCGAAGCGTATGATCGTCTCGACGTATCAGGCGGCTTCGGGCGCTGGCGCTCCCGGTATGGCCGAGCTCGAGGCTCAGCTGGCCGCCCTGGGCCGCGGCGAGGAGATTCCCGAGCCGCGTGCATTTGCCGCCCAGCTGGCGAGTAACCTGATTCCGCAGATTGGCGGCGTCAAGGAGGAGGGCTTTACCTCCGAGGAGATGAAGCTGCAAAACGAGGGCCGCAAGATTATGCACCTGCCCGAGCTGCGCGTGAACTGCACCTGCGTGCGCGTGCCCGTGCTGCGTTCGCACTCCGAGAGCATTACGCTCGAGTTTGAGCGCGATATTACGGTGGAAGAGGCCCGTGCTGCGCTGGCTGCTGCCCCCGGCGTCAAGCTGGTCGACGATATGGCTGCCGAGGATGCACACGACCGCTTCCCCATGCCGATGGACACCTCCGACCAGGACCTGATTTGGGTCGGCCGCGTGCGCCGCGACATCTCGAACCCCGAGGCTGCGCGCGGCATCACCTTCTGGTGCTGCGGCGACCAAATCCGTAAGGGCGCGGCAACCAACGCCGTCCAGATCGCTAAGCTGCTCTGCGAGTAGGTTGACCTGTCCGGCGGGGGCCGGGCTTAGTTTTCAGAACGTCCTCGACCATGTGTGGCGCCTTGTCCTGCTCCTTCGGAGCCGCGGACAAGGCGCCACACTGGTCTGCGGAGTGTTCTGAAAACTAAGCCCGGCCCCCGCCTGCGGCGACGCTGTTGCGAGCGGCCTGCGATGGGGCCGTTGTTGGTTGGGGCCGCTGGGCTGATGGGAGCACGTGGCTGTTGTGGGCCCTGGTCCCGGCGGCGGCCTCGGCGCTTTGCGCCTGCCGCCTTGGGGGACTGTGGGGCGTGTCCGGCAGCTGCGGCGCGTTCGCGCCTGCTGCCTAGGGTGACTTTGGGGTCGATTGGGGTTGTCTGCACAATTCGCGGTATTATGTTGCGGAGTTTTGAAAGGAGCCGCTGGTGGTCACGACGACGTTTGCTTCGCCTTTGGGCGAAATCTTGCTTGCCGCTGATGGCCGCGGTCTGACGGGACTTTGGTTTGAGGGGCAGGAGCATTTTGGCTCCACGCTTCTCCGGGAAGACTCCGAACATGTTGAAGGCGCCGATGCGGTTTCTGGTGCTGGCGGCATGTCTTCGGTGAATCCGACAAACGGTGCTGCCTCGTCGGTACTTGAGCGTTCTTGGGCTTGGCTGAATGCTTATTTTGCGGGGCAGGAGCCTCGGTTTACGCCGCCGTTGCATATGATTGGTACGGCGTTTCAGCGCGAGGTTTGGTTTGAGCTGCTTTCTATCCCGCGTGGCGAGGTCGCTACGTATGGTGAGATCGCCCAGCGTGTTGCGGCTCGACATCGTGTACCGGGAAACGAAGCACCCGTTGCGTCTCCCCGTGCCGTGGGGGCCGCGGTCGCGCGTAATCCCATTTCGATTATTGTGCCGTGCCATCGCGTGGTTGCCGCCGATGGTTCGCTCAACGGATATGCCGGCGGCCTCGACCGCAAGGAGCGGCTGCTGCGGCTTGAGGGCGCGTACGAGGAGTAACACTCGAGCGCTTTGCATAGCCAAGATGCCGTGAAAGAACGGGACATGCTTTCCGAATGGAGGCTCAGACGGAAACTACGTCCCGGAATTCCGTTTTAAAGCGGGATGCGCTTTCCGAATGGCGTTCCAAGCGGAAACCGTGTCCCGGAATACAGCCTCAGAGTGGGACGCCGTTTCCGGCTGAGACCACCTGCCTGGACATCGATCTACGCCCGCTCCTGCAGGGCGTAGATGGACTTATCCATGTTGAACAGGTAAGCCACAACGCAGACAATAATGAACATCGGCAAGTTACCAAAGCCGAAGACTTCGCAGCCAATAAGGATGGGTGCGAGCAGCGTATTGGTGGCGCTGCCAAAGACGGCTGCGTAGCCCAGTGAGGCGCAGAGCTCGACGGGCATGCCGAGAATCCCGGCGAGTACGACACCCAGGCTGGCTCCGATGGAGAACAACGGCGTCACCTCGCCACCCTGATATCCTGCGGCAAGCGTGGTAATGGTGAGTGCGAATTTGAGTGCCCAGTCCCAAGGTATGATGGCGACCTTGCCGTCACCGTCGAGCGCCGCGGATATCAGATTGGTGCCAAGCCCGCAGTGTCGACCCTGCCATAGTGCGAACAGAATCGCCGATAACGCGATGCCCATAACGGCGATGCGTGCATAGGGGTTGGGGAACAGCCGCGCCGCAAGTGTTTTGGCATGTGCAAGGCACCAGGCAAAGGCGCCGCCCACCATACCAAACGCGATGCCCAACAGTGCCAGCCGTCCAAGACCGGGGAGGTCGAGCGCATACGAGGCGGTAACGGCGACCTCGAACTTCTCGAGCCCCAGGGCGCCGGAGGTCATGCTTGCGGCAAGTGAAGCCGTAAGCGCGGGGAGCAACGCGCGGTATTCCATGCGTCCGGCGACCAGCACTTCGATAGCAAAGACCGTAGCAGCGAGCGGCGTTCGAAAGAGTCCGGCAAAGCCAGCGGCCATACCAATGAGCAAAAACGTGTTGCCGGGGTTTCGGAAAGGTAGACGCCTGCCGATCCAGTGCGAGACGGTTGCACCAATCTGCACGGCCACGCCCTCGCGCCCCGCACTGCCGCCAAAGAGGTGCGTCCCCCACGTGCTCAACATAATGAGCGGCACCAAACGCGGGGAGATGGCATCCTCGCGTCCGTGACCTACGTCAAATACCAGGCTCATGCCCCGATCGGTGCCTTTGCCCCAGGTGCGGTAGGCAAATACGATGGCCAAGCCCATGAGGGCGAGGAAGGGAAGGAGCAGTGCGATGTGTTCGTCGCGGAAGGCGCCGATTGCCAGAAGCACGCGTCCAAAGAGTGCGCAGATGGCGCCAACGATGATGCCGATAGGGATTCCGACGGCACCCATAAGCACGAGGCCGCTATAGGTGTTGAGCAAGCGTTTGATTTTCAAGACTTTAGTCCGCTGGCCGCGCAGCGGCCAGCTTTAAACCACCCGCTAC
>URNC01000004.1 GCA_900549065.1 uncultured Collinsella sp. | reverse complement strand
GGCATCGACCTGCGCCGATGCCCCCAACGTGGACACACATTTTGTCCTATAAGCCTCCTATAAGCCCATTTCGACACCAAATGCAAAAAGGGACCCGTCCATTACGGACGGATCCCTTAAAACAAGTGATCGTCAAACCGATTTACTCGGCGTCGGTCTCCTCGTCCTTCTTCTCGGAAGGAAGCGGGGTAACCTCGATCTCGACGCCCAGAGTCTCAGCAGCGGACTTCATGGACAGGGAGATACGACGACGGTCGAGGTCGATCTCCATGACCTTGACCTGAACCTTGTCGCCCACGTGGGTGACCTGAGAAGGCTGATCGACGTGCTTGTTGGCCATCTCGGAGATGTGCACCAAGCCCTCGATGCCCTCGCCCAGGTCGACGAAAGCGCCGAACGGGACAAGCTTGGTCACAGTGCCCTCGACGATAGCGCCGACGGGATACTTCTTGACCAGTGCGCGCCACGGATCCTCGGTGGTCTGCTTGAGACCCAGGGAGATGCGCTCGCGGTTGAGATCGACGTCGAGAACCTCGACCTCGACCTCCTGGCCGACCTTGACAACCTCGGAAGGATGATTGACGTGGTTCCAGGAGAGCTCGGAGATGTGGATGAGGCCATCGATACCGCCGAGGTCGACGAAGGCGCCGAAGTCGACGATGGAGGAAACGGTGCCCTGGAGACGCATGCCAGACTTGAGCTTGGACAGGATCTCGGAGCGCTCGGCCTTACGGGACTCCTCGAGCACGACGCGACGGGAGAGGACGACGTTGTTGCGGTTGCGGTCCATCTCGATAACGCGAGCCTCGATGCGGGTGCCCATGTAGGAGGTGAGGTCCTTGACACGACGGAGGTCAACGAGGGAAGCAGGCAGGAAGCCACGCAGGCCGATGTCGAGGATCAGGCCGCCCTTGACAACCTCGATAACCTCGCCCTCGACGTTCTCGCCGGAGTTGAACTTCTCCTCGATGCGGTTCCAAGCACGCTCGTACTCGGCACGCTTCTTGGACAGGACCAGACGACCGTCCTTGTCCTCCTTCTGAAGAACCAGAGCCTCGATGGGATCACCGAGTGCAACGATGTCTGCAGGGTTAGCGTCCTTGCGGATGGACAGCTCGCGGACCGGGATAACGCCCTCGGACTTGAATCCGATGTCAACGAGCACCTCGTCATGCTCGATCTTAACGACAGTGCCGTTAACGAGATCGCCCTCATCAAAGTCGGTAATCGTACCGTCGATGAGGTTGTTCATCTCCTCCTCGTTGACATCGTCAAGAGAGAAAATGGACGAGTTCTGAATCTCACTCAAAGGTGGACCCCTTTCGAACTACGGGGCCCCGATTGCTAGGACCTACAGAAGGGTGCGACAAGCACACAACGTTTAGGAACACTCGGGAGCCGACAGATACTAATGTGACGCTTATGCAATCACGTTCGTATAGGTTACGGGGAAATGAGTTCGATTTCAAGCGTGAACTGCGATTTTTTACTCGTGTGGAGACTTTTTCGTAATCTTATGAACACACGTCTCCGCAACTTGACGATAACCAGCCAGGCATTCGGCTTTGGGGTAAAGTATCCGGAGCCAACGATTCTGGATCGATTTTTCGAGAAAGGTGCCCGCGTGCTCAAAGCAGTCGTTTTCGATATGGACGAAACGCTTCTTAGCATCAACCTCAACGCGTTCATCCTTCGCTATTTTAAGGATGTCTCTTCGATGCTCGCGGATATCGGGCGCCGCAGTCGCGGTGGCACGATGGCACGCCTCGGCACCATCCTGGTCGACCTCAACGCCAATCGCCGCAGCGGCACGGACAACCGTACCAATCTTGAGTTTTACCAAGAAGAGGTCGAACGCCGATGCGGGATCTGCCTCTCCGATCCCCTCATCTACGAGGCGTTTACCTACTATGACCGCGAAGTTCTTCCGTACAAGAACGACGATATCATTAACGCCCACGCCATGCCGGGCGCACACGCCGCGCTCCAGGCCGTACAGGACGCTGGACTGCGTTGCGCGCTCTTTACCAACCCCAGCTTTCCCCAGGGGGTCATCGAGTGCCGCATGGGCTGGGGCGACCTGGCCGACGCCCCCTTTGAACTCGTGACGCACATGGGAAATGCCACCCGCTGCAAGCCCGATGCTACCTACTATCTAGAGCAGCTTCAGGTGATGGGGCTCGAGCCACACGAGGTCCTTATGGTGGGCAACGATCCCAAACGCGACTTCCCGTCCCCCGATTGCGGCATCCAAACCGCCTTTGTGGGCCAAGGCAAGCCCAGCCGAGCCACCTGGCGCGGAACCATGGAAGACTTCGCCCGCGACTTTAACGCCGTAATCGAAGCCTTCTACGAGCACCAAATAGCCGACGAACTGTCCTAGCACACTTGGGTTTTGCCGATCATGATGTTGAGGATCTCGACGTCGGTGTCCTTCATGCCCACGCGGCCTACGTAGCCCATGCTGGCGATTGTCTGCTCGACGGTATCCTGGATCAGGCCCTCGCCGGCGCGGAAGCCGCGGCCTTGCATGGCCATATCGTGGCCCAGAATCGCCGCATCAACGGCTGCGGAAATCTTGGCGGCACAGCTCGCCTTGGCGCCGTCGCACACGATGCCGCCCACGTTACCGAGCGTATTCGAAACCGTCGCGCCAATCTGCTCGCGCGTGCCACCGCACAGCCAGGTAATCGCAGCACCGGCGCCGCACGCGGCGCAAATAGCACCGCAAAACGCCGAGAGCGCACCAATATAGCTCTTGATATGCACGGCAATAAGATCGGAGAGCATCACGGCGCGCACCAGGCGCTCGCGGTCGCAACGCAGGTACTCGGCATACTCCATGACGGGCAATGCGCAGGTAATGCCCTGATTGCCCGAGCCGCACACAATGGCGACCGGCAGCGCGCAACCGTTCATACGGGCGTCGGACCCTGCGGCCGCACGGGCACGGGCGCGGCAGGCGACGTCATCGGCACGAGCACCCAGCAGCGTTCGACCCACCTCGGCGCCCCAAGCGTGCGCAAGGCCCTCGGCACTGATCGCGCCGTTCAGCTCAATCTGACGCTCAACGGCAGCGCGGGCGTCCTCAATATCACCGTCCTCGATAAAGTCGATGATGGACTCAATCGACATGGGCGTGTCGGCCTTATCCGCCGCCCGCTCGGCCACCACGCGCTCGGCGCATGCGGCACACTCCCCCGCCGACTTGCCGCATACCGGAATACCGTCGAGCGTATGGCACGTGACATTGGTGTGATGATCGGTAATCTCGACGACCGCGGTATGGCCCCCGGCCGTGGCAGTCACCTTGATGTAGAGGTTGGGCACACCCTCGACAAGCGACACATCGCAGTAGCCGGCGTCGGCGAGGAGCTCGGCCACGCGTGCACGGTCTTCATCGTTAACGCTCTCGAGCACCTCGAGAGCGCTCTTAGCGTCGCCACCCACGGCACCCAGCACGGCTGCCGCCTCAATACCGTGCATACCACCCGAGTTGGGCACGGTCACGCTCTTAACGTTCTTGATGATGTTGCCCGAGCAGGCAACGTCCATATGATCGGGCTCGCAACCGAGCGTCTGGCTCGCCAGTGCCGCTGCATAGGCAACGGCAATGGGCTCGGTGCAGCCGAGCGCACAGACAAGCTCGCGGTTCAAAACATCGCAAAACGCGGCATCACGAAGGGAATCGGTAGGCATAGGTATCTCCTACTTGTATAACGGACTGGGCTCTCGAAAATAATTAGTTCTTTTATTTGATAACAATGCATCAAAAACCGCAACCATGGTTCCGGCAGACGGCGCTCAAGCGCAAACTGACGACATTCATTCACGAGAAGCCGGTCTTGTTGCATGCTAAAGCGTTTGACCAAAAAACGCCCGAGCGTTTACGCAAAAGTCGCGCTATCATGCAGTCGAACGCGGTAAACACCTTTAGCATTTGCGCCGCACAGACCAGAGAGGAACCATCCATGAAGATCGGTATCGGTAACGACCACGCCGCCGTCGAGCTCAAGAACATCATTTCCGAGCACCTGAAGGAGCGCGGCTGCGAGGTCGTGAACTTTGGCACCGACACCTCCGAGAGCTTTGACTACCCCATCGCCGGCTACAAGGTGGGTAAGGCCGTTGCCAACGGCGACGTCGACCTGGGCATCCTCATCTGTGGCACCGGTGTCGGGATTAGCCTGGCTGCCAACAAGGTCGAGGGCGTACGCGCCGTTGTGTGCTCCGAGCCCTTCAGCGCCAAGCTCTCTCGCATGCACAACAATACCAACGTGCTCGCCTTTGGCGCCCGCGTCGTGGGCTCCGAGCTCGCCAAGATGATCGTCGACGAGTGGCTCGACGCCGAGTTTGAGGGTGGTCGTCACGAGCGTCGCGTTAACCTCCTCAACGAGATCGATCACACGCGCGGCCTTAAGATCGTCGACGAAGCCTAAACTATTCAGTGCCACAAGCTAACAGCAGGGGCCCGCTCGGAACACATGACCGAGCGGGCCCCTGCATAGATTTTGGAATAAAAGGGCGCCGCGGATGGAGTTCCGCGGCGCCCAAGCCACACGCTAACAGCTTTAAGGAGTCAAAGCTGGTTTAGCCAAAGAAGCGCTTGATCTCAATCTCGGCGTTCTCCAGGCAGTCGGAGCCGTGGATCACGTTGGCGTTGACATCGACGGCAAAGTCGCCGCGGATGGTACCAGGAGCAGCCTCAAGCGGGTTGGTTGCGCCCATGAGGGTGCGCATCTTAGCAACAGCGGAGAGACCGGAAACGACCATCTTGACGACCGGACCGCTCGTCATAAAGTCGCAGAGACCGCCAAAGAAGGGCTTGTCGGCCAGATGGGCGTAGTGCTCCTCGACGGTAGCGCGCTCGAGCGTGGTCATCTCCATGCGCTCGATAACAAGACCGCTGCGCTCAATGCGAGCAACAATCTCGCCGATTTTGCGATCGCGCACGGCGTCGGGCTTAATCATGATGAAGGTCTTCTCGATAGCCATAAAAGTAGCCTTTCAAGTAGGTTCGCGCGTGCCCAAGTCCCATTCCGGCACCCGCCTGGACTGCATCGTAACAGAGTTTTAGCTGCAGTTAAACAAAAAGCTGTTTATTGAAACGTTGCAATTTATTGAAGCGTTCCATATGTGTCACTTCTGTTTCGAAGCCCGATTAGAGTACCATCCGACTGCCCATCAACCGCATCGAGCAGAGCAGACGGTCGGTTGCCGCCCGCGAACGTACCCCCTTCACAACCTGCCCAAAGGTCCTACAGAACTTCTCGACAAGCCCCTCCCCCATAGCAACAAAATACGGGCGCCCACATCAGCAGACGCCCGTAAAGCAAAAAACGATTCCTCAATAAATGGACAATACGGCTTCAGCCAAACCTCTACTTTGCCCCGTGGCCCATCTCGACGACCTTAGTCAGCGATCCAAACACGCCCTCGTCGGCCACGAGCTGCGCCTTGGCACGCTGCAGCTGCACGGCAACGGCGGCAGGGGCGGTGCCGCCCTCGGTCGTGCGCGCGGCGACAATCGACGGGATGTCGAGCGCCTCGGTAATGTCGCGCTCAAAGAGCGGGCTTGCCTCCTGGAACACTTCAAACGGCAGGTCCTCAAGATTGCAGCCGCGCTTCTCACACATCAGAACCAGATGCCCCACCACGGCATGTGCCTCGCGGAACGGCAGACCACGCTTGGCCAGGTAATCGGCAACATCGGTGGCGGCAAGGTGACCCACGCCGCACTCGCGCGCCATGGCATCCTCGTTGACGGTCCAAGTCGAAATCATTCCGGCCATAACGGACAGGCACTGCATGAGCGTATGGGCGGTATCGAGCGCGCCCTCCTTGTCCTCCTGCAAGTCCTTGTTATAAGCAAGCGGCAGGCCCTTCATGGTTACCAGCAGCTGCACCAGGTTGCCGTACACGCGACCGCTCTTGCCGCGGATAAGCTCGGCAAAGTCGGGGTTCTTCTTCTGCGGCATGATGGACGAGCCGGTGGAGTACGAGTCGGAAAGCGTGATAAAGCCAAATTCGGAGCTCGACCACAGCACGATCTCCTCGGAAAGACGCGACAGGTGCATCGCCATGACGGATCCGGCGTAATGCAGATCGAGCAGGAAATCACGGTCGGAAACCGCATCGAGCGAGTTGGGAATCACGCCCGCAAAACCAAGTTCGGCAGCCGTCATCTGGCGATCGAGCGGATAGCTCGTACCGGCAAGCGCGGCAGCACCCAGCGGGCAGTTGTCGGCGGCATCAAAGGCGGCCTTCAGGCGCGTAAAGTCGCGCGCGAACATCCAGGAATACGCCAGCAGATGATGCGACAGCAGCACGGGCTGAGCGTGCTGCATGTGCGTGTAGCCCGGCAAAATCACCTTGTCGTACTTCTTAGCCGCATCCACCAGCACATGGCGCAGCTCTAGATTGGCCTCCATGAGCTCCTTGGCCAGCGCCTTGACGCCCAGTCGCGTATCGGTCGCCACCTGGTCGTTGCGCGAACGCCCAGTATGCAAGCGCTTGCCAGCCTCGCCGATGCGACGCGTCAGCTCGCTCTCGATGGACATATGAATGTCTTCGTCGTTGATGTCGAAGGTAAAGTTGCCGGCATCGATATCCTGTTCGATTCCGGTCAGGCCCTCGGCAATCGCGCGCTCGTCCTCGGCACTGATGATGCCCTGGGCCGCCAGCATTTTGGCATGCGCCTTAGAGCCGGCGATATCCTGCTTATAGAGATGTTTGTCGACCGGCAGCGACGCGCCAAACTCCTGCGTGACCTCGGCCACACCTGCCTCAAAACGACCGCCCCAAAGAGCCATGGAACCGTCCCCTTTCTCCAAATACCAAAACAAGCGCCCAAAGCAATGCGCCATATCGCTAAAGCGATTTTTCAACCGCTAGTTTTGCACATTCCCCACCGTGTGCGGAGCCATGTAGCTAATTTGCAAAGAAGTGACGCGCCATACACTTGGCGCCCAACGTCTCCCTCCGGATGTTGCCCTGCGAACCATCGATCCAGGCCTTCAGGCTCATAGGAACGTCCTCGACCCTTACAGCATCGAACTCGGGCGCGAGGGCAAGCAAAGCATGCGCGATAGCATTGAACATAATGGATACTCCTCATATATATAGGCACAGAGCCGCCAAATTGATAGAAGGAGCCCCGCCGGACAACCCCGGCGGGGCTCGGACTCAGCCGCAGACGCGGCATCATATATGCGGGCGGAACGTAGGGGCCACCGATGTTAAGAAGTGTCAGCAAGCATAACGAAAGGTAGGGACCCCGTGCGCCCGTTATGTATCACGCGGATGGGCCGCGCGGATACCAAGGGAAGGAGGCGCTAGGCCTGAGCGGCAGCAGAGCTGGGGCCCTGGACCTTTGCCCACGTCTTGAGCGACAGCGTATCGATCTCGATAAAGCCGGCGCTGGCCTTCTCGTCAAACGTGGTGTCGCGGTCGTAGGTAGCCAGACCGTAGTCGTAGAGGCTGAAGGGGCTCTTGCGGCCGACGACATGGCAGTTGCCCTTAAAGAACTTCAGACGGACAGTGCCGGTCACGAACTTTTGCGTGTCGGCCATAAAGGCATCGAGCGCGTTTTTGAGCGGGCTGTACCACTGGCCGTTGTACACGGCGGTGGCCCAATCCTGCTCGAGCTTGATCTTGGTCTTGAGCAGGTCGCCCTCGACGCAGATGTCCTCAAGCGCCTTGTGGGCGGTGATGAGCGTCAGGGCGCCGGGAACCTCGTAGCACTCGCGGCTCTTAAGGCCCACCAGGCGATCCTCGACCAGATCGAGACGGCCAAAGCCATTGTCGCCGGAGATCTTGTTGAGGGCGATGACGATCTCAGAGAGCTTCATCTTCTTGCCGTCGACGGCGACGGGCTTGCCGGCCTCAAACTCAATCTCGGTGTAGGTCGGGGTGTCCGGCGTGTCCTCGGGGTTCTTGGTCATAACCCAAGCGTCGTCGAGCGGCTCGTTCCAGGGATCCTCCAGGTGACCGCACTCAATGGCACGACCCCACAGGTTGTCGTCGATGGAGTAGGGGTTGTCGTTGGCACCCTCGGGAACCGGCACGTTGTGAGCGTGGGCATAGGCGACCTCGTCGGGACGGCACTTCAGATCCCACTCGCGCACCGGGGCGATAACCTTGAGCTCGGGGTCGAGGGCCTTGACGGCGGCCTCAAAACGGACCTGGTCGTTGCCCTTGCCGGTGCAGCCGTGGGCGACGTAGGTCGCGCCAAACTCGTGGGCGACCTCAACAAGCTTCTTGGCAAGCAGCGGGCGAGACAGGGCGGAGAGCAGCGGATACTTGTTCTCGTACATGGAGTTTGCGGCGATGGCCTTAGTCAGGAACTCATCGGAGAACTCGTCGCGCAGGTCGAGTACCTGGCAATCGAGAACGCCCAGGTCGAGCGCCTTCTGCTTCTTGGCATCCAGTCCGGTCTCTTCCTGGCCCACGTTGCCGCAGACGCAAACGACATCGAGATTCTTCTCGTCCTGGAGCCACTTGACACATACGGATGTATCAAGACCACCGGAATATGCGAGAACGACTTTTTCCTTGCTCATGGCTGTTTCCTTTCGCCCTTGGTAGCTAGTTAGAACATCGGTCAGTTGCAAGCCATTTCAAGGTCATATACCGTGCAATATCAGGTTAAATAGCAAAAATCAGCACATACATGCCCTAGAAACATGTAGCAATGTCGTGCTAAAACCCAACGACCTCAAAATGACTCTGTTGAGGCAATTCGCCCCATGCGGACAGAGACGATTGTTATCGTCGTCGGGAAATTGCGCGCTGGCGTCGGATGGCATTGTCTGCAGTGGTGATGATCTTTACGAACTGCATCTGCCTCTCCTTTCACCTATCGCCGGGCGCAATTCTAATATCGTAAACGGTACCTTTTCCTCGGTAAGCGGTTGTTTTTCCGTCTCCGTTTTCGATGATCGCTATATTACGCTAAAGTGCCCGCAGCACAAGCGACAAATTCAAATTTCTGAAAAGTTTTTTCATTACTTTGTGAAGCGTGGTGCAAATACGCTCCGTTCCTGCGAAAATACGCCCGACTACGAATTGATGGTTATAACGTCTGAAACAATCTCGAAACGAAAGGCTCGCTTTTATGCAAACTTACGAATCGGACGCCAATATCGGAAACATTAAGATTCTCGCCGTCGACATGGACAAGACGCTGCTGACCGACGAGCGTGTGCTGCCCCAGGGTCTTGATGAGCGCCTGGACAAGCTCGCCGACGCCGGCATCGTATTCTGCCCCGCCAGCGGACGTCCCGCCCCCAAGCTCGAGGAGATGTTCGAGGGCATCAAAAACCGCCTTGCTTTTTGTCCCGACAACGGAGCGTGCGTGATCTATCGCGGCAGCTATATCTATAAGAGCAATATTGACGTGGAGCTGTATCAGCAGGTCTTGAGCCGTGCCTCGGAGGATCCTCGCGCTGTCCCCGTCCTGTGCTGCTTCGACGAGTTCTACGTGCTTGCCCGCGACCATCAATACCACGACGAGATCAGCGTCTACTACAACACAATCAACTACGTCGACAGCTTTGAGGACCTTGATATCGAGTCCAACAAGATCTCAATCTTCTTCCCGGCCTATGATGCCGAGCCCGCTTTCCGCGAGACCTATAGCCCCGAGTTCTCGGACAAGCTCTACGTCACCAACGCCGGGCGCGAGTGGATCGACTTTATGAACCTGGGCGTCGACAAGGGCGCCGGCGTCGCGCACCTGTGCGAACACCTGGGCATCGATATCGCCGACGCCGCCGCCGTGGGCGATACGTACAACGACATCCCCATGCTGGAGCGCGTCGGTCACAGCTTTATCGTGGACAATGCCGAGGAGCACATGAACGCGCATGCCAAATGGCGCATTCCGAGCAACAACGACGGGGGCGTACTGACGCTCATCGACGCCATCTTGGCGGCTCGTTAACGTGGCTCGTCGGGCCTGGCCGGGCGGCACGGGTTAACTTTTCGCTCGGTCAGGTCCTGCGCAAGACGAAAGCCACATTAAGTGGCTTTCTTTGCGTGCGGAATCTACGAAAAGTTAACCCGTGCCGGCCGGCCAGGCCCTAGGTTTACTTACCTGCCGCCAAGATGGCGTCTTGAGTGTCTAGATACTTAGGCTGAATTTAATTGAACGAAGGACGCTCCTTGTTGATGAGGGGCGTCCTTCTGGTTTTGGTTACTTTGGAATTGTGGTCGTGCCCTTACTTGGCGTCTGCCCAGGTCACTCCAGTCGAAGCTTCGGCGATCAACGGTACGCGGAGGTCTACTACGTGTTCCATGACGTCGCGGACCATGGTGGTTAGGCGCTCGACTTCGTCGATGGGGCACTCAAAGTCCAGTTCGTCGTGCACTTGCAGGATCATGTGGGCGGCAAAGCCTTCTTCTTCCAGGCGACGACTTACGCGGGCCATGGCGATCTTGATGATGTCTGCTGCGGTGCCCTGCATGGGATGGTTCATGGCCGTGCGCTCGCCAAAGCCGCGGAGTTGCGGGTTTTTGGCCTTGAGCTCGGGAATATGGCGTCTGCGGCCGTACATGGTCTCGGCGTAGCCCGTCTGCTTGGCGCGCGCCACCACGTTGTCGAGGAATGTACGCACGCCCGGGTAGGCCTCGTAGTAGCGGTCGATCATGTCACGCGCCTCGGCCATCGAGATATGCAGCGACTGTGACAGACCATAGGCCTGCTGGCCGTACACGATGCCAAAGTTCACGGCCTTGGCGCGACTGCGCAGGTCGGGCGTTACCTCGGACACCGGCACACCAAATACGCGCGCCGCCGTCTCGGCATGGAAGTCCTCGCCCTCGTTAAAGGCGCGCACCAAGTGCTCGTCACCCGAGAGATGTGCCAGCAGACGCAGCTCTATCTGCGAGTAGTCCACCGCCAAAAAGACGCTTCCCTCGCCTGCCGAAAACGCCGTCTTGACGGTACGACCCAGCTCCGAGCGCGTCGGGATGTTCTGCAGGTTCGGGTCGCTCGAGGACAGACGCCCCGTTGCCGTGATGGTCTGGTTGTACGTGGTGTGCACGCGACCGTCACCACGGCGCAGCGGGCCCAGCGTATCCAGATAGGTGGACTTGATTTTGGACTTTTCACGCCAATCCAAGATCAGACGCACGATTTCGTGGTCGCGGGCAAGGTCGCTCAACACCTTGGCGTTGGTCGAATAGTAGCCGCGCTTAGTCTTCTTGAGGCCCTTGGTCGGAAGCCCCATCACATCAAAGAGCACATGCGACAGCTGCATGGGACTGCCAATATTAAAGGTCTCGTCACCCGCCAGGTCGCGAATGCTGCGCTCGACCTCGGTGATCTGGGTCGCCAGGCCCTCGGACAGATTACGCAGGCGGTCGGGATCCACGAGCATTCCCGCGCGCTCCATCTTGGCAAGCACCGGCACGAGCGGCATCTCGATGCCATCGAACACGTTGGCGGCATTCTCACGGGCCATGCACTCGCGCAACGGCGTCACGAGCGCCAGCGTCAGAGCCGCAGTACGGGCGGCAGGCGCTGGAGCGTCCTCACCAGCACCCTCTGCGCCGCGCGCCGCAGGCAACGCCATCTGCAGATACGTATCGGCAAGATATGCCTCATCGAACTCGGAGCGATCGGAATCCAGCAGATAGGCAGCGACCACGGTATCGAAGATACGCGTGGAATCGGCAGCGAGCGGATCCATGAGCTCGGGCTCAGAAGAATCGATGGGCGAAAGCTCGTGCAGCAGCGCCTTCGTATCCGGGCTCGCCACGCGGCCCTCCATAAACAGGCGCGCAAGCACGCCGGCGATCACACCGTGAGCGAAGTTGAAGCCATCGACTACGGCAGTGGAGGCGCCGTCGCCCTCCTCGAGCGCGAACAGGCCCTTGGACGTCGCCAACCACAGCGTGCGCGTCAGTCCAAAGAGCGCGCCCTCTTCCTTATCGTCGTCCACCACGGCGGCGACCCACTCGCCCGCCTCGATCGCACGCGAAACCTCGGACGCCACGGCAGCAAGCGCCTCGGCATCGCCGGCAGCGGTGCGCTCAATCGTGGGCATCTCAAACATACTGGAGACAGCAGCAGCCCCGCCCTCGCCGCCGATCAGCGCCAAGAAACGGTTCTGCATGGCGGTGATACCAAGCGTGCCCAGCGCAGCGGAAACCTCATCGGCAGAATACGCCGGGAAGGACGTCGCCTCAAAATCGAGCTCAACGGGCGCATCGGTGCGGATGGTCGCGACCTTGCGGCTCAGCAGAGCATCGTCGATGTGTGCGCGCAGGTTTTCGCCCATCTTGCCCTTGACCTCGTCGGCATGCGCGATGACCTCGTCCAGGCTACCGTACTGCGCAATGAGCGCGCTCGCCTTTTTGGGGCCGATGCCCGGCACGCCGGGGATGTTATCGGACGTGTCGCCCTTCAGACCATAAAAGTCGGGCACGAGCGCCGGCGTGATGCCGTGATACAGATCGTCCACGCTCTCGGGCGTCATGATCGCCACGTCGGACAGGCCCTTGCGGGTCGAGACCACGTTGACGTGCTCGGTCACGAGCTGATACATATCGCGATCACCGGTCACCAGCAGCATGTCGCAGCCGGCCTCCTCACCCAGGCGCGCCATGGTTCCCAGGATATCGTCGCCTTCCCAGCCCTCAGACTGCAGAATCGGCACGTTGAGCGCACCGAGCAGCTCCTTGATCATAGGGAACTGCGCATGCAGATCGGGGTCCATGGGCGGGCGCTGCGCCTTATACTGCGGCAGCATCTCCATGCGCACGCGCGGCTTGCCCTTATCAAACGCCACGACCACGCCGTCGGGGTTAAAGGCATCGATCATCTTAAGAAACATGTTCAGGAAGCCGAAGATCGCGTTGGTGGGGCGACCGTCCGGCGCGTTCATAGTCGGCGGCACGGCGTGGAAGGCGCGATGCATGAGCGAGTTGCCGTCGATAACGGCAAAGGTGCGGCGCTTGTCAGACATATTGAATACCTCGCTTTAGGCTGGGCACGGTTTGCTCACTCCAGTTTACACGCTCCCCGCCCCGCGGCCACCTCACATCAAGCTCCCCCGCCACCGTGAGCCCGCGCGTGATACGATGGCTCACGGTACATCAACCAGCACGATCGATCCGAAAGGAGCCTGCGTCATGGAGCGTCCCTGCGCATGGAAAAAGTACACGCCACAGCAAGTCGAGGAGCTCGAGGAGCTTTGCCGCGGCTATAAGCAGTTTTTGAGCGAGAACAAGACCGAGCGCCTGTGCGTCAAGACCGGCATCAAGATGGCCGAGGAGGCGGGATACGTCGACCTGGAGACCGTGATCGCCGAAGGCCGCGAGCTCAAGGCAGGCGACAAGGTGTACGCCGCCAATCACGGCAAGGACCTCATGCTCGTCAACCTGGGCAACGCCCCGCTCGAGCAGGGCTTTAACATCCTGGGCGCCCACGTGGACTCGCCGCGCCTAGACCTTAAGCAGAACCCCGCCTTCGAGGCCGGCGACATGGCTTATCTCGACACGCACTACTACGGCGGCGTCAAGAGCTACCACTGGGTGGCCTCCCCGCTCGCACTCGTGGGCGTCATCTGCAAAAAGGACGGTACCACCGTCGACATCAATATCGGCGACAAGGCCGACGACCCGGTCTTTACCATCTCCGACCTGCTGATCCATCTCTCGAGCGAGCAGATGTCTAAGCCTGCCAAGGACGCCGTCGACGCCGAGATCCTCGACGTGATCGTGGGCGGCCGTCCCGTCAAGTTCGATGAGGACGACAAGGACGCCCCCAAGGAGCCCGTCAAGCAAATGTTCCTGGACATCCTTAAGGAGCAGTACGACGTCGAGGAGGAGGACTTCCTCTCCGCCGAGATCGAGGTCGTGCCCGCCGGTCCCGCCCGTGACATGGGCCTCGACCGCTCCATGATTCTGGGCTATGGCCACGACGATCGCGTCTGCGCCTATCCCTCCATGCTCGCCCAGATCGACGTCGCCAACGTGGAGCGCACGAGCATCACGCTCATCGTCGACAAGGAGGAGATTGGCTCCGTAGGCGCCACCGGCATGACGAGCCGCTTCTTCGAGAACACCGTCGCCGAAATCATGACGCTCGCCGGCGAGGATAGCCCGCTGGTTCTGCGCCGTGCACTCGCCCACAGCCGTATGCTCTCCTCTGACGTGTCCGCCGGCTTCGACCCGGGCTACGCCGGCAAGTTCGAGACCAAGAACGCAGCCTTTATGGGTCGCGGCCTGTGCTTTAACAAGTACACGGGCAGCCGCGGCAAGGGCGGCTCCAACGACGCCGACGCCGAGTACGTGGCCCTCGTCCGCGACATCATGGACGAGGCCGGCGTGGACTTCCAGACCTGCGAGCTCGGCCGCGTCAATGCAGGCGGCGGCGGCACCATCGCCTACATCATGGCCAAGTACGGTATGAACGTCATCGACTCCGGCGTTGCCGTCCTGTCCATGCACGCCCTGTGGGAGGTCGCCAACAAGGCCGACATCTACGAGGCCTACCGCGGCTACAAGGCCTTCCTCGAGCGCGCCTAACCAGCCCTCGTAAAACGAGCCCAATCAGCCCTTCATAACTTGCGGTGAAATACGGATTCATTAGGCCTTCCAACAGGGAAAGCAGTCTGCATTTCACCGCAACTTTTTTAGCGGGAGGAGGATTCCGTGCTACAGGTCGTCATTTCGCCCGCCAAACAGATGCGGACAGCTCAAGATGCCTTTGACGTTTGGGGCATACCGCCTTTTGCACATCAGACGGCCCGGCTCCATCAGGCACTGCTGGGCATCGAACACGAGGACGGCGCGGCAGGCCTTCAGGCCCTTTGGAACGTGAGCGACAGGCTGCTTACAACGTGCCTGGATACGCTTCACGGATTTATGCCCGTCCTGAGCGATGCCGACCTCGCCGATTCCGGTATCGCACGTCGCCTCTCCCCCGCCGTCATGTCCTATCACGGTATTCAATACCAGAGCATGGCGCCCGAGGTGATGGATTCCACGCAGCTCGCATGGCTGCAAGACCATCTATGGATCCTCTCGGGCCTTTACGGATGCGTACGCCCCTTTCATGCCGTTGAACCGTATCGGCTGGAGATGGGCGCAAAGCTTGCCGTCGACGATGCCCGAGACCTCTACGCGTTTTGGGGCGACAAGCTCGCACGGACCATCGCTCCGGCGAGCTCCAACGCTACGATCGTCAATCTCGCCAGCGCGGAATACGCCAAAGCCGTTCTGCCCCGCCTCACCACCGATGTCACGGTCGTCACATGCCTCTTTGGTGAAGGCATCCGCAACGGCAAGCCCATCCAACGGTCGACCGCCAGCAAAAAGGCGCGCGGCTCCATGGTGCGGTGGATGGCAGAAAACAAGCTCGAGGATGCAAGCGAACTTACCGCATTCAACATCGGCTATCGGCACATCCCCGAGCTTTCAGACAAAAACACCCTGGTTTTCATAAACGCGCAGGCACAATAGGCCCGCCGTTTCCAAACACCCCGTTACTCCGCCAAGCCATCGGCCTTTGCAATCTCGCTCGTCGAGCCATCTTGGTAGGTAATCTTAACGTGCTCCACCTCGGATACCGCAGCGCCCGCCGGGGGCTCCAAGCGCCATTCCGTCAGCGCAATGTCCATGGTCGTGGGCACGTCCCCTTGATCTTTGAGCTTCACCGTCAGCGTTTTGAGCGTCGCATCAAACGTCACACGTTCGATTTCTTCGCCCGGAATAGACCCGCCGCTCAGCTGCAGCTGCACAAACTCGTCGCGCGGATACCAATAGTCGCCCGGTGCGGCAACCGTGTTGCCACCAGAAACTTTCATGGTCATAATCGGCAGGCCCTCGTCGGCTTCAAACCCCCAGGTGGCGCCGCCAGGACCGCCGAACGTCCAGATACAAAAGGCAATCACCAGCACGGCAAGCACCGCAAAACCGATCGCGACAAGGCCATGGTGCGCACGGCTTTCCTCGGCCGATACATCCCATTGCGTCTCTCGATATAGATGCTTGTCTTCCATGTTCGCCTCCTCACAGGCACGCTCGTTAGGCCAATCGTACCCATTCGAGCTATACTTGAGCCCATTACATAAACGGGGGGCTTGCAGGACAAGACGGCAGGCTGAGATTGGGCGCGCCCGCCCTGACCCGCAAACCTGATATGGGTAATGCCAACGAAGGGAGCCGTGCCAATGAGCACACAGACCGAGCCCAAGCTCGTCACGCAAATCGACTTCGCCCGCGCCGGGCAGATCACACCGCAGATGAAGGAGGTCGCCGAGCGCGAGCATCGCGACCCCGAGTACATCCGCGAGCGCGTGGCCGACGGCCGCATCGCCATTCCTGCCAACATCGTGCACATCAAAAAAGGCATGCGCGCCTTTGGCGTCGGTGAGGGCCTGTCCACCAAGGTCAACGTGAACTTGGGCATCTCGGGCGACAAGGCCGATGCCGCCGAGGAATGGAAGAAGGTCAAGATCGCCGAGGACTTTGGCGCCGACGCCATCATGGACCTCTCCAACTCGGGCAAGACGCGCCAGTTCCGCCAGCAGCTCATCGACGAGACGCCGCTCATGGTAGGTACCGTCCCCATGTACGACGCCATCGGCTACATGGAAAAGCCGCTGGTCAAGCTTACCAAGGACGACCTGTTCGAGGTCGTGCGCGCGCACGCCGAGGACGGCGTGGACTTTATGACCATCCACTGCGGCATCAACAAGTCGGTCACAAAGACCTTTAAGGAGACCGGCCGCCTCATGAACATCGTGAGCCGCGGCGGCTCGCTGCTGTTTGGCTGGATGGAGGTCACCGGTAACGAGAACCCGTTCTATGAGTTCTACGACGAGCTGCTCGAAATCTGCCACGAGTACGACGTGACGATTTCGCTCGGCGACTCCTGTCGCCCGGGCTGCCTCTACGACTCCAACGACGCCACCGAGACCGCCGAGATGATCGAGCTGGGCAAGCTGTGCAAGCGCGCATGGGCCGCCGGCGTCCAGGTTATGGTCGAGGGTCCGGGCCACATGGCGCTCGACGAGATCGCCGCCAACATGAAACTGCAGAAGCGCCTGTGCCACAACGCCCCGTTCTATGTGCTCGGGCCGCTGGTGACCGATATCGGCGTGGGCTACGACCACATCACCGCTGCCATCGGCGGCGCTATCTCCGCCAGCTCCGGCGCCGACTTCCTGTGCTACGTGACGCCGGCCGAGCACTTGTGCCTGCCCAACGCCCAGGACGTGCTCGACGGCCTCATGGCCACCAAGATTGCCGCACACGCCGCCGACATCGCCAAAAAGGTGCCCCACGCCCGCGACATGGACGACAAGATGGGCCAGGCACGCCGCAAGCTCGACTGGGACGCCATGTGGGAGTGCGCGCTCGACCCGGTTACGGGCAAGAAGCGCTACGAGGAGTCCCCCGCCGCCACCGAGGGCACTTGCACCATGTGTGGCAAGATGTGCGCCGTCCGCACCGTCAACAAGATCTTCGAGGGCACCACGATCGACCTCGGCATGGAGGACTAACCCTGTCGCCGCGGCCGCTTCTGGCGGCGAGCTGGTGCCTGTCAATTGTTGACTTGTGAACATTTACTTACACTTGCGTAGAGATTGCATCGCCCGCCCGGGTTCGGCATAGAGTCGGCCCGGGCATCTTTATAATGCTGGCTTAAAGACCCATTTGATTCCGACCGAACAAGGGAGCGAACATGGATCGTAGTAAGGTACCTGCCGTCCTGTCCATCGCGGGATCCGATTCCAGCGGTGGCGCCGGCATTCAGGCCGACATCAAGACCATCACGGCGCACCGCCTGTATGCCGAGACGGCCATCACCGCCATCACAGCGCAAAACACCCTGGGCGTTACCGCCGTGCAGGATATCTCGCCAGATATCGTAGCCGCGCAAATTGACGCCGTTTTTGACGATATCCGCCCCAGCGCCGTCAAGATCGGCATGGTTTCTTCTGTCGAGATTATCGAAGTCATCGCCGACCGCTTGAGCGCCTGGAACGCAACGAACGTGGTCGTCGACCCCGTCATGGTCGCCACCTCGGGCGCGCGGCTGATTGCCGAAGATGCCGCCGAGGCGCTCACCCGCCGCCTGTTCCCGCTAGCGACGGTTATCACGCCCAATATTCCCGAGGCCATGGCACTGCTCGACTATGAGGTCGACTCCGAGCGCACGCAGCAAAATGCTGCCATGCTCCTCACCCGCCGCTTTGGTTGCGCATCCCTCGTTAAGGGTGGGCATCTTGTCAACGAGGCCAACGATGTACTGGCCGAACCCGCGCCACTCGATGACGAGGGCAACCATCTGGGAGATCCACTCACCACGTGGTTCCGCCACAAGCGCATCGAGACCGACAACACGCACGGCACCGGCTGCACGCTCTCGTCCGCCATCGCCTGTGCGCTGGCGCAGGGCATGGATCTTGCCGACGCCATCAATGCCGGCAAGGCCTACCTGACAGGCGCTCTGGCCGCCGGCCTGAACATGGGCAAAGGCTCCGGCCCTGTCAACCACATGTGGCAGTATTAAGATTCGCAGCCCAAGCCACCGCAAAGGGGACAAGCACCTTTGCGGTGGTTTGGGGTCGCGCTACTCACCGAGCATCTCTTGGAGCTTGGCTGCCACGGCGTGACCCAGGCTCTCATGGCTTTCGGGCATCATATGCAGATAGTCGATATCGCCCGGCTCGGCAAACTCCGCTGCATTCAAAAAGTCGCAGCCAAACTGCTCGGCTACGTGCGCATAGTACTCGCCAAAATGCTCCGAGGCCTCGACGGAACGCTCGTCAAAATCGGTCATATATACATCGGCGATTTGCGGCTTGATCTTGATAGGTGCCATCAGCAGAATACGCGGGCAGGATGCGGCATTGGTCCAGGGAAATGCGCGCACCGCGCGAATCAGTGCCATGGTGCCACGGGCAATATCGGAGGCCGTCACACCAAAGACCGTCTTGCAATCGTTAGTTCCCAGCATAATAACGATCGCATCCAGCGGCTTATGGGCCTCGAGCAGCATCGGCAGCGCGCGGATGCCGTTAAGATTGGTGTCCAGATGGCACATGTCGTCGCGTACCGTCGTGCGGCCGTTGAGGCCTTCTTCAATTACATGCCAGCCCTCGCCTAAGTCACGTTGGGCCACGCCGCACCAGCGCACATCCTGCGCATAGCGCACCGCGGTGCCGTCGCGCATGCCCGCCGGATCGTAACCATAGGTGTTGCTGTCGCCAAAGCATAGAACGTTTTTCATCGTAAGCCCCTCGCTCAGTAAAAAGCCGACGGAAGCAGCCTCTCCCGCCGGCTCGACCTATTTGTCAGCACGTACCAATTACAGGTACTTGCGCCAATCGTCCTCGTCCTCATCATCCTCGGTAGCAGCCTGGGTCTGCTCGGCGGCGCGAGCTGCCGCAGCGCGAGCGGCAACCTGGGCATAGGACTCCTCGTTGCGCTCGGGGAAGTTTGCCAGCACGTGCTCGAACTTGGCAAAATCCTCATCCCAGCGCGTAGAAGGCACGGCAAAGAAGACTTGCTTGACCTTAAAGTCGCCCGACGCGAGCTCCTTGCGGAAGAGCTCGGCCACGGCCTCGGCGTCAAAGCCGTTGTTGTCGCAGCCCCAAGCGCCCAGCACGAGCTTCTCGCGACCCAGCTCGTCGCAGATGGCAAGCACAAAGCGAATGCGGTCGCGCAGGGCATCCAGCAGAGCATCGTCGCTCACGCGATACTCCTGGCGGGCGCGCTTAACGTTGGGCGCGGCGGCCACGATCACGTCGGCGTATGCATGCACGTGGTTGCGGTCGAAGCGCACCGCAGGCACCACTAGGGCGCGGTTACGATAGAGCTCGCAGTTGATGTTGCGGCGACGGTTCTCGCCGTACCATTTGCGCTGCTTATCGAGAACGTTGTACAGATACGAATCGGCGCACAGTGTGGCCTCCTGGCCCAGATAACCCTGAATATAGCCACCGCCCGGGTTGGTGAACGAGGCAAAGGCGAGCACGGCCATGTCGCAGAACTGCGCATAGCCACGACCGTTGTCCAAGATGGCCTGCGTGGCGGAGGCATCGAGCACGGTGACCTCAGGCAGGGACGCAGCAGGCTCCTCAGCAGGCGCGGACTCAGCTTCGGCGATTTCCTCGGCAGGCTCCTCGACGGGCTCAGGAGCTGCCTCGACCTCGGCAGCCTCCGCGCCCTCGACGTCCTCGGCAACCTGTTCTTCGGTGGCCACAGCACTCTGAACCTTGGCCTTCATCGCCGCGACAAAGCCGGCAGGCATACCGTCAAACTCGCGAACACCGGCAAGCGAACGCTCGATATCCTTGACGCACGCTTCGGACACAGTTGCCACGTGACGCTCGGCGGCCTTGGCACGGGCCTCGCGCTTGGGATTGGGCTGACCCGCTCGGTTGGACCTGCGGTTACGGTTCCTGTTGTCGACGTCTGCCATACGTGGCCACCTTTCCTGTCGCTGCCGCTATCGGTTTTTCCCATCCATGATACCCCGCCGCGCACAAAAAAGACGGCCCCGAAGGACCGCCTTTCGCATCGTTTTACCGTGTCCGGCAGGAAGCGTCGCAATGCCGCGCTTTAATCGCGACGGCCGAGGATGTTCAAAATGCGCAAAAACACGTTGATAATATCCACGAACAGGTTAGAGGCCATAAGCACGGCATTGGGCAGTGTGGGCGGCACCGTCGTGGCAACATAGGTGTCATAGCCAATAAACCCGGCGAACACCACGATCACGATCAGGTCGGTGATGGTCTGCGAGACGCCCATGAACATCAGCACGATCTCAACCAGAATAGTTGCGAGCAGAATGCCAAAACCGATGCCATATACGCGCTGGAAAAACTTGGGGAACGTCACGCCCAAGGCGCCAAAGACAAAGGTGATGGCGGCCGTGGCGATAAAGGCAGTGTTGATGGTGGGCAGGTCGTAGTTGGCAAGGCCAAACGACGCGGTCAGGCCAAAGGTGCTCGCAAAGATTACGTAGCCCACAAGGGACAGGCCCACGGACTGCTTGCTGGCGGCGGCCGACATCATGACCATGCCGACGATGGTCAAAATAAATGAGCCAAAGACCAGCGGCAAAGCGGCGCCGCTCATCATCATGCGCGCAAACGACATGGTGCTCGTAAAGTAAGCACCGACGCCCATGGCGCAAAAGCCCAAAAAGATCAGGGCAGACATGACAAGGTTGTACGCGCGCGGCGACATCTCCTTGGCACGGCTTGCACCGGTCTCGATGGGGCCGTTCTGATAGCCCTGGATATCGTTCATACTTCGTCCTTTCAAAAAGCGCACGACAGCGCCGTAGGTGACAAGATTCCTGCCATTGTACCCGAATGCCGCACGTCCTTACCTACGGCGCTCGCCCTCAAGCGTACGATCAAAGGCCCAGACCCACCAACGCATCACGTGTGCCTGCGAGCCGTCTGCCCGCTCGCGCGTCTGGTCCTCCAGATACAACTCGGTCGCGTGCCCGCCAAAACGCACCTTATATGTTGCCGTACGGATGCCGTAGACCATCAGGCCAAACCCGGTGGTCGAGATAATTTCGTCGATCGTAAAACAACGGCCGTCGACCCAGCAGACGGTGACCGGCACGACCTGTCCGCCCGCGAGGATGCGGGCCACGACGTCCACATACTGCTTGTGCACGCGCCGAGTTTTGCCGTCTGTCTGTCGATATTCCATGCCTCCTATTATCGAACGCATGTTTGCATGTTGTAAAGCGAACAGACTGTGGTTTTGGAGTGTCGTAGTAATCGCACGTGTCCGCATGGCGTGTTAGCAAAAAGAACACCCGCGGTCAACAGGGCTAATATTCAATTTTAGTGCCAAAAAGTTCACTTCTCCCATCAGAACTCGGTAAAGAGACCCGCAGGAGGTGATACGATTTATCATGTTTTTGTAACGTGTCTGCAAACTTCGAGAAAGCCCATATATGGACGTAACGTTCTCAACCTTCCTCGGCCAAATTGTGTCGAACCCAGTCCTTGCCGTCACCGTGATCCTCGCGTTGGGCGCCATCTTCGTCAATGGATGGACCGACGCGCCCAACGCCATCGCGACCTGCGTCACTACGCGTTGCATGCCCGCCCGCGCCGCCATTCTCATGAGCGCCGCATTCAACTTCCTCGGCGTGCTCATCATGACGCACTTTAACGCGAGCGTCGCCAACACCATCTCACATATCGTCGACTTTGGCGGAAACAGCACCATGGCGCTCGCCTGCCTATGCGCGGCGCTGTTCTCCATCGTCGTCTACGGCGCCACAGCGTCGCGTTTTGGCATCCCCACCTCGCAAAGCCACAGCCTTATCGCCGGCCTGACCGGTGCCGCCATCGCCCTCGGCGGTGCGAGCAGCGTCAACGTCCACGAGTGGATGAAGGTCATCTACGGTCTGGCGCTCTCCATCGGCCTGGGCTTTGTCATGGGCTGGGTCCTGTGCAAGCTCGTCTCGATTCTTTTCGCCGCCGCCAACAGGCGACGTGCCAATGTCTTCTTTAAATACGCTCAGATCGCGAGCGCTGCGGCCATGAGCTTTATGCACGGCGCGCAGGATGGACAGAAGTTCATCGGCGTGCTCTTTTTAGGCGTGGCCTTTGCCAGCGGCCAGACGAGCGTCGGCGATGCAGGCATCCCCATCTGGATTATGCTGCTGTGCTCGGCCACTATGGGCATCGGCACCAGCGTGGGCGGCGAGCGCATCATCAAGTCCGTCGGCCAGAGCATGGTCAAGCTCGAAAAGTACCAGGGCTTCTCCGCCGACCTGGCGGGCGCCGCGAACCTGCTGCTTGCCACCCTTACCGGCATCCCTGTGTCCTCCACGCACATCAAGACCTGCGCCATCATGGGCGTCGGTGCCGTCAAGCGCCTCTCGGCCATCAACTTCGGCGTCGTCAAGGACATGATGTTCACCTGGTTCTTCACCTTCCCCGCCTGCGGACTCATCAGCTTTGTCATGGCCAAGCTGTTCATGATGTTCCTCTAGTCAAACCGAACGTCCATCTGGACCGCAACACTTCGCCCACCCGTCTTCGCCTCGAAAGGACCCACCCATGGCAAAGAAACCCGATTCGTTCTACTTTGACAACTACGTCGCCTGCGCCGACCTTGCTGTCCAGGCCGCAGAGTTGCTCATCAAGATTTTTGAGAACTTTGATCCCGCGCAGATCCACGACATGCTCGAGGAGATGCATGCGATTGAGCATGCGGCCGACAAGAAGCACCATGAGCTCGAGGATGCCTTGCTCACTGCCTTTATCACCCCGCTTGAGCGCGAGGATCTGGACCTGATGAGCTGCTCGCTCGACACTGTGCTTGACCGTATCGAGGGCGTCGTGCAGCGCGTCTACTTCACCAACATCCAGAGCATTCACCCCGATGCCATCGTCATCGCTCACAAGGTGACTGACGCCTGCCGCGCCATGAAAGACCTGATGGTCGAGCTTCCCAACTACCGCAAGTCCAAAACGCTGCGCGAGCTGGTCATCCAGATCAACACCATCGAGTCCGAGGCCGACGAGCTCTACATCAACGCCATGCGCAACCTGCACGTTAACGGCAAGGATCCGCTCGAGGTCATCGCTTGGCGTGACGTCTACGCCTTCCTGGAGTACTGCGCCGACTGCTGCGAGAATGTGGCCGATGTTGTGGATTCGATTGTCATGAAGAACAGTTAATTAGCTGTACGTATCCCACCGGCGAAGGGCCGGCCACGGTTTGCTTTTTCACTCCGGCTGCTCTGCAGAGTCGTTCGAAAGTAAACCGTGGCCGGCCCTTCGCCTTACGTACCACCATTGGGAACTTTGGCTGATAGTTATAGCGCAATGGGGGTTTGGCCGAGGGGACCTTTAGTACCCAATTGAACACTTTGGCATTCGGTGGGCGTTTGGCTGAGTGTTGCTTTGGGTACCCTTTTGCTTAGTTTTGGGTTGTTTTATTAGCTTTGGAGGCTCGTATGGGGTATTTGGATTTGGCTCGGGGTCGGTATTCTTGTCGTTTGTTTGAGGCTCGAGCTGTGGAGCAGGCTGTGGTGGATGCCATTGTTGAGGCTGGGCGTATTGCTCCTTCTGCTTGTAATAATCATCCAACCCGTGTGATGGTGTTGGATACGCCTGAGTTTCTGGAGAAGGCTGCTGCTTGTCAGCCTCGGTTTGCTCGTGATGGGTCTATCTTTGGCGCTCCGCTTATCTTCCTTATTTGCAGCGTTACCGATGATGCTTGGGTGCGCCCGTATGATCAGATGAATTCCAGCGAAATCGATACATCCATCGTTTGCGATCAGATGATGATGGAGGCCACCGAGCAGGGCCTGGGAACGTGCTGGGTATGCCATTTTAAGCCTGAGGTGGCACAGGAGCAGTTCAATCTGCCCAAAGGCGTTTATCCCTATCACATGCTCGTCTGTGGCTATCCTGCCGACCACATCGCCGATCCCGAGCATCGCGAGGCCCGTACCATTCCCCTCTCCGACTTCCTCCTCAAGTAGGTTTTGGGACATGCCTTAAAACCTACCCTTGACCGCTCACCCGTTCGCCGAGTTCTGCGCCATTATGTGCAGGGCTCGGTTTTTTATGTTACGCACTCCGGCACAGTCATAAAAAAGGACCCGCAAGCTGCGGGTCCTTTCTAGGCACTAAATTGTAGGCCGAATGTTAGTCCAGGTCGTCGGCAGCAAAGTTGTCGATCGGGGCGAAGGGATCGGCCACGGGGACAACCGGGTCAGCGACGGGCAGCGGCTCGGCGGGAACAGTCACTGCAGGAGAAGCGGCAGAACCGACCGGCGTGGAGGCCATCAGATCGGCCGGGAAGGAATTCTGGGCATCGTCCATGAAGTGCTGGATGAGCTTGAGATACTCTGCCTTGAACTCCTCACGGGAAGCCTTGAGACGATCGATCTCCTCGAGCTCGGCCTGCTTCTCGGTCAGAGCCTGGCGGATAACCTCGCGGGCCTTGGCGTCAGCCTCGTTGCGGATACGCTCAGCGTTCTCGTTAGCATCGTTGACGATAGTCTCAGCGGTCTGCTGGGCAGCGATCAGGGCAGCGGAAATCTGGCGCTCCTGAGCGGAGAAGTCAGGGGCGGGAGCAGCCACGGGGGCGGCAGGAACGGCCTGGGCGGTGGCATCCTGAGCTTGGGCAAGCTGAGCCTGCGCATCGGCAAGCTGCTGCTCGGTAGCAGTCAGACGACCCTTAAGGTCGACGATCTTAGCGAGCATAGCGTCAACCTCGGAGGACAGCGTCTCCAAGAAGACGTCGACCTCAGCAGGATCGTAGCCACGCTTGGCCTCAGAGAAAGTCTGAGCCTGGATGTCTGCAGGGGTAATAGCCATAACAAGTCTCCTTTTTCATCGCCTCGGCGCTACACGCCCGACGTAAGTTACTAAGTCAGTTCTACACGAGTATACCTATAAGAAGCTGCAGAACCAGCCTCTGCACCAACTGCAACGCAATAATCGCAACGACCGGCGAAAAATCGATACCGCCCATCGGCGGGATGAAACGACGGAACAGGTTAAGCCACGGACCGCACACGCTATCAAGCACCGCGGCAATATCCTGAAGCAAACCACCCTGCTTCATGGGAATCCACGTCATAAAGCAGTAGACGACAATGAGCGTGGAATAGAAGTTGAACAGCGTGTTGACCAGCTGGACGATAGTGTAGATGTTGATGGGAATCTCCTCGTCTTGTCTTTACTTAAGGTAGCCGTCGGCACGAAGCTTCTTGAGATCGGAATCTTTGACCTCGCAACCGGCGGGCAGCACCATGAACACGCGGTCGCCCACCTCCTTGACCGTGGCACCCAGACCGCAGGCAAAGCCGTAAGAGAAGTCCAAGACGCGCTTGGCAACTTCGGTGCGTACGCCCACAAAAATCAGTGCGACAGGCTGCTTGGTGCGAACGCGGCGCACCACGGTCTCCACGTCGTCATAGCTCTCGGGGCGCAGGACATAGGCCGGCAGCTGCGGCGTGGCGTTGATGATATTGCTCGCATAGGCCGAGGCATCGCTCGGTGCAGGCGCGGGTGCAGCGGCGGCACGGGCGCGGGTATTCTCGGCGTAGCTCGACGGCGTGTCATAGGCACCAGGACGATAACCGCTCGCAACACTGTCCTGCGAGCGCGAAGGCGGGTTATACGTCGTGGCATGGCGGGAGTCATCGCCGACCAGCTGACCGGAGCGCGTATACACGGCAACCGACTCAGCTTCACCGCGGCGCGTCTGGCCAAGCAGGCCGTTGCTCGGCTCGTCTTGGGTGTAGAAGCCCTCGCCCGAAGCACCACTGTAGCCGTTGTTCTGATAGCCATCGTCGTAGCCGTCATCGTAGCCGTAGTCGTCGTCCTGGCCATAACCCTGGTCGTAACCCTGCTGGCCGCCCAGGTGCATCTTATTTTTAATCTCGTCAAGGAAGCCCATGGTTGTGTCCTCTCGCGGTTTAGTGCAGGCGCCCCGATAATCAGTGCGCACTTCAGAGCCTTATTTTACTGCAAACTCCGGGCTAAATACTACCCTGCCCAGGCGAACGAGCGTAGAGCCCTCCTCAAGGGCAGACTCAAAGTCCTCGCTCATACCGCAGGAAAGCTCAGGCAGGTTCAAATCAGGATGCGCCGCCTCCAGCTCATCCCTCAGCTCACGAAGCCCCGCAAAGGTGCGGCGTGCCACATCCTTATTCCCCCGGGGCGCCATAGTCATAAGCCCCTGTACGCAAATTCCCTCAAGTTCTGCAAGCTCACCCGCGGCGGCGCGAATCTCATCGGGTGAAAAGCCTCCCTTCGACTCCTCACCACTCACATTGACCTCAATGAGCACACGCTGGGGGCCGACGAGTTCGCCTGCCTCAATCTTGCGAACAGCACGGCTCGAGATCGCCTGCGCCAGATGCAGCGAACCCACCGAGTGAATCAGCTCGGCTGAGCCCAGCACCGCATTGATCTTATTGGTCTGCAGGTTGCCGATCATATCGAAGCGCACCTCGGGCAGCTCCGGATGCTCCGCCAGACCCGTGAGCTTGCGAACCAGCTCCTGCGGGCGGTTCTCGGCAAAATGGCGATACCCCGCCTGGATGGCGGCAACGGTCTCATCGACACCAACGGTCTTGGACACGGCAATGAGGCTCGCGGCGTCGTGGGGACGGCCCGCGCGATCGAGCGCCGCATAAAAACGTTCCAGAATCTGCTCGCGGCGAGCGCGCATCAAGTCCAAATAGTTATCCATTGCCAATCGCCTCCGCTGACAGCCAAACAAGTAGTCCCATGCTAACGCAAGAGCGCGGCCCCGCATGTGCAAGGCCGCGCTCACTTAGGTATTTACAATCTTTCGACGAACGGGGTTACTTACTCCTCGTCGTCCTCGCCATCGTCCTCATCCTCAAGATGATCGAGCAGGTAGCGAAGACCCTCGCTGACCTCGTTAACGGGCACCTTGGCAACGTAGCGTGCATCGACGGCGGGCCTCATGATAACACCCTCGCCCGAAGGCACGCGCATGCTCTCGAGCTCATCCTCATCAGTGCAGGCGATATCACCGGCAGTCATACGCTGTCCGGTCAACAGGAAGGTCAGACGGCAGGCGGCATCGATGGAAATCGAGGCGATGCGATCGAGATAGCGCGATACCATGATGGCGCGGCGCAGGTCGTCATAGTTGCTGTCGTCGTCCATAAAATCGCCCGTGTCCATGCGGTTAAAGGTGCGGAAGAACTTCTCGTAGGCGGCGTGCACTGGCTCGTCCTCGACGGCCAAGTTGCAGATGATGGACATGTCGTTGGTGACGAGCGCAGAAAGCGAAGAGCCCAGCACCTGGTAGACGGCCTCAGCCTCGGCCTCGACCGAGCCGACAAGCTCCTTGGGCAGCGAGATGTCGGCCTTGATCATATGACGCGTGGCGCGGCAAATCTGGCGAACCTTATCGGTCATGCGCTGCAGGTTAAAGTCGACGTAGATGATCGTCTGCAGCAAGCGGAAGTCGGAGGCGACCGGTGACTGCGTGGCAATCAGGTTGTAGCAGACGGCCTCCAAGTTAGCGCAGCGTGCGTCAATCGAAAGCGTGCGCTTCTTGGTCTTGGTGGCGAGCTTGCGGTCGTCGGTCACATAGGCCTTCACGGCATCGTGGAGGGCCAAATCGACGGCCTCGTAGATGCTCAGCATCTCGTGACGGGCCTCGATGAGCTGACGGGAAAACAGTTTGCGCATGGTTCACTCCAATCAGTTGGGTGCGGTCATGCCGCCCGCACAGTGAATACGCACCGGACCAGGTCCGATCGGCTTGGGACTAGTCGCACCGATCAGCCAAAGCGGCCGGTGATATAGTCTTCCGTCCGCGAGTCCACCGGGCTGGTGAAGATCGCGTCGGTTTGACCATACTCGATGAGCGTGGCGGGCTCGCCGGCAACTTCCTGCAAGAAGAACGCGGTGTAATCGCTAATACGAGCTGCCTGCTGCATTGAATGCGTGACGATGATGATCGTCATCTCGGGCGCCAGCTCTGCCATCAGATCCTCGACCTTAGAGACGGACGTGGGGTCGATGGCGGAGCAGGGCTCGTCCATCAGGAGGACATCGGGTTGCACCGCAAGCACGCGCGCGATGCACAGACGCTGCTGCTGACCGCCCGAGAGCGCCAAACCATCCTTGTTGAGCTGATTGGATACCTCTTTCCAGAGGTTGGCGCGCTTGAGCGATTCTTCCACGATGTCATCGAGGTCGCTTTTGCTAGTCACGCCCTGCAGACGAGGGCCAAAGGCGACATTCTCGTAGATGGATTTGGGAAACGGGTTGGGCTGCTGAAAGATCATGCCCACGCGACGACGGAGATCGACCGGGTCGACACCCTCGGCATAGATATCGTTGCCGTCGAGCGTCATGGTGCCCTCGATGCGCGTGCCCTCGATCAGGTCGTTCATGCGGTTGATGCAGCGCAAAAACGTCGATTTGCCGCAGCCCGAAGGGCCAATAAACGAGGTGATGGCGTTTTTGGCGATGTTGAGGTCGAGCCCCGTCAGCGCATGAAAGTCACCGTACCAAAAGTTGAAATCCTTGGCCGTAATGGCCGCTTGCTCCAGCGTGGGAGCGGACTGATAAACGGACATGGGACTCCTTAACTAGCGACGCTTGCGCGACAGGAAGCGCGCAAACAGGTTGAAGGCCAGAATGATCACCATCAGCAAGAGCGCGGTGCCGTAGGCTGCGTTCATGTTGATGCCGTCGTTGGCAAGCAGGTACAGGTGAACCGTCATGGGGCGGCCGGAATCGAGCGGCGAAATAGGTAGATTGATGGCCTGCCCCATGGTGTAGAGCACCACCGCGGTCTCGCCAATGGCACGGCCGATGGCGAGGACGATGCCCGTGGCAATACGGCCAAAGGCAGAAGGAAGCACGATCTTGGAGACAACCTGCCACTTGGTGGCGCCCAGACCGTACGCGCCCCAACGGATATAGCGCGGAACGGCGCGAATGGCCTCTTCGGTGGTGCGCATGACGATGGGAAGCATCAAGAGCGCGAGTGCCAGGGCGGCAGAGACCATCGAAAGGCCCAAGCCCATGGCTTCGACAAACAAGGCGTAGCCAAACAGACCCATAACGATGGAGGGCACCGAGGCCAAAGCGTCAGCAGCGTAGCGAATGAGCTCGACGACCTTGCCCTGCTTGGCGTACTCGGCCAGATAGACGGCTGCCAGCACAGCGATCGGCGTGCAGATAAGCATGGCGAGCGCCGTCACATAGACGGTCGAGACGATCGTGGGCCAAATACCGCCCTCGGCGTTGACGCCCTGGGGCCAACCGAAGATAAAGTCGAGCGAGATGTGTGGCAGGCCGTTGATGACCACGTAGACGATGATAGCGACCAGCACCAGCGTGGTGATGTAGGCAGCGGCACGGAACACGCCAAGCATGATCTTGTTGGACAGGTCCTTGTTGATGCGGCCCTTCTTGCCGTGGGAAAGGGCACGCTTGATGCGCTCGCGCGACGAGGTCGTATCGACCGTCGTGTCAACGGAATCGGACATAGCCTACCCCCTCTTCTTCTTGGAAATCAGACGGACGATGCCCACCAGCGTGGCGGAGATGATAAACAGGACCACACCCATGCCGAACAGCGCCGAGCGGTGCAGACCCGAGGAATAGCTCATGTCGAGCGCAATCTGGCTCGTGAGCGTCGAGATGGGGCTCGCAATGCTGTCGGGAATAACCGGGGCGTTACCTACGACCATGAGCACGGCCATGGTCTCGCCGATGGCACGGCCCATACCCAGCACGATGGCATCAACGATACCCAGCTTCGCGGCAGGTAGCACGACCTTATAGATGGTCTGCCACTTGGTGGCGCCCATGGCATACGATGCCTCGCGAATGCCCATGGGAATGGAATTGAGAGCATCGATGGTGAGCGTGGTGATGGTAGGGACGATCATGATGGCGAGCACAAACCACGCCGTCAGCGCACCAAAACCAAGGCCGCCGGTCAGTTGTGCGATAAACGGGCGGATGATGATCATGCCAAAGAAGCCGTAGATGATGGAGGGTATGCCCGCCAGCAGGTCAACGGCGGGGCTGATGAGCTTGCGCACGCGCTTGCTGGCAATCTCGACCAGGTAAACGGCCGTACCCACGCCCAGCGGCACGCCCATGGCGAGCGCACCGACGGTCACCAGACCCGAGCCGGCAAGCAGCGACAAGATGCCGTAGTGGCCCTCGGAAGGCGCCCACGTAAAGCTAAAGAAGTCCGCCAGACCGATGTCAGTAAAGACGGGCAGCGCCGAGTACGTGGTAAAGACAAAAATCAGGATGACGGTAACGACCGCCAAGAACGCGCAGGCAAAGAAGATCCACTGCAGCGCCTTCTCCTTGATATAGGTACTGTGCGATACGAGCGCCAGCTCGCGCTTCTTGGGCGTCTGAACATTCTGCTCAGTCTGGGAGTTTTCCTGTGCTTCCATGCTACTCACTCCCCTTCTCGTCGTTGGTGACGGGAATAAAGCCCGCCTCGCGAATCTGCTTGTCCATCTTTTCGGACGTCACATAGTCGATGTAATCCTGCGCCTGCTGCGAAGGCGCACCCTTCACAAAGAAGTAAAGGTCGCGTGAGATGGGATAGCCGCCGCTCGCGACCGTCTTCTCGGACGCCTCAACATGATTGACCGAGACGGCCTTGACCGAGGTCTTGGCGTTGAGGCTATCGACGAAGCCCAGCGAAATGTAGCCAATGGCACCGCGCGAACGAGATACCACGTCGCGCACCTGGCCCGTGCCCGAAAGAACGGCCGAGCGGCGATCGAACGGGGTGCCGTCCATCACGATGGTGCGGAAGGCCTCACGCGTGCCGGACGCCTCATCTCGATTGATGACCTGGATCCTCAGGTCCTCGCCACCGACTTCTTTCCAGTTGGTGATCTTGCCGGCGTAAATATCGCGGAGCTGCTCGGTCGAGAGGTTATCGACCGGGTTATCGTCGTTCACGATGACCGCGATACCGTCGTGGGCAATGACGATGGGAGTCAGGCCCAGATCCTGTTCGTCGGCATTGAGTCCACGGGAGGAGCTGGCGATATCGGCTGTGCCGGCGCTGACGGCCTCGATGCCAGCGGAAGAACCCAAACCGGAAACGAGCACGTCGATGCCGGTCTCCTCCTTAAAGCCCTCGGCCGCAATCTCGGCGATAGGAAGGCAGGTCGTGGAGCCGGCGACGGTAATGGAAGAGGTAGAAGATCCCGAAGAACAGGCGCACAGTGTAAGCGTAAGCACAGCGGCGCTCAGGACCGATACGATCTTTCTCATAGCATCACGCCGATCGCAGCATGGCGCCCACAGGTGCCGTCCTCGTTACGGTAGGAATAAAAGCGGTCGTTCTGACGCATAGTCGAAAGCTGGGTATCCACGATATTATCCGCGTCGACACCGACATCTACCAGCGCCTCGCGAATGGCAGCGGAAAGATCGAGCATGCGAGAGGCACTCGCATCGATGCAAGAGAACTCGGCGGCAAAGCGATCCATGAGTTCCTGGGATACCTCATATTCGTCACCCAAGATATGGGGGCCGATATAGGCGGAAACGTTGCTCGCATCGCAGCCGGCAGCATCGCAAAGCGCCTGGCACGCCTTGGCAGAAATACGTGCAATCGTGCCCTTCCAACCGGAGTGCACCACGGCAAATCCGCCAGGGGCCACCAGCACCACGGGAACGCAGTCGGCAAAGCAGAGCAGCACGGGCACGTTATGCGCCGTGCAGACGATGGCATCACAGCCCTCGGCAATCTGCTCGCGAACGTCCTCAAGGTCATCGGCGCCGTTCGAGGTCACCGCAACGATATGATCACCATGGACCTGATTGGGAACGAGCAGGTTGTGCTCGCACTCGGCGGCACCCATAGCTTCGAGCGCACGACGACGATTTTCTTGAACAGCAAAGGGGTCATCGCCAACATGCGAGCCCAAGTTGAGTGAGGAGTACGCATCTTCGGAAACGCCACCGGCGCGCTCGGTGAAGGCAAAGCGAACATCGGATGTCGCGCCCTCCACCAACGTAACTCCATCATGGTCGACACGCGAAACGTTGTCCGCACGTGCTGCCATACTAAAGCCTCCTAATAACACAAGTATTGCGGCGACGCCGCAGCAGTCCGTGCCATACGGCTGCATACTTCATCAAAAAGGATACCCGCAGCGGTAAGGAGCAAACGTAAAGGGAACGTAAGGAGATTGGAGGCTTTCGTTTACAAAGGCGAAACACAACAAAAAAGGGGCGTGCCCAATCGGACGCACCCCTTGCAGGTCGTTGAGAAAAACGAACTAGAAGCTACCGCGCTTCAGGAAGTCGGGAAGCTCGAACTGATCGTTGCCGAAGTTAGGAAGCTCGGTGCCACCAACGTTGCGGGTCGGAGCGGCCTGAGCCGGACTGGTGGCCGGAGCGGTGCGTTGCGGCTCAGCGGAGGCAGCAGCCTTGCTCTGAGACTGCTGAGCAGCAAAGAGCTCGTCCTGACGGTTGACGTTGGAGTCGGAGAAGCCCGTAGCGATGACGGTGATGCGCACCTGATCGCCCAGGGACTCGTCAACAACGGTACCGAAGATGATGTTGGCCTCGGGGTCGACGGCGTTGGCGACAACGTCGGCGGCGTCGCTGATCTCCTGGATGCCCAGGTCCTTGGAACCGGCGATGGAGAGCAGCACGCGCGTGGCACCATCGATGGAGCTCTCGAGCAGCGGGCTGGAGATGGCCTGCTGGGCAGCGTCGACGGCACGGGTATCCCCAGAAGAGGTACCGATACCCATCATGGCGGTACCGGCCTGCTTCATGATGGTCTTAACATCGGCGAAGTCCAAGTTGATGATACCGGGGACGGTGATAAGGTCGGTGATGCCCTGGGTGCCCTGGGAAAGGACGCCATCGGCAATCGCGAAGGCCTCGAGCATGGTGGTCTTCTTCTCGGCGATGTCAAGCAGCTTATCGTTAGGGATGACGATCATGGTGTCGACGCAATCGGAGAGGGTCTTAATACCCTCCTCGGCGCTCTTCTTGCGCTTGCGGCCCTCGAAGGTGAAGGGCTTGGTCACGACGGCGACGGTCAGCGCACCGACCTCGTTCATCGCGATATCGGCAACGATGGGAGCGGCGCCGGTACCGGTGCCACCGCCCTCGCCGCAGGTGATGAACACCATGTCGGCGCCAGCGAGCGCCTCGGCAATGTCGTCGCGGGACTCATCGGCAGCCTTGCGGCCAACCTCGGGGTTGGCGCCGGCGCCCAGGCCGCGGGTAAGGTCGGTGCCGATGTGCACCTTGATATCGGCATCAGAGATCGCGAGTGCCTGAGCATCGGTGTTGATGGCAACAAACTCGACGCCGCGGATGCCCTCTTCGATCATTCGATTGACCGCGTTGGTACCGCCGCCGCCGACGCCGACCACCTTAATGACGGCAAGGTAGTTGTTGATCTCTGTCTCGTGCATATCGGTCCTCCGAACAAAGGTTATAGCCATAGCATGGGTCGACCCCTGCGCACATTAACCTTCAGGTTGAAAGTAAATGCAAAGGTAAACCGTATTATGTTTGCACACTATGAACGTATCAGTCAAATAATTGACCGTGAAAACCAAACAAACCAGATAAACGGCGTGGTATGGCCCCTCAACAAAGCATCAACCAGCGCTACGAGGTCGGAGCGTTCCTAAATGTATAGTTACCCGGAGAGCGCACATTGATATACGTTACGCCCTCTACCTGCGAAAGCAGCTTGGTGACTACGCGCTCCTTCTTGACGATATCGTTCGAATCGCCCAGCGACACCTCAATGCCGTTATTGAGGTTTGCCGAGATGGCTTCGACCGAAGGCGTGGAAATATCCTTGACTTGTCCCAAGAACTCGCTCGAAAAACCACGCACATAATCCAAGCCAGCCTTAACGGCCTTGGAGCTCACCGCCTGGCCGGAAACCGGAGCGACATCCGCCGAGACATCAGTCAACAACACCGCGCCATAGTGCTTAGCGAGCGCCAGCGCGGCATCAATGCCGGTCAGGGTATTTGAGCCCTGCCCCGTCGTGATGACGTTGCCCTGGTCATCCACTTCGACCGACGTCGACAGCGGGGCGATCCAGGTGTCATCATCCCCGATGGCCCAGGCAAGGTCATCGGAGCTGATATAGGCAATTGCGATGACCTTGCGCTCCATAGGCGTAATGATGAGCGTATGCGGGAACTGACGCTGGACATCCACGCCCGAGACCCACGGGTTCTGCTTGAGGTCCTCGGTAATCTGGTCGGGATCGACGTTAAAAAGCGACGTTCCCTCGGGCAAATCGATCAGCTGGATAGCATCGTGCTTCGTCACATGCTCGCTGCCTTGAATCTGAATATCAGTGGCGGTAAACAATCCAGAGTTGATCACCACGACGGCAACGACGACGAGCACGGCCAAGACGGCCAGAACGCCGCCCACGATTTTGCCTTTGCCTGTAACGAGAGAAGCGGCGTCTGACGTTTTATTTGCCATCGCCCCAAGTGAAGACAACGGGTTGACGCCTTTTTTACCCGAAGGCTTCTTGGCGGTAGCCGGCACCGATGTCAGCGAGCGCGGTTTCGATGCGCCAAGCGTGCGACCCGGACGCGCCGCCTTAGTTCCCGTCGAGGGCTTAGGAGTTGCCATGGGACGGGCAGGCTTGGCGCCCATAACAGGCTTTGACGTCAGCGAGGGACGCGAGGACTTTTTTGCGGCCGGACGATTGCCGAGCTGCGAGCCGACAACCGGACAACTGGTCTGTCGAGCATGCCCGACAGACTTAGAGTGCGCGACGGTATTGCGTTGAGGTTTGGCAGGCGCGCCGGAACGCCCTCCGGCGCAGCGGAAGGTGGGTTTCGATGCTCTAGAAGCCGAGGAATTTAACTTCCGGTCTGAGCTCGATGCCATACGCCTCCCTCACCTTTCCGTGCACATGTCTGATAACCGCGGCAACGTCATCGGCCGAGGCAGTTCCGTTATTAACGATAAAATTAGCGTGAGCGGGCGAAACTTCCGCGCCGCCAATCGAAAAACCCTTTAATCCACAATCCTCGATAAGCTTGCCCACACTCGCATCGGGCGGGTTGCGAAAGACCGACCCGCAGGATGCGCGACCCATGGGCTGCGTACGCTTGCGCCTCGTCAGGTACCGCTCCATGCGCTCGCGAATGTCGGCCTTGGGTGCCGGTTTAAGTTTGAGCACGCACTCGAGGATGATCTCATTGCGGGGAAGGCTACATTCGCGGTAGCCCCAAGTGATCTCGGACCCCGCATAATGCTTGATACCGGATGCCGGGTCAAACGTTACGACATCCTCGACCAGCGAGCCAATCCACTCGGTCCGTGTGCCAGCATTCATAGATATCGCACCGCCGACCGAGCCAGGGATGCCAACGGCAAACTCAAGGCCCGAGAGGCTACGCGACAGGGCATCGTTGACCAGGCGCGCAAACATCACGCCCGCACCGACCGTCAGCGTACAACCGTCATCGGCAACAACCGTGCGCTGAAACTCACGTCCGAGCGAAATGACGGCACCGCGATAACCGCCATCGGCAACCAGCAGATTGGAGCCCTTGCCGATGATGACCCACGGCACCTGCTCGCGATCGAGCACCGCCACGGCGCGGCGGAGGGCATGATAGCTATGGCACGTCACAAAGAGGTCGGCCTTGCCGCCGATACGATAGCTCGTATGACGCGCAAGGCGCTCGTCCTCGATCACATCCGTGTCGATCATGCCCGAGAGCGCCATGACGGCGTTAAACAGACCCATTAGACTTAAGCGTCTTTCTTGGCAGTCAGATACTCAATGAACTCGGGACCGACGGTCGTAACGTCACCAGCACCCATAGTGAGCAGCAGGTCGCCCTCGCCCACCATCTGCTCGAGCTCCTGATTAAGCTCAAGACGGCTGGAGCAGTACACGACCTCCTTGCCAGGATGCTTGGCGCGCACGGTATCGGCGAGCATCTTAGAGGTGACACCCGGAATGGGCATCTCGCCAGCCGAGAACACATCAATCAGCAGCAGTTTATCGGCATTGGCAAATGCATCGGCAAAGTCGTCGCACAGGGCCTGCAGGCGCGAATAGCGGTGCGGCTGGAACACGACGTCGACATGCTTGTAGCCCAGCGACGAAGCGGCAGCAAGCGTCGCCTTGATCTCGGTGGGGTGATGGCCGTAATCATCGACCACGGTGATGCCATCGATATCGCCCACGTGGGTAAAGCGACGGCGGACGCCCTCAAAGCTCGAGAGCGCCTTGGCGGCGGAGTCGATGTCAAGGCCCAGGACATGGGCGACGGTGAGCACCGCCGTGGCGTTGAGCATGTTGTGGCGACCGGGATTGCTCTTGATCTCCACAGCATGCTCAGTGCCGTCCTCAAAGCGAACGATAAAGTCACTCTGGATGCCCTTGACATCCGGGTGCATGCAGACGATGTCGTTGCTCTCGGCAAAGCCGTAGGAAAGCACGTGACGGCCCGTCGACTTGGCGAGCTCGACCAGATGCGGGTCCTCACCGCAGACGATGACGGTGCCGTCCTCGCCCACCAGGCTCATGAATTTGGCGAAAGTCGCCTCGATCTCCTCGATACCCGAGTAGTGATCGAGGTGGTCGGCCTCGACGTTGGTCACAATGACCACGTTGGGGTTCAGGAACAGGAAGGAACTGTCGGACTCGTCGGCCTCGGCGACAAAGTAGTCGCCCGAGCCGTTCTTGCCGTTCGTGTCATAGCCCTCGACGATGCCACCGATCAGGAAGCTCGGATCCAGACCCATGCGGTCGAGCATGGTGGCGCACATCGAAGACGTGGTGGTCTTGCCATGCGTGCCGGCAACAGCGACGGTGGTGTAGCCGTGGCCCAAAGCAGAGAGCATCTTGGCACGGGGCCACACGGGAATACCAAGCTCGCGAGCGCGCACGAGTTCAGGGTTGGACTCCGGAATAGCGGTGGAGACAACAACCACGTCGGGCTTGACCTCGTCGATCGTGGCGGCCTCATGGCCCACATGCACCTTCACACCAGCGCGGGTAAGCTGGCGGATATAACGTGACGTCTTAAGGTCGGAGCCGGTAACGGCATAACCGCGCTCGTGCAGAACGAGGGCGATGCCGCTCATGCCGGCGCCGCCGATACCGATAAAGTGGGCGCTCTTAAACTCGGGCGCGGAGGTTGCAGTCTGGGAATCAGCCATGTGCTCGTGTACTCCTTGCGTAAACACTGCCTGTAACCCGTTAACTGTACCGCACCTACCGCATCAGCGCGAGGGCGACCGACGATATCCCGTCTAACTAACGCAAACCCTCTACCGCATCCGCCAGAAGAGCGGCGGCCCTATCCTGAGCCCTGACTCTTATACACATCTGACGCTGCCGACGAAGGCTTAGG
>URNC01000003.1 GCA_900549065.1 uncultured Collinsella sp. | reverse complement strand
GGCAGCGTCAGATGTGTATAAGAGACAGCCACCACGGCAGTGCCCGCGTGGTACACGGTCACGTTCTCCATGGCCTCGGCATCGGCGATACCGGTGATGACCTTGCCCTTCTCGTAGCTGCCGGGGTAGCCCGCACTCGTCAGGACAACGGCCACGGCCCACTCGTCACGCCAGTCGAGTTCAATCTGATCGAGCTCGCAGTTGGCACAAGCCAGCATGACCTCGACCAGGTCGTTCTTAAGGCGCGGAAGCACGACCTGCGTCTCGGGGTCGCCAAAGCGGGCGTTGAACTCCAGCACCTTGGGGCCGGCGGGTGTGAGCATAAAGCCGCCGTACAGGCAGCCGCGGTAGTCGATGCCCTCGGCAGCGAGCTCGGCCACGGTCTGCTCCATGACCGCCACCATGGTGGCGTGCTCCTCGTCAGTCACGATGGGCACCGGGCTGTAGACGCCCATGCCGCCGGTGTTGGGACCCTTGTCGCCCTCGAGCGCGCGCTTGTGGTCCTGCGAGGTGGCCATGGGGCGCACGGTCTTGCCGTCGGTAAAGGCCAGCAGCGAGCACTCGGGGCCGGTCAGCATCTCCTCGATGACCACGGTGTTGCCGGCATCGCCGAAGGTGCCGCCAAAGCACTCGCGCACGGCCTCCTCGGCCTGCTCGAGCTCGGTCGCCACGATGACGCCCTTGCCTGCGGCCAGGCCGTCAGCCTTCACGACCAGCGGTGCGCCCTGCTCGCGCACGTAGGCGAGAGCCGAAGCCTCGTCGGTGAACGAGCCGTAGGCGGCCGTCGGAATGCCGGCACGCTCCATGAGCTGCTTGGAGAATAGCTTGGAGCCCTCCATACGGGCACCCTCGGCACCCGGGCCAAAGCAGGGAATACCCGCCGCGCGCACGGCGTCGGCCACGCCCGCCACGAGCGGAGCCTCGGGGCCAATTACCACGAGTCCGCATCCGTGGCTCTGAGCAAACGCCGCCACGGCCGCAGGATCGCAGTCGTCGAGAACAACGTTCTCGCCGCAGCTCGCGGTGCCGCCGTTACCCGGCGCGATGTAGAGCTTGCCGGCGCGCGGTGATGCTGCGAGCTTAGCTGCCAAAGCATGCTCACGGCCGCCGCTGCCCAACAACAGGATGTCGATGGTTTGAGTGTCCGCCTTCAAGGGTGCCTCCTCTATGGATTAACGGCCCGCTCCGCGCGAGCCCTTTGCAAGCAAATATACCCCTCGGCCGCCCGTCCGGGCTGCAAAGGGGTATATCGCAATAACCAAATAGTCCCGATTACTTCCAGAATCGGTTGATGATCTGCTCTCGACCAGCGCCAACGCCAATGAACGTCACGCGGGTGTGTGCCAGATCCTCGATAAACGCCACGTAGTCCTGAGCCTCTTGCGGCAGCTCCTCAAAGCTGCGGCAGCCGGTGATATCGCACTTCCAGCCAGGAAGCTCCTCGTAGATGGGCTTGGCGTGCTCAAAGCGAACCTGATGCTCGGGCACGCTGGTATAGCGCTCGCCATCGACGTCGTAGGCCACGCACACCTTGATGGTGTCGAAGGCCGAAAGCACGTCGAGCTTGGTCATGGCGATATCGGTGAGGCCGTTGACGCGCGAGGCGTAGTTGGCAATGGGGCCGTCGAACCAGCCGCAGCGACGACGGCGACCGGTGGTCACGCCGTACTCATAGCCCTCCTCGGTCAGCGTGTGACCGGCCTCGGACTCATAGGAAAGCTCGGTGGGCATGGGGCCCGAACCGACGCGGGTGATATAGGCCTTCATGACGCCCAGCACGCGGTCGACGTTCTTCATGCCGACGCCGGAACCGGTAATGGCGCCGCCGGCGGTGCAGTTGGAAGACGTCACGTACGGATAGGTGCCGTGGTCGATGTCGAGCAGCGTCGCCTGGGCGCCCTCAAACAGCAGGTTCTTGCCCTCATCGATCATGTTGTTGAGCAGCAGGCTCGTCTCGGTGATGTAGGGACGCAGGCGCTCGGCCATCGGCAGGTACTCGTCGCAAATCTGGTCCACGGTGTAGGTGGGCAGGTTGTAGATGAGCTCGAGCTCGGGGTTCACGCGGGCGAGAGCGGTCTCCAGCTTGTCGCGGAACAGCGCCTCGTCCAGCATGTCCTGCATGCGCAGGCCAATGCGGGCCATCTTGTCCTGATAGCACGGACCGATGCCGCGCTTGGTGGTACCGATGTTCTTCTTGCCGAGCTTCTGCTCAAAGGCGCCATCCAGATCGATGTGGTACGGCATGATGACATGCGCGTTGCCGCTAATCTTGAGGTTCTTGGTGGTGATGTCGTCGGCCTCGAACATATCGATCTCCTCAAGGACAACCTTGGGGTTGACGACGCAGCCGTTACCGATCACCGACACGTGGTCGGAATACATGATGCCGGAGGGCACCTGGTGCAGGCCGTACTTCTTGCCGTTGACGACGATGGTGTGACCGGCGTTGTTGCCGCCCGAGTAGCGCACGACGGCATCGAAGTCGCCGGCGACTAGGTCGCAAATCTTACCCTTGCCCTCATCGCCCCACTGGGCACCGACCAAAACGGTTGACGGCATGTTTACTCCTTACATTCATGGACTGTCTACGCGCCACGCCGGCACGCAGAAGCACAAAACATTCCCAGTATACCCGTGCAACGGGCGCCTGTCCTACTCCTCGGCATGTGCCCCATCAAGCTCATAGAACTTGGTGGATGCCGGCAGGAACATCAGGTCGACGTCGCCGATCGGGCCCGAACGGTTCTTGGCCACGACGATACGCGTGACGCCCTCGTCGGGTCGATCGTCGCGCGAGGCCTCGGCCTCGTCGGCGGAGCGGTCCAAGAACATAACGATATCGGCGTCCTGCTCGATGGAGCCCGATTCACGAAGGTCGGAAAGCTGCGGGCGCTTGCCGGTACGGGATTCAACCTGACGCGAAAGCTGCGACAGCGCGATGAGCGGGATCTTGAGCTCCTTGGCCATGATCTTCAGACCACGCGACATCTCCGAAACCTCGACGGTACGGCTCTCGGAGCGGCGTCCCGGCGGAGGACTCACCAGCTGCAGGTAGTCCAGGATGATGATTGCCTTCTCCTTGTTATGGAGCATTCGGCGGCTCTTGGCGCGAATCTCGGTCACTGTGGTGCCGGGCGTATCGTCAATCAGAATATCGAGCTTGGACAAGGTCTGCGTGGCCTCGTTGATATTGGCCCACTGCTCGGGGCTAATGCGGCCCATGCGGAAGTCACTGATCGAGATCATGGCGTAGGCGCAAATCAGACGCTGGGCAATTTCCTTGCCCGACATCTCCAGCGAGAAGAAGCCGACGGTATAACCAGCAGCGGCGGCGTTAAGTGCCAGGTTCAGAGCGAACGACGTCTTACCTACAGCAGGACGGGCGCCGATGATGATGAGCTGACCCTCGCGGAAGCCCATGAGCATGCGGTCGAGCGACGGGAAGCCCGTGGGCACGCCCGCAGCCTGGCCACCGGCCTGGCACACTTCCTCGGCCTCGTTATAGGCCTCGACCATAAACTCAGTCAGCGTCTTGTAGCTCGACTTGACCTCGCGTGCCGTGACCTTGAGCAGTTTGCTCTCGGCCAGCTCCACGACCTCTTTGGTGTCGGTGGGGGCGTTATAGGCCAGCGCGTTAATCTCGTTGGTGGCGCCGATCAGCTCGCGCAGCATCGAGTCGCGACGGACGATGGCGGCATGGTGCTGCCAGTTCACGAGCGACAGGGTCTGACCCATCAACTCCAAAATGTACGCTTCGCCACCCACGGCATCGAGCTTGTTGATGCTTCGCAGGTAATCGATCAGCGAGATAGAGTCGATGGGAATGCGGCTGTTGTACATATCGACCATCGCGGTATAGATGGTCTTATGAATGGGGCGGTAGAAGTCATCGGGCTGCAGCTCGACCTGGGCCTCTTCGACCACCTCGGGCGATAGCAGCATAGCGGCCAGTACATTGGCCTCTGCATCTTGGTTTTGGGGAAGACCCAACTTTGAGCCGCGGTCCTCAACCGTCAGCCCGGTCTCCCTATCGTCATATGCCATGAGCATCCTCATTCATATCGCTTGCGAGCATCCATAGTATCAGCCACGGTCCCAAAACGCGCCGCGCGCCGCCAATCATCACCGAACCAAACGGATGAACGGTCCTGTATATAGGACTTCGACGCAACGTTCACCATGACACTCACTCAGCGCAAAAAACAAAAGGGCGCCCTGGTTTCCCAGAGCGCCCTTCTTAGAACAAGATTGTTGCGTTGCAGCAAATGCTACTCGGCAGCAGCCTCAGTCTCGACCTCGGCGGTCTCGGCCTCGGCGACCTCAGCGGCCTCCTCGACCTCAGCCTCGGCAGCGAGCTCCTCGGCGGTAACGCCGACGAGAACGACAACCTCGGCCTTGATCTCGCGGTACAGCGAGATGGCAACGGTGTGGGCACCGGCAACCTTGATGGGCTTACCGAGCTCGACGCGCTTATGGTCGATGTCCATACCGAGCTGAGCCTTGATGGCATCAGCGATCATAGCGGCGGTAACGGAGCCAAAGAGGATGCCCTCGTCGCCGACCTTGACGTCAACGGTGACCGTCTTGCCCTCGAAGGCAGCCTTGGTCTCGTTGGCGGTAGCCAGACGGACGGCCTCGCGCTTGGCGATGTTGTTGCGACGCTCGTCAAGCTGCTTGAGATTGCCCTTGGTGGCGGCAACAGCGAGCTTCTTGGGGAACAGGAAGTTCTCAGCGTAACCCTGAGCGACCTCTACGACGTCACCCTCGCCGCCCTTGCCCTTGATCTCATCGAGAAGAATAACCTTCATGATGTGTCTCCCTTCTTAGCCGCGGTCGCGGTTGCCACGAGAGGAAACCACGGGGACGGTATACGGCAGGAGAGCCATCTCGCGGGCGCGCTTGATGGCGTTGGCGATGTCATGCTGATGCTGCGTGCAAGCGCCAGTGACGCGACGGGGCTTGATCTTGCCACGGTCGGTCATGTACTTACGGAGAAGCTGAGTGTCCTTATAGTCGATGAACTCAGTGTTCTCCTTGCAGAACTGGCAGTACTTACGACGCGGCTGACGTGCAGAAAAATCATTAGCCATGTCAAAATACCTTTCATTTGGCAACTTCGGCGAACCGAAGCCGCCTCTCACTCAAAAATAGGTGAACAACCCTTAGAACGGGATGTCCTCATCGTAGACGTCGACCGCGGGCGGCGTAGCCACCGGTGCGGCAGGACGTGCTGCGGGCGCGGGAGCTGCGGGGGCGTAACCGCCCTGATCGTAGCCACCCTGGCCACCACGGGAGCTCATAAACTCGATCTCATCGACGATGACCTCAAGCTTGCTCCGGCGCTGGCCGTCGCGCTCCCAAGAGCTGTAGCGCAGCTTGCCCTCGATCGCGACCTTGTTTCCCTTTGCCAGGAAACGGCTCACGGCCTCGGCGCGGGTGCCGAACATGGTGCAGTCGACAAAGTTGGGATAGTCCTCCCACTCGCCAGTCTGCGCGTTGCGGCGACGATCGTTCACGGCGACGCCAAAGGACAGAACCTGGGTTCCGCCGGCGGTGGCGCGCAGCTCGGGATCGCGGGTGAGGTTACCAGTGATGTTCACTCGATTGATGCTCATAACTCACTACTTCCTCTTGGGGCACAAGCCCAGTCCAAAACGACAGTCTTACTCCTGGTCGTCGCGACGGACGATCATGTGGCGGACCACAGCGTCGGTGATGCGCAGGACGCGATCAAGCTCGGCGATCTGGGTAGGATCTGCGTGGAAGTTGATGAGGGTGTAGTCACCATCGGTGAGGTCGTTGATCTCGTAGGCGAGCTTGCGCTTGCCCCACTCGTCAACGGAGTCGACCTTGCCAGCGCCCTCAGCGATCGTGGTATCGATACGCTTCATAACAGCGAGACGAGTCTCGGGGTCGAGCGACGGGTCAACAAAGAACAGCAGTTCATAAGCCTTCATATTGTCACCTCCTCTGGGCAAATGTGGCTTCAGGTCGTGAAGGTGCGCCTGAAGCAGGAAAAGACTTGGTAATAATATCTTTCAACCTCCCAGGCCGCAAGAATATGCAGCTACAACCTCATGACCTCCACATATGCCCATGCTCGCACCACGTTTCATGCGCATTCCAACCAAATGCCGACCAAGAGCTTGACGGATTTGTGGACAAGATACGATGCCGCGGGGACAAGCTGAGCCAAGCCGCAGGTCAACGGGCACAAGGCTGTGGTCGCAAAATGCATACCAGCGGTCCACAGTACCACCCAAAGATTTTTAAATTCATTGCCAAGTCGCTTATGAATACCCCTTTTGAACAATTGAGTTGATCAACCACGCTGGTCGGAAGCCGTTTTTTTTGGCACCTCAAACCCCACTGCAACGCCAAGCGCGGCCGAGCGTTTTAAAAAATGCCAACTTTTCTGTTTGCACTTTGCGATTCCTCGTGTATACTGACTTTCGCATTTAACGGAGAGTTGTCCGAGTGGCCGAAGGAGCACGATTGGAAATCGTGTAGGCGTCAAAAGCGTCTCCAGGGTTCAAATCCCTGACTCTCCGCCAGTTAATTCCAAAGCAGGCCTTCGAGCCTGCTTTGTTTTTACCCCACGCGGAGGGGTGGCAGAGTGGTTGAATGCGGCGGTCTCGAAAACCGTTTGGCCTGTATAAGGTCACGAGGGTTCGAATCCCTCCTCCTCCGCCATTTAGATTGAGAAAGCTCCCGAGAATGGGAGCTTTTTTCTTTTGAGTCCCTTACAAGCAAATACGGCGGAGGAGGAGGGATTCGAACCCGCCAGGGCGCGGAGCGTAAAGAAAACGCGCCCGTGGCGCGTTTTTAGCGCAGCGCGGTCGGCGTAAGCCGACCGGATAAATTTTGAGCTCCGCTCAAAATTTGGACATCCCTCCTATTCAGCCACGCCCCCATCGCGTTCAGCATCAACCCAGATCCCCAAACATGGTACCTACGCCCCCACCCAGTCCCGACCGTTTACCGAGCAATAGGGTCGCCACGCCCGCCAACCATGTACTATGTACGGGCATTGTCTAAACCTGCAATCAGAAGGACCCCATCTTGCCCGTCGTCGCTGCCGTAACCATTACCTCACATGCCTCGGATGCCATGGTCGCCATCCCGTTTTGGCTCGAGATGTTCGCCGTCGTCGCTGCATCGATCTCGGGTGTACTGGTTGCGCGCGAGCACAAGCTCGACCTGGTGGGCGCGGTCGCGCTCGCGGTGGTCTGCGGTCTGGGCGGCGGTCTCTTGCGCGACATGACGTTGCAGGTGGGCAACGTCTACATCCTCAACCAGCCGATGGCACTCCCGCTTTCCATTGCCACGGCAGCCATCATCTATATTTTCCCGGCAATCGTCGACAAACCCGAAAAACTCATTCCCCTGCTCGACATCATCTCGGTCGGCATCTACGCCGCCACTGGAGCAGACAAGGCGCTGGTCTACGGCTTTGCGCCGGCGGTGTGCATCATGATGGGTTTTTTCACCGCGGTGGGCGGCGGCATGTTGCGCGACGGCTTTATGGGCGTGGTTCCGGGCATTTTCCAACGTACTAATTTTTATGCCATCGCCGCCATCGCCGGATCGACAAGCTATGTGTGTCTCGTTATGAGCGGCATCATGAGCAATGTCGCCGCGCTGGTCGTATGCGTTGTCGTGACCATGGGTCTGCGCTGGCTCTCGCTGCGCTTTGACATCAAAAGCCCCACCGAAGAAGATATCGCACGCTTCTTGCACCGTAAAAAGTAGACAGCACGGCACGACCCTTCGAAATGCAACCAAGAGGTTCTTTTAGAGCGCCCACGCGTTGGGTACCCTGTTAGGTATATGCCGAACACCTAACAAAAGGATCAACCATGGCTCTCAATCAAACCGCGGCGGCGCCGTCACACAAGATGCGTCGCTGCCTGCTTATGGCATTCGCGCTCATCGCACTGGCGATCACTGCGCTTCCCACGGCGTCGTTCGCCGGCACGGACACCGCAGGCAACGTACTTGCGACCGACAATGACGCCAATCCGTCCGGCGTCGAAGGTGACCTGTACTGGGCAGGTCAGGCCCTCAACTTGGACGATACGTCCATCGACCGCGATATCATCGCCGCGGGCGATACTCTCTCGATCCGCGACTGCACGGTGGGCGGCGCCGTCCGCTTGGCGGCGCGCACCATCGACATTGCCAAGACTACGGTTGATGGCAGTGCGACCGTTGCCGGCCAGCATGTCGTGCTCAATTCCGGCAGCACCGCCAACTGTTTCTATGCGATAGGCGAAACGGTTGCCCTGCGCGGCTCCACCAAGTCGGCAGCGCTTGCGGGCGATACGGTGACTATCGATGGCACCGTCGAGGGCGATGTTGAGGTTTGGGCCGACAAGCTCATCCTGGGCAAAAACGCCCACATCACCGGCACCGTGAACGCGCACGTCTCCGAGGACCCCGAGCGCGCCGCGGGAGCCGAGGTCGGCGCGCTCAAGATCGACCGCACCGAGAACGAGGATACTTCCACCGTTAACGATGTCATCGGCGGTATCGTCGCCGCGGCACTCTCGACCTGCTTTGTCGCTCTGCTTCTCGAGCTCGTCTTCCCGCGTGCGACTGCCAGCGCCGCCGGCATGCTCCACCAGCACCCCATGCCCCTGTGGGTGAGCGGTCTTCTGAGCACGATTGCTATCGTCCCCGCCGTCCTACTGCTGATTATCTCTATCGCCGGTCTGTCGCTTGCCGGAGCCCTCTTGTGCGGTGTTATTGGCATCGCACTGGTGTCGAGCGCCTTTGCGGGGTGCGCGATCGCGCGCATGGTCGGAAACAGACAGAACCGCTACGCCATGGCGGCTGTGGGCGGCGTGATCGCAGGCGCCCTCACGGGGCTTCCCCTCGTAGGCGACTTCATCAGCGGCGTGGCCTTCGTCTTTACACTCGGCTACATCATCCAAATCATCTGGCGCAACGCCCACCTCAAGCCGCAGCAGCCGGCTAACACGCCGGGACTCCCCACCGCTTAGCCGCCAACCACCACAAAGGGGACAGGCACCTTTATGGTGGCGCAGACCAGCTCAATCCTCTTGCACAAAAAGGGCGCCGACCGCGATGGTCGACGCCCTTTCTTGTTAGTCGCTATAAAGCCCAGCGCTTATTTGTTGACCTGGCCGGCGCGAACGGCAGCCTTCTTGCGGTCGGTGGCATTGAGCAGACGCTTGCGCAGGCGGATGTTCTTGGGAGTAATCTCGACCAGCTCGTCGTCGGCGATGTACTCCAGCGCCTCCTCCAGCGAGAAGGTGCGGGGCGGCACCAGCTGGACGGAGATATCGGAGGTCGAGGAACGCTGGTTGCCCAGGTTCTTGGTACGGGCGATGTTGACGACCATGTCGCCAGCCTTGCTGCGCTCGCCCACAATCATGCCCTCGTAGCACTCGGTGCCCGGCTCAACAAAAAGCTGGCCGCGCTCCTGCAGCGTACCCAGGGCATAGGCAACGGCCTTCTCGGTGGTCATGGAGATCATTGCGCCGTTCTGACGGTTACCGATCTCGCCGGCGTAGGGACCGTACTCCAGGAAGGTGTGGTAGAACACGCCCTCGCCGTGGGTGACGTTCATGATGCGATTCTTAAGGCCCATGATGCCGCGGGTCGGGATCTTAAACTCGAGGTGCGTCACGATGCCCGAGGTGTCCATGCTCGTCATGATGCCACCGGAGGTACCGAAGACCTCAACGACCTTGCCCGAGTACTCGTCCGGGCACTCGACGACGGCCTGCTCGACAGGCTCCATCTTGTTGCCGTTCTCGTCCTTCTTAAACAGAACGCGGGGACGGCCGACCTGGAACTCAAAGCCCTCGCGGCGCATGGACTCCATCAGGACGGACAGGTGCAGAATACCGCGGCCCGAAACCTCGACGCCACTCTTGTCCTCGAGTTCCTCGATCTTCATGGTCACGTTGTTCTCAGCCTCGTTGAACAGGCGCTCCTTGAGCTGACGGGCGCCCACGATGTCGCCGTCGCGACCGACGAGCGGGGAGGTCGAAGCCTCAAAGACGATGGACAGGGTCGGCGGGTCGATCTCAATGGGCTCGAGCTCGACGGGGTTCTCGGGGTCGGTGTAGACATCGCCGATATCGGTGCGGTCAATGCCCACGACGGCAGCGATGTCGCCGGCGCCGACTTCCTGGCACTCGGTACGGCCCAGATAGTCGAAGGTAAAGAGCTGCTTGACGGTAGCGGTGGCGCTGGAGCCGTCGTTCTTCACAACCAGAATCTGATCGCCCTGATGGATGGTACCGGAGTACACGCGACCGATGCCGATACGGCCAACGAAGTTGGAGTGGTCGATGGTCACGCACTGCATGGCCAGCGGGGCGTTCTCGTCAACCTCGGGCGCGGGCATGTCGTCGATGATCATATCGAGCAGCGGATACATGTCCATGTTGCCGTCGTTGGGATCAAGGCGGGCAAAGCCATTCATGGCGCTGGCGTAGACCACGTGCTCCATGGCGAACTCAAGCTGGTCGTCGGTGGCGCCCAGGTCGGCCATGAGGTCCAGGCAGTCGTTGTAGGCCTTCTCGGGGTTGGCGCCCGGACGGTCGATCTTGTTGATGACGATCATGATCTTGAGGCCGGTGTCGATAGCGTGACGCAGCACGAAGCGGGTCTGGGGCATGGGGCCCTCAAAAGCATCGACCAGCAGCAGGGCGCCGTCGGCCATACGCAGCACGCGCTCGACCTCGCCGCCGAAGTCGGCGTGGCCCGGGGTGTCGATGACGTTGATCTTAACGTCCTTGTACTCGATAGAGATGTTCTTGGCGAGAATCGTAATGCCGCGCTCGCGCTCCTGGTCGTTAGAGTCCAGGACGCGGTCCTCGACCTGCTGGTTGGCACGGAAGGCGTCCGTGGCACGCAGGAGCTTATCGACCATCGTCGTCTTGCCGTGGTCGACGTGGGCGATGATGGCGATGTTCCTCAGATTGTCTACGCGCATGTAGTTCCCCTATCTTCTATCCATATACAAACGGCACGCGTATGCGGCCCGCCCAGCGATACAACGCTCAGCGGGAATATTGAGCCTTTTACCGAAAACTCGTTTATTTTAGCGATTTTAGATGAGAGGGGTTTCCTCACCTGCAGGTTCAGGGTCGCTCCACATAAAACCATCGCCGGCGCCCATGCCCTCATACAGCACATATGCCGAAAAACCGCTCTCGAGCGTAGTCTCAAAGAAGCTCACGAGCAGAGCGTCGTGGCAGCCTCCGTCAATCTCGACGCAGCCGGTATAGCCGATGGCATAGCGGGCGATACGGCCCAGGCCCTCGTCCTTAAGACCCATCTTGTGCTCGGAGATAAAGTTGGTGGCCGCCTCGAGGCACGCCTCTTCGCCATCCTCATCGAGCGCCGCCAGATAACGGTTGGAAGCGGCGTCCTCAATTGCCACGACCACGCCGGGGTTTTCGCCGGCGGCAAGGTCGTCCAAGAACGCGCCGATCAGATCGCACACCATGGCGTCGAGCTCGGCGGAGACGTTACCGGCATCCTGCATATCCTGTGCCATCTTTAGACCTTCCCATCGAGTCTGGCGTCATTACAGTTCTTGTGCCTCGGCGGCGATCTTAGCGGCAGCGTCGCGGGTGCGCATCATATCCATCGCGCGCTTGTCGAGCACCTTGATCTGACTAGTCAGCATGACCGCATCGACCACACCCCAGATCACGAGGCCCGTAGAGATCGAAAACCCAAGCGCACCAACTGTACCACGAAGGCGCGAGCAGATTGCCGCGACAAGGGCGGAGACGACAACCATCTTGATAAACGAGCCGCGGCGTTCGCGAAGCGTGCGGGCCTGCGTCACATAGGCAATGCGAGCCGCCTCAGAAGCCTCCGAGCGCATCTGGGCCTCGCGCGCAATGGCCGCCGCCTCAGCCGACATACCGCCGGCCATCAGCGAACGCTCCGCAGCCTGGCCGCCCCACATTTAGAAGTCATCGGGGGAGAGCGTATGGACGAACTCGTCGAACTTCTCGAACTCCCGCTCGTCGTCAACTTCCTCGGCATGGGCAGAAACGGTGCCCAGGCGATTCATGATGTCGTCCTCCACAAACATGGGGGCATTGCTGCGCACGGCAAGGGCAATGGCATCACTGGGACGCGCATCGATCTTATGCTCGTTGCCATCGGCCAACACGACAACCGTCGCGTAAAACACGGGCGGCTCGGCGCGTACGATTTCGATGCGTTCGAGCTTGGCACCCAGGGCGCCAACAGTATCGAGCAACAGGTCATGGGTAATCGGGCGCTCGGCGCGGCCGCTATCGATGCCGCGGCTGATGGCAGCGGCTTCAAACGAACCAGTTTGAATGGAAAGGGAACGCAGTGGCGCGGGCGAGTCCGATTTGCTGCAGCGCTCGCGAAGCACGATAAGCGATGGCACGGGACCGGCGGCCATGACGATGGTCTCTATGTCGACACGAACCATGGAACACCTCCGGTACGTAGCGGTTAACACGCGGCAAGGTCGCCGCATTGAATAGCTATACTACCCAATCTTTCGCACAGCACACAAAACCAAAATGAGATTTATCGCAGACAAGAAAAAAGCCCCGAGGCAACGCCCCAGGGCTCTTCACAGTTTTGATGGTGGACCTGACAAGATTCGAACTTGTGACCTCCCGGTTATCAGCCGGACGCTCTAACCAACTGAGCTACAGGTCCATCATGGTGGAGGTTAGGGGGATCGAACCCCTGACCTCAGGCTTGCAAAGCCCGCGCTCTCCCAGCTGAGCTAAACCCCCACGGAGACAGTAATAAACACCCCAGCGGCGACTCGGCTCTCGCTGGGGTGTTTATTGCGAAAGAAAGTGGTGGACCTGACAAGATTCGAACTTGTGACCTCCCGGTTATCAGCCGGACGCTCTAACCAACTGAGCTACAGGTCCATCGCGCAAGGGATATATTAGACGAGTCGTTACGCGCGCGTCAACAACTTTTTTGAAAATCTTTGGGAGGGGTGGTCGCTGGGCTGGCGAGATGGTTTTGGTTTGCTGCTCGGACAGTCCTGCGCAAGACGAAGGCCACATTAAGTGGCCTTCTTTGCGTGCGGAACTCGCGACAAACCAAAACCATCTCGCCAGCCCAGCGACCATGGGGTCCCAAGGTTTTCAAAAAAGCGGTCGGCGCGCAGTGCGCCGACCGCCGATATATGGTGTCTGATATTTTCTACCAGCTAGGGCCTCTTACTCGTCTAGGAGATCTTCTGGCATGTCGTTGCCGTCGCCTAGATCGACAGGGGTTTCTTCGGAAGCAGAGCCGTTTTCTGTGGCTTCGCCTTCGGGCCTCTCTTTGGCGGCCGTCATGCGGGCCACGGCGCAGATGCGGTCGTTGTCGTCGACGGTCATCATCTTGACGCCCTGGGTGGCGCGGCCGGTCTGGCTGATCTCGTCGGTCTTGACGCGAATGACCGTCGCGCCCTCCGTCACGATGAACAGCTCGTGCTGCGGGCCCACCGTCTTCATGGCCGCGAGGTTACCCTTACGTTCGGTCATTTGAATGGTGTAGACGCCCTGGCCGCCGCGATTCTGCTCCGGGTAGTCCGCGACCGGCGTGCGCTTGCCGTAGCCGCGCTCGGTGATGACGAATAGATCGCCGTTGCCGTTAGTGACTTCCATGCCCAGAACGCTCACGCCGTCCTTCAGACCGATACCGCGAACGCCGCTGGTATCGCGGCCGGTGGCGCGCACCTGCTCCTCGGAGAACATGATCGCCTTGCCCGCGGTGGTGGCCAGGATAATCTTGTCGCCCTCGCGCACGCGGCGCACGTTCAGCAGCGCGTCGTCGTCACGCAGGTTGATAGCGATCAGGCCGTCGCGACGGCTGCGGTCATATGCGCTCATCACGGTCTTTTTGACCATGCCGCTCTTGGTGGCAAACATCAGGTACTCGTCGGCCGGGAACTCGCGGCAGCTGATGACGCTCGCGATCTTCTCGCCTTCCTCGAAGGGCAGCAGGTTGACGATCGCGGTACCGCGCGCCTGGCGCGTACCCACCGGCAGCTCGTGCACCTTCAGGCGATAGACCTTGCCCTTGCTCGAGAAGAACAGCACGTACTCGTGCGTGGACGCGATGAACATCTCATCGATAACGTCGTCCTCTTTGAGGTTGACGCCCGACACGCCCTTGCCACCGCGCTTCTGGGCACGGTAGGCAGCCACTGGGATACGCTTAACGTAGCCGGTGTGGGTGATGGTCACGACCATATCCTCGTCGGCGATGAGGTCCTCGACATCCAGGTCCTTCTCAACCTGGCTGATTTCGGTACGGCGCTTGTCGCCAAACTTCTTGGAGATCTCGCGCATCTCTTCCTTGATGACGCCCAGAATCTTCTCCTCGTGCGCCAGCAGGTCCTCGTAGTAGGCGATGGCGCGGCGCAGGCCGTCCAACTCTTCTTGGATCTTGTCGCGCTCCAGGCCGGTCAGGCGGCGCAGCTTCATCTCGAGGATGGCCGTGGTCTGCTCGGGCGTAAAGCCAAAGCGCTCGATCAGTCGGCTGCTGGCCTCGGAGTCGGTCTGCGAGGAGCGGATGATGCTGATGACCTCGTCGATATGGTCAAGGGCCATCAGGTAGCCCTCGAGGATATGTGCGCGGGCCTGGGCCTTCTTAAGGTCGAAGCGGGTGCGGCGGGTGACGACGTCGACCTGGTGGTCGATGTAGTGCTGCAGCATCTCGCGCAGGCTCAGGCATTTGGGAACGCCGTTGACGAGTGCCAGGTTGTTGGCGCCAAAGGTCGTCTGCAGCGAGGTGTACTTATACAGGTTGTTGAGCACGACCTGCGGAATGACGCCCTTCTTGAGCTCGATGACCAGACGGATGCCCTTCTGGTTGGACTCATCGCGCATATCCGAGATGCCCTCAATGCGCTTGTCGTTGACGAGTTGGGCGATCTTCTCCTGCAGGGTGCCCTTGTTGACCATGTAGGGAATCTCGGTAAAGACCAGGCGGCTGCGGCCGGTCTTGGTGGACTCCACATGTGCCTTGGCACGCACGGTAATGGAGCCGCGGCCGGTCTCGTAGCTCTGCTTAATGCCGGCGCTGCCCATGATGATGGCGCCGGTGGGGAAGTCCGGACCGGGCATGATCTGCATGAGCTCGTCGACGGTGGCGTCGGGGTTGTCGATCAGGTAGCAGGTGGCCTCGATCGCCTCGGTGAGGTTATGCGGGGCGATGTTGGTGGCCATGCCGACGGCGATGCCCTGGCTGCCGTTGACCAGCAGGTTGGGGAAGCGCGCAGGCAGTGCCACGGGCTCGGCGAGCGATTCGTCGTAGTTGGGCTGCCAGTCGACGGTATCCTTCTGCAAGTCACGCAGCAGTTCCATGGCGGGCTTGGCCAGGCGGCTCTCGGTGTAACGCATGGCCGCCGCGCCGTCGCCATCGATGTTGCCGAAGTTGCCGTGACCGTCGATGAGCGGCGTGCGCATGGAGAACCACTGCGCCAGGCGGACCATGGCCTCGTAGACCGCAGAGTCACCGTGCGGGTGGTACTTACCGATAACTTCGCCGACCGTCCAGGCCGACTTTTTGTGTGGGCGGTTGGGGTAGATGCCGCTCTCGTTCATCGCGTACAGGATGCGGCGGTGTACCGGCTTTAAGCCGTCGCGCACGTCCGGCAGGGCACGCGCTGTGATAACCGACATCGAATACTCGATGAACGACTGCTTCATCTCGCGGCCGAACTCCGAAATCTGGAGCTGGCCGCCGTTGATATCCTCGCCGGCCGAGGCGCCACGGTCGACTTCGCCAAAGCTCTCCTCGAGCTCGGCGTCGTCTTCTTCCTCATCATCATCGGCATCGGGGTTATAGGCGTCCGGGTCGCCGTCCTCGCCCTGCTCAGCACGGGCAAGCAGGCGCTTCAGATCATCGGGCATACCGGCATCGCCGGCCTCGTCCATACCCTCGTTATTGTTGATATCGTCTGCCACGTTACCTCCTCATGGTTTGCGTGGTCCATTAGTTCCCAACCACGGAGACGGCTTTTCCAGGTGCCGCAGATTCGCCCGAAAGAGGAGGGAAGCGTACTTGGGTACGCGACCGACGATTGAGGGCGAAGGTGCGGTGGCTGGGAAAGCCGCAGGGATTAGGCGTCTAAGAATCGTGCGTCATGTGCATGCTTCTCGATGTACTCGCGGCGATAGCCGACCTCGGAACCCATCAGCTCGCGCACGGCGCGGTCTGCCACCACGGCGTCCTCGATCGACACGCGCTGCAGGATGCGGGTCTTGGGGTCCATCGTCGTCGAGGCAAGCTGCTTGGGGTCCATCTCGCCCAGGCCCTTGTAGCGCTGGACGGTATAGCCCTTGCGCTTTTTGGTAATCTTGCCGTCCTTGGCCTTGCCGTCCTCGTCGTTATCGTCGGGGTTCAGGCCCAGACTCTGGATGGTGTCGCGCAGGATCTCGTCTTCGGGCTGGCGGCCGTTGGGATACACGTAGTGGATCTTGTTGCGCACCTTAATGCCAAAGATGGGCGGGCAGGCAACATAGACGTAGCCGGCATCGATCAGCGGACGCATGTACTTGTAGAAGAACGTCAGCAGCAGGATGCGGATATGCGCACCGTCGACGTCTGCATCGGTCATGATGATGATCTTGTGGTAGCGCGCCTTGGTGATATCGAAGTCGCCGCCGTCGCCGGCACTCGTCGTGACGCCGCAGCCGATCGCGGTAATCAGCGACTGAATGGTGTCACTCGAGAACGCGCGATGGTCACCAACGCGTTCGACGTTCAAAATCTTGCCGCGCAGGGGCAGAATCGCCTGGATGTCTCGGCGACGGCCGTCCTTGGCCGAACCGCCTGCCGAGTCGCCCTCTACGATGAAGAGCTCGGTCAGCTCGGCATCGCGCACCGAGCAGTCAGTGAGCTTACCGGGCAGGGACGCCATCTCGAGCAGGCTCTTGCGGCGGGTCGCCTCGCGCGCCTTGCGGGCGGCATTGCGCGCCTTGCAGGCCTGTTGCGCCTTCTTGACGATCTCGCGAGCGGGCTTGGGATGCTCCTCGAGGTAATCGACAAGGCCGTCGGTCACAATCTTGAGCGTCAGCGCGCGCATATAGGAGCTGCCGAGCTTTGCCTTGGTCTGGCCCTCAAACTGCGGATCGGGCAGCTTGACCGAGATAACGGCCGAAAGGCCCTCGCGCACATCGTCGCCGGTCAGGTTGGCGTCTTTTTCCTTGAGCAGGTTCTGCTTGCGCGCGTAATCGTTGATCACGCGGGTGAGCGCGGTGCGGAAGCCCTCAAGGTGCATGCCGCCCTCGGGGGTGTAGATGTCGTTGGCAAACGACATGACGTTCTCGCCGTAACCGCTATTCCACTGCAGGGAAACCTCGACCTCGCCCATCTTGGCCACAGGTGCGTCCGGGTCCGATTTGCCCTCGATGTAGATGGGCTCCTTAAAGGCCTCGGGGACGTCCTTGCCCTCGTTGAGGAACTTGACGAAGTCGATGATGCCGCCCTCGTAGCAAAACTCCTCCACGTGGGGAGTCGCTTCGCGCTCGTCGGTCAGCACGATTTTGAGGTTCTTATTGAGGAACGCCGTCTCCTGCAGACGGTTATGCAGCGTATCGAAATCGTAGATGCAGGTCTCGAAGATCTCATCGTCGGGCCAGAAGGTGACGGTGGTGCCCGTCGAATCCGAGGTGCCCACGACCTCCATCTTCTTGACGGTCTTGCCGCGCGAGAACTCCATCTCGTAGGTGTTGCCATCGCGACGAACCTGAACGACCACGCGCTTGGACAGTGCGTTGACGACGGAGATGCCCACGCCGTGCAGGCCGCCCGAGACCTTATAGGCCGAGTTATCGAACTTACCGCCGGCGTGCAAGATCGTCATGACGACCTCGAGCGTCGGAATCTTTTTAACAGGGTGCTCGTCGACGGGGATGCCGCGCCCGTTGTCGACGACCGTGATGGAGTTGTCGGCGTGGACCGTCACCTGGATCTCGGTGCAGAAACCGGCCATGGCCTCGTCGACGGAGTTGTCAACGATCTCCCACACCAGGTGATGCAGACCGCTGGCGCTCGTCGAGCCGATATACATGCCCGGGCGCTTACGAACGGCCTCGAGACCTTCGAGAATCTTAATCTCGCCGCCATCGTAATCGTTTTCGTTTGCCACACGTCCTCCTTCAGTCAAGAAAATGTGTACAGCCTTACTAGTTTATCGTAAAAAAATACCCTCGGGAACGAGGGTATTTGGCTCTACAAGGCCACCAGATGCGATTTAAGGCTCTTTTTTGCTTTGCACGCCCTTGGTCCACTCGGCACTGGCTCTCATGGCGTTCTCGAGGGCCTCGCGCAGTTTTTGGTCTTCGATGGGCGCCACCTGGCGCTCAATCTCGGTGCGCTCGGACTCGCTAAGGTCGGCGTGCGGGGCCGGCGGGCGCTCGGTCGTCGCCGGGCGCAGGCGCTCCTTAGCGGCGGGCGGCGTGTGACCGGGTGCGGTGGTTTTGAACACCAGGCCGTCCACATGAGCACCGGCGCGCTCCATGCGCGCGCGGATGATCTCGCGCAACAGCGTCATTTCCTGCGTCCACGAGGGCGAATCGAGATATACCAGCAGCTCATTGGACTCGGGCAGGTAGCGCAGACCCGTCACATGCCGCCCCTCGCGCGTGCCCGAGCACACCGCGTTCCACGCGCGATAGACCGCGCGCGACTCCTCGGCAGCCTCCATCTGCGCGCGGCGCTCAGGCGTTGCGGCTGCCAGGATGCGCTGGCGCTCTGCGTTCAAAAAGCCACTGAAGGCGACCGTTTCGCTCTCGCGCTCGTAATTAGCACGTCTCACCCATGCTCACCACCTTGGCTCGATCAAGCAGGTCATCGGTAAAGTACCCCAGGTTGGTCGTGGTTATGACCGTCTGGATATCATCGCCGATCAGCCGCAGAAAAGCACCGCGACGCTCGCCGTCGAGCTCGCTCATCACGTCGTCCAGAAGCAACAGCGGAGCAGTACCCAGAACATCGCGAGCCACGGCCACCTCGGCCACCTTCCAGGACAGTACCAACGTTCGCTGCTGTCCTTGGCTGGCAAATGAACGAGCGGAGCGACCCGCCACGGTAAATTCAATCTCGTCGCGGTGCGGCCCCACCAGCGTCACGCCGCGGCGAATTTCCTCGTCGGCGTGCTCATCAAGGGCGGCCAGCATGCGCTCGTACGCCCAGCCCTTCAGCTCTTCGCGATCCTCGACCTGGGGCAAATCCCCCAGCGTGGACGTATAGGTCACGTTGGCAGCCTCGCCGGACGCCACTTGCCCGTAGGCAGTGCGCACATGGCCCGCCAGCCGGTCGATTAGGGCCAACCGGTGCACGAGCAGGGCCGAGCCCGCGCGGGCAATCGAATCGTTCCACGCGCCGAGCATCTCACGGCAGCACCAGGTCTCCTTGAGCAAGGCGTTACGCTGGGTCACGCAGCGCCCATAGGTGCTCGCAAGATCGGCATAGCGTGCGCTCAGTTGCATGCCAAAGTCATCGAGGGCGGCGCGGCGCACACTGGCGCCTCGCTTAACCATGTCCAGATGGTCGGGGCAAAACAGCACGCTCGGCAGAACCCCGCGCACACCGGCGGCAGAGCATCTCTTGCCGTTGCGGCTAAACGAGCGCTTACCGTCCTCCGCGCTCAATCCCATATCAAGCACGCGGCCGTCGCCCTCGAGCCTCAGCTCGACCTTGCACGAGCCCACGCCATCATGGACGAGCTCGGCTGCGGTCGGATGCCTAAACGAGGCGCCGCTCGTCAGCAGCTGCAGCGCCTCTATGAGATTGGTCTTTCCCGCCGCGTTGGGTCCCGCAAGTATCGTCACGCCCTCGTCCAGGGCAAGGCGATAGCTATCGAAGCTGCGGTAGTGCGCGACGGAAAGATCGCGGGCGAACATGGTCATGGCGCAGCGCTAGATGCGGACCGGCATGACCAGGTACAGGTAGTTGATCTTGTCGTAGGACTTGAAGATGCCCGCCTGCGAGTAGCTCTTGAGCTCCAGCGTGATCTCCTTCTCCTTGGACAGGGCATTGAGGCAGCCGAAGATGTAGTGGTAGTTGAAGGCGATGGTACCCGACTCGCCCTCGGCCTCGACATCGATCGTCTCCTGTGCAAGGTCCTGGTCATTGGAAATGGAGGACAGGCCCATCTGCCCGTTCTCGACATCGATCTCGAACTTGACGGCGGGGTTGGCGCTCGCGATAACGGCCACGCGCTTGAGGGCGGCGTTAAAGGCGGCGACGTCGATCTTGACGCTCGTCACGCACGAATCGGGGATGAGCTGCTTGTAGTTGGGGTACACGCCCTCGATGCGGCGCGACACGTAGGTGGTGTTGCCGGCCTCGAAGACGACCTGGGTGTCGGTAGCCCCGATCATGATGGTCGCCTGGCTGGCCATGATGTTCAGTGCGTCGTTAAAGGCGTCAGCCGGAACGTTGAGCTCAAAGGAGCCTTCGAGGGTCGAGGTCTCGACCTGCGTATCGCACACGGCCAAACGGAAGGAATCGGTCGCCACCAGGCGCACGGTGTTGTTCTCGACCTTCATGTGCACGCCACCCAGGATGGGGCGGGCCTTGTCGGTCGAGGTGACGCGCCACACGCGGCCGACCATCTCGGACAAGATATCGGTCGGCAGTTCCACGGCGCTCTCGATGGCATAGGCCGGAAACTCGGGGAAGTCATTAGCATCGAGCGTGTTCAGGCGGAAAGAGCTCTTCTCGCAACCAATCAGCACCTGGCGCTCGGACAGCTCAAAGGTGACCGGGGCATCGGGGAGGGTCTTGGTGATATTGGAGAGCATCTTACAGGGGATAACCATCTCGCCCTCTTCTTCGACATGCGCCGCGATGCGATGACGGATCGAGATGGTGTAGTTAGAGGTCTGGAATTCCAAGATGCCGTCTTGGGCCTTAACGAGCACGCCCGACAGGATGGGGAGGGTGGATGCCGAAGCGACACCCTTCATAACGACGCCGATGGCTTGTGTAAGCGAGCTCTGGCTGACGGTGAACTTCATCTTTTAATACCTTTCTATAGATATAAATATCTTAATAATAGTAATAGCACTGACGAAACTGTTGATTACTCCCAAAGACGCAGGTCAGACCCAAAAAGAGAATCGACAGCAACCTGTGTGCAACAGGGGTGGTTTTCCACGTTCAAAACCTGCGCAAAACTTTTCATCACCGCGGGTTGGGTTTTAGACACCTTATGCCCGTGGTTTCGACAAGTTTTCAACAGGTGTCTCTATTTCCCTACGAGCGCAGTGTAATTTTATCGCGCAGCGACTTGAGGTCTTCGGTGACGGTGCGGTCTTCCTGGATCATCTTCTGGACCTTTTTGTAGCTCGTGCTGACGGTCGAGTGGTTGCGGTTGCCAAATTCGGCGCCCACCGCCGTGGTCGTCATCTCGCACATCTCGATGGCCAGATAGATGGCGATATGGCGTGCTTTGGCGATATTGGCGTTGCGACGCGGGCCGATGAGCTCCTCGTGTGTCACGCCGTACTGCTCTTCGATGACGGACTGAACCGTCTGGACGTTGATCTTTTTGGCCGATGTGTCGAAGTACTGGCTGGCGATGGCGTCGATATCGTCAAAGGTGAGCTCTCCGCCCTCGCGCTCGCGGTCGCCCGCCTCGCCGGCGCAGCGCTCGCAAAAGCTCTCGAGTTCGCGGATGTTGGTGCCCGAGACCTCGGCCATGTGTTTAAAGTGCTCGTCGGTCAGGTGCCCGCCGTCGCCCCCATAGGCCGCCAGCAGTGAGTCGTCGCCCGCCTCGGGAGCGGCGACGATGGTGTTCTCGTAATAGCGCTGCAAGATCTTGTATTTCATCTCGTAGCTGGGCTCTGCGACCAGGCAGAGCATTCCGGCGTTGAAGCGGCTGGTCAGACGCTCGTCCATGCTTAGGTCCTTGGGGGCGCGGTCTGCCGCGATGACGACCTTCTTGTTGTTGCGGATGAACTCGTCCATGAGCTGGAAAAAGTAGTCCACGCTCGCGCGCTTGCCGATGATGTTTTGGATGTCATCGATGATGAGCACGTCCACGCCGTGGTACGCCTGCATGATGGGGGCGTTGCTCTTCTTTTGACGGTCGAACTCGGTCATCAGGTCGTCCAGATATGCCTGGGAGTTGGCATACTTGACCTTGATCTCGGGCGACTTCTCGGCGAGCTCGTTTTTGATGGCAAGCAGCAGGTGCGTCTTGCCCAGGCCCGATTTGCCGTAGATGAACAGTGATGTGCATGTGCCGCGCTCGTCCGCGAGGGCGGCAAACTTGAGTGCCGAGCGATAGGCATGGCTGTTCTCGGGGCCGTAGACAAAGTTCTCAAAGGTAAATTTTGAGTTCGCGGCGAGCGGGGCTCCATCCGTATTCTGCTCGGCCGGCACGGTCGGTGCTGGCATAGGCGAAGCGGGGGCCGCGGCTTGCGTGGATTTAGTCGGCGCTCCGCCCTTCATCTGGTTCATCATGCGACGAAAATCGTCGGCCGAGAGCGTGTTCTTGATTGCAATGCCCGAATCCGCGCCCGCCGCTGCGTCGTGAGCGATGGGCATGTGCGTGACGGGTGCGTTCGTTGACGTCGCCGCCGCGCTCGTCAACGGTGCCATTGTTTCACGGGAAACATCGCTGTGCTGGTGCTCGATTGTCGGCACATCGCCTGCGGAGGCCGGCACCGCCGGGGAAGCAGCGGGAGCCATGGCGGGCGCCGTGGCGGCAGCGGATTCCGTCGCGGCGCCTTGCGGTGCCACGATGTCGAGAGCAATCGGTGCAAAGGCGATTTCTTCCAGATAGGCCTCAATAGTCGGCTGATGCTTTTTGAGCTGCGCGATGGCAAAGCGCGAGGGGGCCTCGATCGTGAGCGTATCTTCGGTCAGGCTTATGGCGCGCGATTGCCCCAGCATGTTGATGAGGCGTGCATCTTGCCCGTCGCGCTGGCAAAAGGCGATGGCGTCCCCCAGGATGATGCTTGCTTCCTCGTCCACTGTCTCTCCCGTTCTTTAGCTCTGAGCTCGCACGCGAGCGGCGCCGAGTTCGGTCAGATGGTATTTCTGGCCATGCTTGATGACCAAGCCAGCCTGCGCCAAGTCATTGAGCGTGCGTGACCAAGTGGGGGCCGAGTTTCCAAACGCCCTCGCCAGATCGGTTGCACCGCACGCTTGATTTTGCGCCAAATAGCCCAGTGCGGCGTTGCCGCGATCGCTTACGAACACGTCCGGTTGTGGCTGCGCATACTGATTTGCTGCATTAGGATACATCATTTGAGCTGCTGGTTGTTGAGAACTCTGCATCGGCGGCATTTGCTGTTGAAAACTTTGAGGCCACTGTTGGTAAGGCTGCGGAGGCATCTGCTGGGCCCAGGGGTTGTACTGCTGCTGCGGCATCTGCTGGTACGGCTGCTGATACCCCTGCTGGTACTGCTGCGGGAACTGCTGGCCGTACCCCAGCGGCGGCATCTGCTGATATGGATATCCCTGTTGGTACGGCTGATAGCCCATTTGCTGGCCACCCGGTGCGCCCGTCGCCTGCTGCATTGCTGCTGCATCCTGATCCGCCAGCGGCACGGCCTCTGGCATGTTTGGCGGCATCGACATCGATGTCGCCTGGGGCTCTTGTGTGGGAAGCATTCCGGGCTGCTGCATCTGCCTCACGGGGGGCCGCATCTGCTGCGTTGCCATGGGCTGCTGCGCAAAAGCTCCCGGCAGGGGATATGTGGGCTGATCCGTCTCGGGCCGCACGGCAGCACCGCGTCCGCCGGCACGCTCGATTTCCTGCACTCGTTTAGGGTTCAGGCTTACCGTAACCACGGTGCCGTTGCCCATGTTGTCCTCGATGGATACGGCACCGCCGGCGTTTTCCAAATACTCCTGCACCATGGGAAACCCTGCTCCGGTTCCACGGATATAGCGCTTCATCTTGCTGTTTGCGCTGGTAACGCCAAAGTCGAAAGCGCGTTCCTTGTCGTCGATGCCGGGTCCTTGATCAGCAAAGCGGATGGTGTCTCCGCCGTCCAGAATCGAGATGATGGGCTCGGCAAAGTGCGCGTGGATAAAGTTTTCGACAATCTCGCGGATGACCATGAGCGAGATATGGCCACCTTGTTCTTTCATGCACTGGTAGACGGTGTTGGTCGTCTCTTCCAAATACGTGCGGACATCTTGCGGATCAATGACGATCACACGCGGTGTCGACAGCATGTCGTCATAGACGGCGATGCGCGCGGCGTACATGGCTTTTGGCGCCTGCGTGGTCGTCTGCTCTCCTTCCGCATACTCTTCGCGCACGCCGGTGATGTGCTCGTTGTCGGGTGCCGGGTCTCCGGAATCGACCATGGTGTAAAAGTCGTCAGACATGCCGCTCGCAATCTTTCAAAAGGTTTCGAACAAATAGTAGCTCACCGTGCAATGTTTCTCATCTTTCGACAACTTTTCAAAACCTGTTGAAAACTTTGGAAAACGGGCGAAAAGTTCTCAACATTGCCAACATGACCTGTTGAAAACTCGATGAAATATCGTGAAAAGTTGCCATACACCGCTAAATCGAGCTCGGCTTATGGGTGAACCGTGTGAACTGCGCAACCTTTTACCTTTGATTTCTTGACATTTGAACATTGATTTCCCTACAATCTTCAAGCTCACGTGTCTATATCTGCGTCCGCGCCCCCGCGGACACTCGAAATGCAGCAGGAGGAACTTAAGATGAAGCGTACGTATCAGCCTAATAAGCGTAAGCGTGCCAAGACCCATGGCTTCCGTGCCCGTATGGCCACTAAGGGTGGTCGTGCCGTGCTCGCCCGTCGTCGCGCCAAGGGCCGCAAGCGTCTCACTGTCTAGCAGCGATACACACATCTCGCATGAAGACTATTAAGTCTCGGCAAGATTTCGAGCATGTGTTCAGTCAGGGGCGTCGTTTCAATCACCCTCTGATTCGAATGACCATATGTGAATCGGTTGGCGAAGGCGACTCCGGAAGGGTCGCCTTCGTTGGTGCTAAACGGCTCGGTTGTGCTGTCGTGCGCAACCGTTCTAAGCGTGTGATGCGCGAGGCCGCCCGCAGCTGTGGATTTCCCGTTGCGGGTTATGACATCATCTTGTTCGCAACTCCCAAGACGAGGGTTTCCTCGCCGCAGGAGATGGACAAGGCATTGCGTTCGCTTATGAAACGCGCCGGCGTTGCCGGGGAGGAGCGATGAGCAATCACGTTTTGCGACGTGTTGCCATCGCTCCTATTCGCATATATCAACAGGTTATTTCGCCCTTATTGCCTGACGCCTGCATTTATTACCCAACGTGCTCGCAATACGCCATCCAGGCGATTGAGAAGCACGGTGTTTTGAGAGGCTGCTGGCTTGCCGTGAGGCGCATCGCTCGCTGCAATCCCCTGCACGTCGGCGGTTATGACCCTGTGCCCTAGCGGGCACTCGCTATCGGAGGAAAACTTACATGTGGGATTGGATCGTTAACATCCTTTTCGAGCTGCTCAAGCTCATCCAGACCTTTGCGGTCGACTGGGGCCTGTCCATCATCATCCTGGTGGTCATCATCCGTCTGCTGCTGACGCCGCTCATGCTCAAGTCGACCAAGTCGACGGCTCGCATGCAGGTGCTGCAGCCCAAGATGCTCGAGATCCAGGAGCGCTATGCCGACGATCCCCAGCGTCAGGCCGAGGAGATGCAGAAGTTCTACAGCGAGAACAAGTTCAACCCCATGGCTGGTTGTCTGCCGCTGTTGATTCAGATGCCTGTCCTGTTCGCCCTGTTTACGCTGCTGCGTAACCTGCCGCAGTACTTTAACGACGGCACGTTCTCGTTCTTCAACATCCTGCCCGACCTGACCACCACGCCGAGCGCTTCCTTTGCCGATGGCTTTATGGTTGCGCTGCCTGCGCTGGTCTGCCTGATTCTGTTCGCCGTCCTGACCCTGATTCCGCAGCTCTATATGTCGCGCAACCAGACCGGCCAGCAGGCTCAGAGCATGCGTATGATGGCTGTTGTCATGACGGTCATGATGCTTTGGATGGGCTGGAGCCTTCCCGTTGGTGTTCTGCTGTACTACGACGTCTCGTCTGCTTGGCAGGTTATCCAGCAGATTTTTGTGACGCAGAAGGTTATCGAGAAGGCCAAGGCCGATGAGGAGGAGCGTCTTAAGAACGCGCCGCTGCAGGTTGAGGTCACTCGTCGAGAGAAGAAGCCGCGCCCGCACAAGAAGAAGTAGTGGGATATCAATCTTATTTAGGTACCTAACTTTTGGAGTACGTTATGTCTGAAGAGATCATCGAGGATATGCTTGAGGAGGTTGCCCCGCAGGTCGCGGGCGATTATCCCGAGATTGCACAGCGCTACAAGGCTGGTGAAGAGCTGACCGATGAGGAGCTCGACACCATTGCCGATGTTGCGATTTCCATCCTGCGTTCCATCCTTTCGCACTTCGATGCCGCCAACTCTCCTATCGATGAGTATGAGGGTGACGAGGGTGAGCTGATTCTGGATGTAACGGCTCCCGATCTTGCTGTTCTCATTGGCCGTCATGGTCGCACCCTTGATGCCCTTCAGGTTATGTTCTCTTTGCTGGTGAGCCGCAAGCTTGGCTTTAGGTATCCGGTTGTAGTGGACGTCGAGGGATATAAGAGCCGCCGTCAGGACAAGGTTGCCTCCATGGCTCAGTCTGCTGCAGAGCGCGCCATCCGCACTCACAAGAGTGTTTCGCTTCCGCCCATGAATGCCTACGAGCGCCGACTGATTCACATTGCACTTCGTGGCAATGATGCGGTCGATACTCATTCTGAGGGTTCTGACCCTGATCGCCATGTAGTGATTGTTGCTCGATAATCTACTCGAGCTTATGCTAAGGGGACGTGGTTTCCACGTCCCCTTTTTTTGTCAAAAGTTCTCGATACACTGATTTTTGTCAGAAAGGAGCTTTCGTTGTTAGTACTTACTGATCAGCAGGCTGACGAGATGTTGTGTCGTCTAACTTCCTATTGCAAAGAGTATTCCTTGAGCGTAACTGATGTTGAGCTGAGGAAATGTATTCAGCATTTGGATTTGGTTCTGGAAATAAATAAGACAACCAATCTCACCCGTATTCTTAACGTAGAAGATGCTGCAGTACTTCATATCCTTGACTCACTTGTTTTGCTCCCTTATATCAATAAGGCTCCTGAGGGAGCTTTGCTCGATATGGGAACAGGTGCGGGCTTCCCTGGTATTCCATTAACCATAACCACACACCGTAAAGCAACTTATATTGACTCTGTTGGCAAGAAGGTTGATGCAGTCAATTCCTTTGTCCATGCTCTTGGATTGAAACATGCTCATGCGGTCCATGATCGTCTTGAAGAATATGCTCGAAGCCATAAGAAGCAGTTCTCTGTCGTAACCGCCCGCGCACTGGCCCCTTTACCGATTCTTGTTGAGTATGCGGCGCCGTACCTCAAGGATGGAGGGCTATTTGTTATCACCAAGGGCAATCCTTCGGATGAGGAGCTTGCTTCTGGCATGTCAGCTGCAAAGATTTGCGGCTTCACTTTGCTTCTAAATGACGCTATCGATTTGCCTGAGGGCCTTGGCCACAGGGAGTTCATTGTTCTTAAGAAGAGTCATCCAGCATCCGTTTCATTGCCTCGTGCAAATGGCGTGGCAAAGAAGAATCCGCTTGCCTAGATGTTTCACGTGAAACATAATGGATACTAACAACTTGCAGTGTTTCACGTGAAACATGGCGGTTGATATCGAATCGGAATGTTTCACGTGAAACATCCTCCGTTTGACAGCTTTAATACACACCAGGAGGGACCGTGGGATTTCGCGACGTTAAGCGTTCTAAGAGCGCAAAAGACACGCGTATTATTGCAATCATCAATCAAAAAGGCGGCGTCGGTAAGTCAACGACGGCTGTAAACCTTGCAGCAGCACTGGGTGAGCAGGGTCGTAAGACGCTGATTGTCGATTTTGATCCGCAAGGAAACAGCACTAGCGGATTTGGAATTGAAAAAGAAGACCTTGACCACTGCATTTATGATGCATTGTTGAATGATGTGCCGGCAGAATCACTTGTTCTTGATACAAATTGTAAAAAGGTATTCGTTATTCCGGCTACAATTCAGCTTGCAGGCGCGGAAATTGAGCTTGTAAGCGCAATCGCTCGTGAAACTCGCCTCAAAGATTTGCTTGAGCCGATTCAGGACGAGTTCGATTTTATTTTCATTGACTGCCCCCCTTCGCTCGGCCTGCTTACTATCAACGCCTTGACCGCAGCAGACAGCGTTTTGATTCCGATCCAATGCGAGTATTATGCACTCGAGGGCGTTACGAAGCTGCTTGAGTCAATGAAGATGGTCAAATCACGTCTGAACAAGGGCTTAGACACCTATGGTGTGCTTATGACCATGTATGACTCGCGTACTTCTCTATCGAATCAGGTTGTTGAGGAGGTTCAATCCTACTTTGGTGATAAGGCATTTAAGACACTGATCCCCCGTACGGTTAAAATCTCCGAAGCTCCGTCTTTTGGAGAACCGGTAATTACCTATGCACCTCAAAATAAGGGTGCAAAAGCATATATGAACCTTGCAAAAGAGGTGATCAAGCGTGCCTAGTGTAAAGAAACGTGGCGGATTGGGACGTGGACTCAATGCTTTGGTCTCAGAGGCCGAGTATGAGACCGGCGGTTCGGCTGCATCGGCTTCAAATGCCGCATCTGAAACAAAACTACCAATTGAGGATATCGTTCCCAACCCTAATCAGCCGCGAATTCACTTTAACGAAACTGAACTTCGCGAGTTGAGCGAGTCAATCCAAGAACATGGCGTTTTGCAGCCGCTTTTGGTTCGTAAGCATGGAAATGGCTATGAGATCATCGCTGGTGAGCGTCGTTACCAGGCGTCAAAGCTTGCTGGCCTTGAAGAATTGCCAGTCATCATTAAAGAGGTAAATGATGAAGAGATGCTGGCTCTTGCTCTTATCGAAAACCTTCAGCGTTCTGATCTGAATCCCGTCGAAGAGGCTAAGGGCTATCGCCAACTCATTGATGCCAGCGGGATGACCCAGGAGGCATTGTCGAAGGCAGTAAGCAAGTCACGCTCTGCAATTACAAACTCGCTGCGTCTTCTCGATCTCCCCGAAGTAGTTCAGCAGATGATTTTTGAGGGCAAACTTACTGCTGGTCATGCACGTGCGATTCTTGCAGTTCCCTATGAGGACGCGCGTATTCGACTTGCAGAGAAAGTTGTTACAGAGGGCCTTTCCGTAAGAGCGACAGAAAATCTTGCTCCGTTGTTTTCTGCCGGAGAGACACCTAAGACGCCGAGGCCTGCAACCCCTCAGTCTTTTAAAAAGGCAGCCCGCGTGCTTCGTCAGGTTTTTAATACCAACGTGCGTGTGAAGAGCTCGCGTGGAAAGAATAAGATTGAGATTGAGTTTAAAGACGAGGAAGAGCTCTCTCGTATTCTTGGCGAAATGATTCAGTTTGATCAAGGAGGCCAAGATGAGGAATAGAATTTTAACTGCGATTGCATTGGCGACGACTGTCGCGGCTGGTGCCTTTGCTGGCTATAAGATCGCGACAGACGATGAACTTCGAGGTCGTTTGCTTCGTAGTGCGCAAGATATTGTCGATACATCCAAGAAGAAAATGGATGTTATGACAGAAGATGTTGCCATGCGTACTGCTCAGGTAACGAAGAATCCCAAGATTAATCAGGGTTGGGTCAGCAACCAATGGGAAAATGTAGGCTATTAGGTACCTAACAATTACTCAGCATATTTTGAGGGGTCCTTGTCTGATTCATGAGACAAGGACCCCTTATTTTGGCCGTAAAAAATCGGACAGGTAGCAGCTGATTCAAAATTAAGGTCAATAAATGAAACGACCCCGGTTGCATATTCTGTAACCGGGGTCGTTCAATGTTTCACATGAAACGTTTTGGGATGCGACTCCCCTATGCGTTCTTCTGAACTTTGAAGCGCTGCTTCAGCTGTCCGCAAGCGGCGTCAATATCGTTACCACGGGAGTTACGAATCGTGGTCTCGATGCCACGGGACTCAAGACGACGCTGAAGATCCTCAACCTTATGAATCGGCGACGGCTTGAGCGGGCTGCCCTCGATGTCGTTAAGCTGAATCAGGTTAACGTGGCACAACGTTCCCTCGCAGAAGTCGCAGAGCGCCTGCATCTCGGGATTCGTATCGTTGACGCCTTCGATCATGGCATACTCATAGGTCGGGCGGCGGCCAGTCTTCTCGGTGTAGAGTTGAAGCGCCTCGTGAAGGCGAAGTAGCGTGTACTTCTTAACACCGGGCATAAGCTTATTGCGTGTCGACTGGATGGCGGAATGCAGGGAAACGGCAAGCGTGAACTGCTCGGGGATATCGGCAAATTTGCGAATACCGGGAATAACGCCGCTGGTAGAGACGGTGAGGTGACGAGCACCGATACCAATGCCATCGGGGTCGTTGAGGATTCGCAGTGCCTTGAGAACCTCATCGTAGTTGGCAAACGGCTCGCCCTGGCCCATGAAGACAACGCTCGTGGCACGCTCGCCAAAGTCGTTGGATACATGAAGCACCTGGTCGACGATCTCTTGAGCGGTCAGAGAGCGCTTGAGGCCATTGAGACCGGTAGCGCAAAAGGCGCAGCCCATGCCGCAGCCTGCCTGGGTGGAAACGCAGACGGAAAGCTTGTTACGACGGGGCATACCGACGATCTCGACGGAAATGCCGTCGTGGTACTCGAGCAGATACTTGCGAGAGCCATCTTTGGAAACCTGCTTGGTTAGTTCAGCCGGCGTGTCGAAGGCAAAAGCCTCTTTAAGCTGCTCGCGGAAAGCCTTGGGAAGGTTGGTCATATCGTCAAACGAACAAACGTTCTTCTCGAAGACCCATTCGATGAGCTGCTTCGCGCGGAAGGCGGGCTGGCCAAGTTCGGCCACAAGGTCGCGAATATCGTTTTGGCTCAAGTCGCGAATGTCCTGAGATTTAGTCCTGGGATTCATGGAAGCCTTTCGATTTTGGGGAAACGTAGAGGGTATCGCTACAATATGGTATCAGCTGCAGAAATTATAGAGGAGGAGTCTGCCCATGCCGGGTAAAAGCCTAGAGAACATGCACGTAGCGGTCTTGGCGGGCGGTCATTCCGCTGAGCGCGAGATCTCGCTCAATTCGGGAAAGAACGTCGTGGTTGCCTTGAAGGAGGCCGGCTACACTTCGGTGGAGCTGCTCGACACGGCTGCCGATGATTTTATGGTAACCATGGCGACCGGCGGCTTTGACGTGGCGTTTATCGCCATGCACGGTGCCGGCGGCGAGGATGGCGCCATGCAGGGCGCCATGGAGACCCTGGGTATCCCCTACACGGCCTCGGGCGTGCTTGCCAGCGCCTGCGGTGCCGACAAGGAGGTCTCTAAGCTCCTGTACGCCAAGGCGGGCATTCCTGTTGCCCCCGGCCTTGCGCTCGAGGTGGGCGATGAAGTCGATATCGATCATATCGTCGAGGTTTGTGGCGAGCGCTGCTTTGTGAAGCCGGCCGTCAACGGTTCCAGCTATGGCATTTCCCTGGTCCATGAGCCCTCCGAGCTGCCCGCGGCAATCGCCAAGGCGTTTGAGTACGGCGACAAAGTGCTGGTCGAGAAGTGCATCGAGGGTACCGAGATCACCGTCGGCGTATACGGCGAAGATGACGTGCGCGCTCTGCCGATCGTTGAGATCCGTAAGCCCGAGGACTGCGAGTTCTACGATCTGGACGTAAAGTATGTCGACCCTACGGACATCCATCGCATTCCGGCACAGATTTCGCCCGAGAACTACGCTCGTGCCCAGGAGCTCGCCTGTGCTGCCCATAAGGCACTCGGCTGCCTGGGTATCTCGCGCAGCGACTTTATCGTGAGCGAGGATGGCCCCGTTATCCTCGAGACCAATACCATTCCCGGCATGACCGATACGTCGCTGTATCCGGATGAGATCCGCCACACCGACGACATGACGTTCCCGCAGGTCTGTGACAGTCTGATTCGTATGGGACTTCGTCGAGCGGGCGTTGCATGCTAATCGAGGACGCTGTTTCGTCGGGAACGCCGCAGTTTGTCATCGATTCCTATGCCACGCTTGCCGAGCGCGCCAAAACCCAATCGTTTGGTCTCATCGAGGAAGATGTTATCGTCCTCGATACCGAGACCACGGGTCTTTCGGTGCAGGACAACGAGCTTATCGAGATATCGGCGGCCCGTCTTTCGGGCCGCGAGATCGTCGACCGCTTCGATACCTTCGTGCATCCCAAACAGCTGATTCCCGCCGAGATTACCGAGCTCACGAGCATTACAAATGCTGATGTGGCAGATGCCCCGTCGGCCGTTGAGGCCGTAGCCGCTCTCGCCGATTTTGTCGGTGGTTGCCCGGTAATCGCACATAACGCCACGTTCGACCGCTCGTTTATCGAGTCGGTCAAAGGCGGCGTCAGCGTGAGCGATATTTGGATCGATTCGCTGGCGCTGTCGCGCATCGCGCTTCCGCGCCTGGCCTCGCACAAGCTGTCTTTTATGGCCGATCTGTTTGGCTGTGACTCGGTATCACACCGTGCCAATGCCGACGTCGACGCCCTGTGTGGCGTATGGCGCGTGTTGCTCGTGGCACTCACCGACTTGCCCCAGGGCCTCATGGCGCGCCTAGCCGACATGCATCCGGACGTGCCTTGGTCCTATCGTCCAATCTTCTCATTCTTGGCGGGGCAGAACCCTGGTTCTATCTTCTCTCTCAGCGCCGCTCGTGCTGACGTTCTCAAGGCCGATCGCGCCGACGATCGGGTGGACGCCGACGAACTGCCGGTCCTCAAGATGCCGAGTCGTGAGGAGATTGAGGCAGACTATGCGCCAGGTGGCCTGGTCAATCGCATGTATCCCACCTACGAGCCGCGTGATGAGCAGATCGCGATGGCGCTCGAGGTCCGCGATGCGCTGGTCACGGGCACTCATCGTGTAATTGAGGCGGGCACGGGCGTCGGCAAATCGATGGCCTATCTGGTACCTTTTGCCGAGGCAGCGCGCCGTAACAACATCACGGTTGGTATTGCGACCAAATCGAACAATCTTGCCGACCAGCTCATGTACCATGAGCTGCCAAAACTTGCCGAGCAACTGGACGGTGGCCTGTCATTTTGCGCTCTCAAGGGGTATGACCACTATCCGTGCCTGCGCAAGCTTGAGCGCATGAGCCGCGGCCAGGTCGAGATTACCACCAAGCGCGATCCGGCGGACACGCTCACGGCGGTCGCGGTCATTATGGCGTACGTCTGCCAATCAGCCGATGGCGACCTCGACTCGCTCGGCATTCGGTGGCGCAGCGTCAACCGCCCCGACTTTACGACGGCCTCGCGCGAGTGTGCTCGTCGCCTCTGCCCGTTTTTCCCTGAAAAATGCTTGGTCCACGGCGCTCGCCGTCGTGCGGCGCATGCCGACGTGGTGGTTACCAACCATTCCCTGCTGTTCCGCAATGTTGCGGCCGAGGGCAGGATTTTGCCTCCGATTCGTCATTGGGTAATCGACGAGGCTCATTCTATCGAGCGCGAGGCGCGCCGTCAGTGGGCGCGCGTGGTGTCGGCGGACGAATCACGCGTTCTGTTTGAGCGCCTGGGTGGCTCGAGCACCGGTGCGCTAAGCCAGGTCTCCCGTGATTTGGCAACCTCTGAGGGCTCTACGCTCTATCTGGGCCTTACTGCCAAGGCGACGTCGACGGTTGCGCGCGCGAGCATGGCAATCGCCGACGTGTTCGATGGCGTTCGCGAGCTCGGCCGCCGTGCCCGTGGGGGTTATGACAATGCCAATCTATGGATTGGCCCCGAGCTGCGCGAATCTGACGACTGGCATGATTTCTTACAGTCGGCCTACGCTGCCATCGATGCATTGGAACAAGCTGACAAGTGCGTCGACGCGCTGGTGCAAGCCGTCGCCGCCGACAAGCCCGAGGTTGTTGTCGACTTGGGCGATATCTCGCGCCGCCTGCACGAGCTGGCCGAGAACCTCAAACTCATCATCGACGGCACCGATGAACACTACGTGTATTCGCTGCAGGTCAATCGCAGGTTGCGTGCCGGCGGAGAGTCAATGACCGCAGAGCGCATCGACATTGGCGAGGCCTTGGCAACCGAGTGGCTGCCCGAGGTTCACACGGCTATCTTTGCCTCGGCGACCATGACGGTGTCCAAAAGCTTTGAACACTTTAACCACGCGGTCGGCCTCGATCGCATCGGTGCTTCAACATCCTCATCGCTGCACTTGGACTCGAGCTACGACTTTGATTCGAACATGGCTGTAGTCGTTGCGGGCGATATACCCGATCCGCGCGATCGTGAGAGCTATCTTACGGCGCTCGAGCGCGTGCTGGTCGACGCCCATCTTGCCATGGGCGGATCGGTGCTCACGCTGTTCACCAATCGGCGCGACATGGAAGACCTGTACACCCGCGTTGAGCCCAAGATGGCCCGTGCGGGTCTGGAACTCAACTGCCAGCAGCGCAACTCATCTCCTCGTCGCCTGCGCGACCGGTTTATCAACGAGCCGACCTCGTCGCTTTTTGCGCTTAAGGCCTTCTGGGAGGGATTCGACGCCAGCGGCGAGACGCTGCGCTGCGTCATCATTCCCAAGCTGCCGTTCTCGAGCCCCACGGACCCGCTCTCGTGCGAGCGCAACTTGCGCGAAGACCGCGCTTGGGCGCGCTATTCGCTGCCCGAGGCGGTGCTCGAGGTCAAGCAGGCGGCCGGCCGCCTTATCCGCTCGTCGACCGATTGCGGCGTGCTGATTCTGGCCGACCCGCGCCTGGTGACGAAGGGCTACGGAAAGAAGTTCTTAACGTCGCTGCCCACGAGTTCCTACCAGCGCATCGAATCGGCGCAGATCGGGCACTATCTGCAACTGTGGCGTGCACGCCACGAGCGGCGGCGCTAAAGCGGACAAACGAGGGTTTTTGCCATATCGCACAGACGCTTTGACAGGGCGGGGTCATCCAAGATGCGGATGGCTCCGCCCGCTGCGATTACCTGGCTCAGTAGCCAACGCTCGGAGCCGTAATGCACGGTTACCATTGCCATGTCTGCCCCGCTGCGCTCGATTAGGGTGATGCCGGCCCAGTCCAGATGTTCCGCCATATCGAATGGCATCAAGAGCTTTGCGCTACGCTGCGTCCGGGCAAGGGAATCGTGGAGGGATGCGACGTCCGGTGCGTGAGACACGACGGAGTCTTCCGTCAAGGTGAGTCCCTCGATTTTATCCATGCGATAGGTGCGCTGCTCATCGGCTGCGATGTCCCAGGCAATCAAGTATGTTTGGTCGCCGTTTGCCGTAATGCGCAAGGGGTCGACCAGACGCTCGCGTGGCCGTGCATCGTCCATCGAGCGATACGAGATGCGGCAGCGAACGCCGTCCTGAATGGCGCAGCTCAGCTGCTGCCAGTGCGACCCGTGGTTGACGGTGTCAAAGACGCGCTGGTTATAGCCGAGCTCTTCGGGTAGAAGAGCATGCCGAATCCGGGCTGCCGTCTGTGGCTCGATCCCCAACGATTCAAGTTCGTGGTTGAGCACAGCGCCCTCGGCGCCACTCAGGCGCAACGGTAGAACACGCCCGGCGTCGCCGGTGAGGACCACACGCTCGCCGCGGCATTCGCAGATGATGCGCGCGCCCGATTCTCGGTCCGCGAGCGTCGAGACGATCTCGAGAATCTCGTCGAGCGACACCCCTGTGATGTCAAAGCGGCTGCAAATCTCGGCTCGTGTCATGCCGCTCTCGCCGGCGGCGTAGAGGGCCTCCATGATGTCGATGGCGCGCGAGAGTCTCTGCTCGCTGGTGAGTTTACGCACGGGCATGCTCGTGCACCGTCCTTTCAATGAGGCGGTTCCACGCCTGCTTGAGCGATTTGGGGGCCACGGGCCTCATGCCGTCCACGGCGTGGGCCATGCAAAATGAGGCGGCGGCTTCAAGGTCACGCACGTCAACGGTCCAGGTCCATCCCGCATCGGTGTGTGCGAGCTCACCTCGCCCGCGCGTGAGGCCGTTGATCATATCGATCTGCGTCTGAGGGGCGAACGAGAACGTGGCTGCAACGGGCGGTCGGTCGGCAAAATCGAATTCAAAGAACAGATAGTCGTTGAGATTGAAGTCCGCAGGGATGGCGTAGGCCTTCGAAGGACGCCAAGCGCGAACGATACGGTCGCAGCGGAATGTCCTGATGCCGTCGGTGACATTGTCGAGGCCGCAGAAGTACGCCACGCCCTCGCGTTCGAACATGCCGTAGACGCAGACGGTACGTTCTTTCTGCTCGCCGCGTCCGTTCTGATATAAAAATCGCAGCGCGCATCGCTCGGCAAAGGCGCTCCATACCGCATCGACGGTGGGAGAGCGGCGGATTGGTGCTTCGTCCACCGTCGTCCTACCGGTGAGATAGGCAATCTTGGAGCGAATATCGGCAAGCGGTGCGGCAAAAGTGGATGAGCCGGCCGCTAGTGTCTGGTCGATGGCGTTGAGCAGGATATCGGCGTCGTCTGCGGTGATGAGGCCGCCTGCTGCAAAGGTGTGCTCGCGGTCGATTGTCCACGAGCTTTCCTCGGTCTCCTGCGCACCGGCGGGGCGAACCTCCTTGATTAAGATGCCACGCTCGAGCAGTTTGTCACGATCGCGCCGAAACTTGCGCTTATCCGAGTCGATGTTGCCGGAGCCATATCCCAGGTCGGAATCCAAGACGATCTGCTCGGTCGTCAGCGGTTCGGGGGAGCTGTTGAGCACAAAGAAAAGATTGAGGATGCGCTGAGCCGTTTTATCGAAACTGGGCTCCGAATTCCCCTTTTTAATTGTCGCGGTCGTGTCGCTTGCCGTCATAGAGTCCTCGCATGAGAAGGTGGTTTGCTGCCATGATTTTAGTCCGATATGGAGATTAGGCTATATCCTTGTCCGCTCGGGGCGTTAAGATGGCCCGAATTCGGTCGTTTGCGCTCGCTCGGGGTATACTTTCGACTATATACGGTTCTAATGTGCATGCATTGGGCCTATTTGTCGGATTATGGATGTGGAGCGCACATGGCGAACACCCAGAACTATATTAACCACCTGCTGCAGAACACCGGCATTACGCCGGCATGCAGCGAAGAAGAGCGCTTGGCGGCCGAGGATATCGCTCAGATCTTCCGCAACCACGGCTTTGATCCCGAGGTTCAGGAGTTCAATGCCCCGGCGCCCAGTAGGTTGGCATTTGCCGTTACCGGTATTCTTGCGTTTGCCGGTGCCCTGCTGATGGGTATCGGTGGCGGTATCGGCTTGGTCGGCACCTTGCTGGCCATTGTCGGCGCCGTTCTTTACGTGCTCGAACGCACAGGGCACCCCGTGGTTTCGCGCCTGGGCAAGACGGGCGTGAGCCAAAATGTCATCGCCTACCACAAGGCCTCGGGCCCGCTCGCGTCTCCGCGTAACCGCCCGGTGGTCGTTGTCGCACACTACGACTCTCCCCGTGCTGAGCTGCTCGCCCGCGAGCCCTATGCTTCGTATCGTGCGCTCATCGCCAAGCTGTTGCCTGTTGCCACGGTTGCCCCTGCTGCCGTTGCCATCCTGCGCATCCTGCCGCTCCCCGGCGCGCTCAAGGTTCTGCTGTGGATTGTCGCGATCCTCGCTTCCCTCGTTGCACTTGCCAACGCGGCAAACATTATCTCTAACCGCCACATTCTTCCCTATACGTCCGGCGCGGTGTGCAACAAATCTTCTGTCGCCGCTATGCTCGGCGTTATGGACAACGTTGCTCCCTTCCAGGGCGACAACGAGTTTCCCGACGATGCTCCGTTCGATACCTATTTCGGGGAGCAGAAGCGTCGTGCCGAGGAAATGGCGCGCGCAGCGGCGGAGTATGCCGCGGCCCAGCAGCAAAACGACTACGGCAACACCATCGAGTATGAAGAGCCTACCTACGCCGAGGACGAGTTCGGTCAGCCGATTGCTCCCGACGCTCAGGCCGAGCCCGAACAGGATGAGGCTTTCGACGAGCAGATCGAGGGCTTTGAGGGTGCGTCTGCCGACGAGACGCTGATTGGCGTCATCGTGCCCGAGGATCAGAATCAGGCTGTCCAGGCCGAAGAGTTCAATGACGGCTGTCTCTTATACACATCTCCGAGCCCACGAGACTACGCTGCA
>URNC01000002.1 GCA_900549065.1 uncultured Collinsella sp. | reverse complement strand
GAGCAGGACTGTAGAGCAGCAAATTAAACTCCGCGCCGGGCGCCACTCAGCCGGGTGCTCCAACCTAGTGCTCCATGCGTGCTTTCCGTCTTGCGCAGGACTGTAGAGCAGGAAACTTAATTACGCGCCGCTCCCCGCCCACGCCGGGCAAACCCTCCCTTGTACTTTATCAAGGTAGAGTGTATGATTCTGAACGTTACATGACTCACTTTACCTAACTAAAGTGCCATCAAGGGGGAATACCATGAACACCGATATGTCTCGTCGTCAGTTTGTTGGTCTAGCCGGCTCGCTCGCCACGGTGCTTGGCCTTGGTCTTATCGGTTGCGGCGGTGGTGCCGGCAAGGGCTCCGCTGCTGGCTCTGCCGCGGCCAAGGATGTGAAGGGCGCTGCGGAGTCCAAGGAGCTCGTGGTGGGCTTTGATAAGTCCTATCCTCCGTACGGCTTTGTGGGCGACGATGGTGAGTACACCGGCTTTGATCTCGATCTGGCCAAGGCTGTTGCCGATAAGCAGGGCTGGGAGGTCAAATACGAGGCCATCGACTGGGATGCCAAGGATACGCTGCTCAACTCGGGTGCCATCAACTGCATCTGGAACGGCTTTACCATGGAGGGTCGCGAGGACGATTACACGTTCTCCGAGCCGTACATGCTCAACGAGCAGGTGCTGGTGGTAAAGAAGGATGCAGGCATCAAGAGCTGGGACGATCTTGCCGGCAAGACCGTGATTACCCAGACCGATTCCGCTGCGCAGGATGTGCTCGAGGGTGACCAGAAGGATCTGGCGGCGACGTTTGCCACGCTCGACACGATCGGCGAGTACAACACGGCGTTTATGCAGCTCGAGAGCGGCGCGGTCGATGCCGTGGCTTGCGACCTTTCGATTGCCCAGTATCAGCTTGCCGCCAAGCCCGATGCTTATACGCAGCTTGATGAGCCGCTGTCCAGCGAGCACTACGCCGTCGGCTTTAAGAAGGGCGACACCAAGTCGGCCGACGCCGTGACCGAGTCGCTCAAGGCGCTCTACGAGGACGGCACGGTCAAGGACCTGTGCGATAAATATTCAAGCTATGGTTTGTCTTTCGATAATTGGGTGCTCAAGTAATGTCTATTCAGGTCATGATGCAGATGCTTGGCCAGGGATTCTTGGTCAGTTTGCAGCTGTTTGTACTGACGCTGCTGGGGTCGATTCCGCTGGGAATCCCCGTGGCGTTTATGCGCATGAGCAAAATCGTGCCGCTTCGCTGGATTGCGCGCATCTACATTTCGGTCATGCGCGGTACGCCGCTCATGCTGCAGATGTTTGCCATCTACTTTGCCCCGTACTACGTGTTTGGCATTTCGCTCACGCCCGATTCCAAGTGGACGGCGTGCGTCGTGGCGTTCATCATCAACTACGCCGGTTACTTTGCCGAGATCTATCGCTCGGGCCTGCAGTCCATTCCGCGTGGTCAATACGAGGCAGCCGAGGTACTGGGCTATTCGCGCATGCAGACGTTTCTGTATATCGTGATGCCGCAGGTCGCCAAGCGTATTCTGCCGGCGATGGGCAACGAGATCATCACGCTGGTCAAGGACACGTCGCTGGCGTTTGCCATTGGCGTGGGTGAGATGTTCTCGACGGCCAAGGCGCTGGTCGCCTCGCAGGTGAGCATGGTGCCGTTTGCGATCGCGGCGCTGATCTACTGGATTTTTAACTTTGTGGTCGAGATGCTGCTGGGCGCCGCCGAAAAGAAGCTGGACTATTATCATGACTAACTCAGTGATGAAAATCGAAAGCGCGCGCAAGGCGTTTGGCGGCAATGAGGTGCTCAAGGATATTTCGCTCGAGGTCAAGCGTGGCGAGGTCGTGGCGATTATCGGGCCTTCGGGTGGCGGCAAGTCCACGCTGCTGCGGTGTGCCACGCTGCTCGAGACACTCGACGGAGGCTCGCTCTCGTTTGGTGACCTTGCCGTTGCGACGGATGCGGGTTCGGGCGCGGTCTATGCGAAGGGCGATGTGCCCAAGCGGGCACGCTCGCGATTCGGCTTGGTGTTCCAAAATTACAACCTGTTCCCGCACTATACCGTGATGAAAAACATCATCGACGCGCCGATCCGCGTGCTTAAGCGCCCGCGCGAGCAGGCGGAAGCTCGTGCGCGCGAGTTGATCGCGCAGATGGGGCTTACGGGCAACGAGAACAAGGTTCCGTGTGAGCTTTCGGGCGGTCAGCAACAGCGCGTGAGTATTGCCCGCGCCCTGGCGCTCGATCCGGAGATCCTGTTCTTTGACGAGCCAACCTCGGCACTCGATCCCGAGCTGACGGCCGAGGTGCTGCATGTCATTAAAGACCTTGCCGCGCAGAATATGACGATGGTAATCGTGACCCACGCGATGCAGTTTGCGCGCGATGTTGCCGACCGCGTGGTCTTTATGGATGGCGGCCGCATTGTCGAGGAGGGTCCTGCCGAGCAGGTCATCGACCATCCGCGTGAGCAGCGCACCCGTGAGTTCTTGAGCCGTATCGAGGGATAGGCTCAGGTATTTACTCAACTATTAATTGAGGCGAAGCCGTCGCAGGTCTTACGGTCTGTGGCGGCTTTTTGTTTGCATCGACGGGGTTCAATAATCGCCTCACAAGCTTGTCTCTTCCTCTCGCCGCCTGTATTCATACGTGCGCCGAAAGGTATGCATGGACGGCCGCCCGTGAGGGTAGGGTGGTGGCATAGGACATTTGGAGGGTGAGTCGGCTCGGTTGCCGACCATGCTGCTCCCGGGATGGCACCGACCGCGAACTCTCCCCGTTGGCGTCGCGCATTGCGCGCGGCCCTGCAAGGAGGTCATCATGGGTGCTCCCAAGACCGGCAATGTAAGGAACGTGGTGCTCGTAGGCCAAGGCGGCGTGGGCAAGACTTCACTCGCCGAGGCCATGCTCCACCTTTCCGGCAAGACCGCCCGCCTGGGCGGCCACGACGGCACCAAGCCCACGCTCGACTATGACCCTGAAGAGGTCAAGCGTTCATTCTCCATCTCGACGACCATCGCGCCGATCGACTGGAAGGGCGCGCGCATCAATGTGCTCGATGCCCCGTGCTACCCCGATTTTATCGGCGACGCCTTTGCCGCGATGAGCGTCTGCGAGACGGCTCTGTTTGTGGTCGACGCCGAGGCCGGCCCGCAGCCTACGACGGTTAAGCTCTGGTATGCCGCCGAGGACCTGCGCCTGGCGCGTGCGGTGTTCGTAAACCGCCTGTCGCGCTCCGAGGCCAGCTTTGCGACCACGATGGACCTGCTGCAGGAGCGCTTTGGCACGCGCCTGGGCGCCGTGACCCTTCCCTGGGGCGAGGGCGAGGGCTTTGACGGCATCATCGACCTGGTGCGCATGAAGGCGCGCCATTGCAACGGCACCGAAGCCGTTGAGTCGGAGATTCCCGAGGAGTATCGTGCCCAGGCCGAGGAGGCCCATGACCATCTGTGCGAGTTGGTGGCCGAGGCCGACGATGAGCTGATGATGAAGTACCTGGAAGGCGAGGAGACGCTGACGCAGGAGGAGCTTGAGGGCTTGCTGTCGAAGGCGATTGCCGAGCGCATCTTTGTGCCGGTCTTTGCGGGCGATTGCATTAAGGAGCAGGGCGTCAACTCGCTGATGGACGACATCGCGACGTACTTCCCGGCGCCGACCGACTACGGCGAGATGCCGCTTATCGACGGCGATTCGCTTAAGATCTCGAGTGACGATGACCGTCCGGTGGCGTTTGTGTTTAAGACGCTGGCCGATCCGCAGCAGGGTCGCATCAGCTTTATTAAGGTGCTGACGGGTACGCTTGAGCCGGGCCTTGAGCTGGTCAACGCGCGCACGCGCAAGGGCGACCGTCTGGCTCACCTGTATGTGATGTGCGGCCGCGACATGACCGAGGTCGGTCACGCCTATGCCGGCGACATTATCGTGGCACCCAAGCTGGCGGCCGAGACGGGCGATACGCTCTCGATTACCGGCAAGGTCGAGGCTGCGGCGTTTAAGTTCCCCAACTCGCAGTACCGCATCGCCATCGAGGCCGAGAATCGCGGCGACGAGGAGAAGCTCTACACGTTTATCGAGAAGGCCTGCAAGGCCGATCCGACCATGAGCATCGATCGTGACGAGGAGACGGGCCAGACTATCATCTCCGCCGTGGGTGAGGCGCAGGTTTCGGTGCTGCTCAACCGTTTGGAGGATCGTACCAAGGTCGTGGCCAAAAGCGTGCCGATCCGCATTCCGTATCGCGAGACCATCCGCCGCACGGCGAGCGCTCAGGGCCGCCACAAGAAGCAGACCGGTGGTGCCGGTCAGTACGGCGACTGCTGGCTGCGCGTTGAGCCGCTCATTGGGCCCGACGGCACGAGCGATGGCTATGAGTTTGTGGACGAGGTCGTGGGCGGCCGCATTCCGCGCTCGCTGATCCCCGCCGTGGACAAGGGCGTCCAGGAGACCATGAAGGACGGCATCATTGCCGGCTACCCGCTCACGGGCATTCGCGTGGCTGTGTACGACGGCTCGTATCACAGCGTCGACTCCAACGAGATGGCGTTCCGCGCGGCGGCTCGCATCGGCCTGCGCAAGGCATGCGCCGATGCCGACCCGGTGGTGCTGGAGCCCATCGAGGAAATCACGGTGACAATCCCCGAGAGCTACGCCGGTGCCGTGATGGGTGACATCTCGGCATCGCGCGGTCGCGTGACGGGCATGGAGACCGATGAGCGCGGCGACACCGTGGTCATCGCCCAGGCACCTCTCGCCGAGCTGACGGATTATTCGACGCGCCTGCGCTCTATCACGCGCGGCACGGGTGACTTTACCATGAAGCCTGCTGGCTACGAGCAGGTTCCCTATGACGTTCAGGCCAAGCTGGTCGAGCGCTATGAGGAGGGTCGCGCCAAGTAGCGTGTGATTTTGCCTGCAATATACATGCCGATGCAAGGGCCGCTCTGGGCAATCCGGGGCGGCCCTTTTTGATCCCTTGGGGACGGAGGAAAACGGATCATGTTAGGTTTTGGGGCAGCTTAGTCGGCCCTAGTCCCCCGAGGCTTGATTGCGGCCGGTGGCGTAGTCGATCTGCACATGCGGCTGCAGGTTGTAGCAATATACGTGGAAGCAGAGGGTCTTGCCGTGGTCCTCGACTGATTGTGCTTCCAGACGAACGCCACGACAGACGAGCTCCTCCTCGTTGTACATAGGCGTGACACGGTAGAGCACATGGTTACCCGTATCGCGGATGTAGCCGAGAATCTGCTCTTCAAACGGCAGCATGCCCGTCTCGTTGAGATAACGCGTGCCGGTGAGGAGATTCTTGCGGTTGGCGTTTTCGCCGCAGAGCGACCAGGCGATGAGGTGGCAGCGGTTGTAGAGGCTCTGGCCCGGAATAAAGTCGTAGCGCTGCTGGTGCCAACCGGCAGGATGGATGCGCGAGATATCGCCGCGCTTTCCCTGTCCGAGCGACTCGGGGCCTACGCAGGCGAGCGCCTTGCGAGTGCGACCCAGGCTGTCGAGCTTGGAGAATTTCTTAAAGCAGCCCTCTTCGGTGGCGCGATCGTATTCATCGAGTGTGAATGACGGCGTGCCGAGCGGGTGCGTGCTGTCGGCGCGAAGGGCAACGTAGGGGTTGCCGGCGTAGTCGGGAATGCTGCTGAGATAAACACCGCGGGCGCGGTTGAGGTCGGGGTTTTCGACCTCGTCGATGGGGGTGGCGGCGCTGTCCGCGGAAGCGCCGTCGCCGGTGTCGGTTGCGGCGGAATCGGAGCCATCGCCAGGGTCCTGGCCGTTTTGAGGGTCCGAGGAGCTCGCCGTTCCCGATTCGAGCCGAGCGACCAGGTCCGCCTCGTCGTCGGTGCGGCTGGGACTTTCGTTTTGTTTCTCGGCCAGAGCTACCGCCTGCTCATCGCTTTGCGGCGACAGCAACTTGGGCGCTCCGTCGAGCGATCCCGTAAACAGCGCAAACCCGAGCACCACGGCGGTGCCGATGGAAAGTACTTGCTTGTAGGCGGGCTTGCGCGACATTGAGGCTCCTGGATGGACGGTTGGGAGTCTACCAGTCTAGCAGGAGCCGGCAGGGGCCGTTCTGCCGAACAAATACTTAAGATTTGGGACAAATGCTACGGATTCATTTGCCTCATATGGAGCTGCGGCGGTTGTGTATATGAAGCTATTCGGCGTTTCCCCAAATGATACCTGCCAAAACAAACCTGTCCCTTTTCGGTGGGTGATCGTGAGTTATTTCACCGCAGCTTAAGGTGCGGTTGGGATGTGCGCACTTTAAAGAGAGGAGCCCATGATTAGAGAGATTGCGCTCGTCTCTCTAATTGTCCCTCTAAAGAGAAAGCCAGTTAAAGAGATAACATTGGGCTATCTAACAGTGAATTCGATACATCTCTCTAAATGTCTCTCTAAAATAAGGTGCTTATCTCTCTAAAGTTAGAGAGATATACTATACTTTAGAGAGATAAATCTATCGTTTTAGAGAGACGGAATGCCAATGCTGCTGGATGAACCTCTTGGCCTTATCGTTGAGCGCCTTCGCAGGCGGGGGACTGATGACGCATCGGTAGAAGTTAAAGCCTGCACGAATAAATTGAGCGCAGACGTATGGGAGACAGTGAGCGCTTTTGCGAACACTGCGGGTGGGCTCATTATTTTGGGCCTGAATGAAGCCGAAGGATTTGTTCCTTCGGCTAACTTTGCTATCGATAGGGTGCGCGATCAGTTTGTTTCGGGTATCGGAGACGGAGGCTCAGCGGCAGTGGTGACCCATGCGCCGCGGTACGAGCTTGATCGAGGCGAGGTCGACGGGCTCCAGGTGCTTCTGGTGCGCATCTTTGAACTTGAGCTTAAAGCGAAGCCTTGCTATATCGGCGCGCGCGGCGTGCAGAACGGTAGCTAGAAGCGCGTGGATGATAAAGATATCAAGATGTCACCCGCTGAGCTATATGAGCTGCAGAGTGCGTTGCTTCCGAGCGATGCAGACGGCACGGTGGTTTCGGAGGCAACGGTCGAGGATTTGGATCCAGATGTCGTGCGGTCTATTATCGCAAATCGCCGGCTGCAGACCCCGCGCGTTTTGCGCGGGGCCGATACGCTGGAAAAGCAGCTGGTCAGACTCAATATCACTACAAAGGATGGTGCCGTGAAGCTCGCGGGGCTTCTGTCGGCGGGAATTTACCCCCAGCAGTTCTATCCCAAACTGATGATCGATGTCGCCGTTCATTCCGATGTGGAAAAATCTGCACCCGGGCAACCCCGGTTTATTGACCGCCAGTTGTGCGATGGCCCGATTCCGGCTTGCATCGAAGATGCCCTTGCCGCGATTGGACGAAACTTGCGCAAAGCGACGATAGTGCAAGGCGCTGGCAGAAGGGAGGATTGGGAAGTTCCCCAGGAGGTTTTGCGCGAGGCCTTGGCAAATGCCTGCATCCATCGAGAATATTCGCCCATGTTTGTGGGGCAGGCCGTGAGTGTCGATATCTATCCAGACAGAATAGAGATCAAAAACCCTGGCGGGCTTTGGGGCGGAAAGACGGTGGACAATCTTGCAAACGGGGAATCGCGCTGCCGAAACCCAAAGCTCATGAGCCTAATGGGGGCGACGCCGTTAGAGCATGCCGAGGGGGCCGTTGCGGAAAGCCAGGGATCTGGTATCCCGGCTATGATTCGCGAGATGGAGTCTCGTTCGCTTGGCAGGCCGAAATTTATCGTTAAGGCCGATTCGTTTACGGTGCTGCTTTCCCGGCACGGGGCGGAGCTTGCTGAAAACCGCACGTGGATTCAGAGCCATGTGGGCACCGAGCTGACGGATCGCGAAGAAACATTGCTCATGTTTATGCGGGAGCATGGGTGCGTATGCGATGTTCAAAAAATACGAGAGGCCCTGAAGTGGGATTCGGATGACATTCGCCTGATCTGCGGGGACCTTGTAGATAAACATGCCCTGTCAAAATGCGGCAAAGACACGTTCGAAATTATCGATAGGAACAGAGAACCGTCAGCTTCGACGGCGGATAGGATCCTGGAGGCTCTCAGCGCCGAAGTGGATATGACGGCGCGAGAAATAGCGGTTGCATCGGGGGTCAGAATTTCGTCTGTCCGTTACCATCTGCCAAAAATGGCGGATAAAGGACTCATCGAAGTAATGGGTTCGTCGACGAGCCGCAACCGCCGATATCGGAAGAAGTAGATGCAGCCGGGTCGCCCCTCTAGCGCCTCTCGAAGTTAGATGGGTGCTAGAGGGGCGACTGCCTCGCGATATTTCCCCAGATAAAACCTGCCAAAATAAACCTGTCCCTTTTTGGTAGGTCAGTTAACGCAGTCCAGGTTGAGCATATGCGAGCGAGCAGGCTCCGGGTGCGGTAAGGTGACGTGAAACAAGCGGGCGCTGACCTTTTGGTCGCGCCCGTGAAGTTGAACGTCAGATTACCGTGCCCGGGGCCTGCGCAGCGCCGAGCAGTTACGCCGTTTGTAAAACGGCGTAACCTAAAGGTTCATGTTGCCGTGAATGTAGGGGGTGACCTCGGGGGAGATATGGTCGCAGCCCAGCTCGCGCAGCGCGGACTCGATAACGGCGGGCAGCGGGGTCTTGCCCTTGTCGTCGATGGCGGCACCGCCGAGGGTGGCAATCTTGGCGACATCTGCGGGTGCGGCCTCGATATGCATGCAGCCGCCGACCAAGCGCGCGCGTACCTGTGCCAGATCAAGATCGTGCAGGTAATCCTCGCAGGCGCGGATTAAATCGACTTTCTCGCGCGTAAGCTCCTCGTCCGTGGGGACGCGGGTGGCAAGACATGCTCCCGCCGGTAGGTTCCAAACGGGATAGCCCCATGCGCGCAGCAGCTCGCGCTCTTCGTCCTTGGTAAAGCCGACCTCCATAAGGGGTGAGCGTACGCCGAGCTCTTCTGCCGCACGCATGCCGGGGCGGTAGTCACCGCGATCGCTTGCATTGCTGCCATCGATGACGGTGGGAAAGCCGAGCGACTTGGCGTGGTTGACGATGGCGGTAAAGCCGGCGTGCTTGCAGTGGTAGCAGCGATTGGCATCGTTGCAGGTTACTTGGGGGAGCTGCAACTGATCCACCGAAAGATTGAGCACGGGGAGCTTAAAATGCGGCCCCTCATTGGCCTGTCCATCAACGGACTGCTCAAACGAAGTCTGTTCGGGCGTGCCGATGAGGGGCGTGGTGAGATGGACGAGAAGGGTATTGGTAGGCATGATGCGGGCGCAGACCGCGGCCAAAAAGCTGCTGTCGACACCACCGGAAAAGCCGATGGCGACGCGTCCGTATGCCAAAAGCAGCTGCTCGAGTGCTGCGAGTTTGTCCTGAAGCTCCTCTGTGGGTGCGGCGGTGTCTGAAAGCATGAAAGTTCCTTACAGTAATTAAAGCTCGGATGAAACTATAATCCCACCGAGCTGCTTGTCATAAGACTTCCAGCTATGTAACGAAAGTGCAATATGCTATATACGTTATATACAAGCTTGTAAAGTGCGGTAGAGTGGCAGTAATGCAATCCGGCGAGGGGGACCGATATGATCAAGGCTGTTATTTTTGACATGGATGGAACGCTGGTCGATACCGAGCGTTTGGGGATTAAGGCCTGGAAGGCAGGCGCCGCTGAGCTGGGGCTCGCGATTGATGAAGCGCTGATCCATCAGTTTATCGGTCGCACGCTGCCCGATGTCATGGACATCCTCGATAAGCATTACGGCAGCCACGAAACCACCGAGGCGGTCTATGTCAGCCACAAGGAGATTCGCGACGAGATGGTCAAGACCGAACTGGAACTTAAGGCCGGCGCCGCCGAGTGCCTAGACGAGCTGCTGGCTGCGGGCTATCACGTGGGTCTAGCGACGTCGTCACGCCTCGTTACGGCCGAGCGCAACCTTAAGATGGTTGGCCTCTTTGACAAGTTTGAAACGGTAACGTGTGGCGAGGACGTCGTGCACGGCAAGCCCGACCCCGAGATGTATCTGCTCGCCTGCGAGCGCGCGGGCTTTGCTCCCGAGGAATGTGCCGTGGTCGAGGATTCGCGCAACGGTTGCGTCTCGGGCATTATGGCCGGCTGCCATGTCTTTGCCGTCCCCGATATCGTGCCGCTGCCGCAGGACGTGGTGGATGGCTGCGAGGCCGTGCTCGATACGTTGTTCGACCTGGCGGCGGCAATCAAGACTGTGCGCTAGAAAATTGCGGCGTTGAAACGAGCGATTGCTCACGTTTGCGCTTAAGCAAAAGGGGTCCGGCAATGGTCGGGCCCCTTTTGCTTAAGCGGCGACTTAGCATACTCGCGGGCGTGCTATAGATACGCACCGAGGTTGATGGCCGTGGCGTCGGTCTGGCTGCTTGCCTGGGTGCTGGCGCGTTCCAGTAGGAACGGACGTACCAGTTCTTGGCGGTTGATATCCTCGGCGGCGACTGCGGTGACGGTACGCGCTGCGGAGCCGACACGGATATGCTTGATCTTTGCCGGGGCCTTGTTCTCGATTTGCTCCATCAGCAGTTGGACACCCTTGCGGCCAATCTCGTAGCCCGGGGGCGCTACCGTAGTGAGCGGGACCGATCCGCTCCAAGCGAGCGGGTTGCCGTCGCATCCGGCCACGCGTACTTGCCCGGGGACAGAGATGCCCTTGTCGACCAGTGCCGAAACGACGCCCGAGGCCAACACATCGGTCAGGCCGACGACAAAATCGGGACGTTCGTCCGCGGGGCGCTCGGCGATTTGGGCACCGATGCCGTAGCCGTCGGCAGCGGTATTCCATTCGCCGGCGTCGATGACTTCGATCTTGATATCGGGGTGCAGGGCGAGCGCCTTATGAATGCCAAGGACGCGCAGGGTGAGTTGCATAAATGCTGCTCGGCCGACGACGACAATATGGTGCGCGCCGCGGGCGATGGCAAGTTCGGCAATGATGCGACCCTGGGCCTCATTGTCGGCGGCCACGTAGTAGCCGGGCTCGGAGCAATGGATGTCCAGATGGACGATCGGCACGGGCATCTTGGTCAGGGCGGGGTGCCAGTCGGGGGATGCCATGGGCTGAACCATGACGCCGGACATCTGGGTGCCCATAAAGTAGCGCAGGTAATGGTCCTGGAGAATATCGTCGTTATCGGCGTTGGCGATGAGTAGGTCGTAGCCGTGCTTGCGGGCCTCGTTGTGGGCACCGCTGGCGATTTGGAGCGAAAAGCCGTGATCGAGACGGGGGAGCACCAGGCCAAAGGACTTGGTGGCGCCGCCCGCGAGCTGACGAGCGCTTTGGTTGGGCAGGTAGCCAAGGCGATTGATGGTCTCGTTGATGAGCTTGAGGGTCTCGGGGCGCAGCTTTTCGGGGTGGTTGAGCGCGTTGGAAACCGTGCCCAACGAAACCCCGGCCTCGCGCGCGACGTCGCTGATTTTTACCTTTGCCATAGCGGCCCCTTTGATGCGTTTCAAGTACAAGCCAGATTGTAGCATCGCCTGCCCCTGGGGTGTCAAAGTCCACCATGTTGAAAACCGCCACAAAGGTGCCTGTCCCCTTCGTGGCGGTGGGGTGCGCCTGTTGCCGTTAATACGGTAATCCTTCTGGTCAGCGCGGAATGCGCGCGAGGACACACTGTGCCCCACTCAAATGACACTGCGAAAATGGGGAGGGCATATGGCCGCCGCAAAGGACTACCAGAGCTATCTTAAGAACAAGTGCATCGTCGGTTACGGCATCGTCAACGGCGTCGTCAATGCACTTATCTTTATGGGCATGCACGCGGGGGACGCCGATATTACCTTTGCCGCCGGTAAGGTTGTCGAGGAGATTGCGCTGACGGGTGCCCTGCTCGGTCTCATCTTGACTTGGTGCGTGGTGCCGCTGACCAAGATGGACTTCAACAAGGGTGTTTACCTTGGTAATTCCGAAGGCTATGGTTGGCTGGCAAAGCTGCCCAAAAAGTCGATTCCCCTGTCGATCGTCGTCGGCATCATCGCTCTCGTAGTTGCCACGCCCCTTGCATGGCTTTGCACTTTTGTGCTCCCGCTGCCGCTTTCGCGCACGGGTATGATGATCTTTAAGGGCGTTATGTGCGCTGTTGCCGGCTGTGTGAGCGGCTACGTCGTCATCGGTGCCACCACCGCGGGTGTCGACGCTGGGGAAGTCGCCGCGACTGCCTAGGATTTTCCAACAATCAAACTGTCTCTTCAAAACGGTCGGCCCGAGCAAAGGGGTCGGCCGTTTTGCTTGACACGAGAAAAAGCAGATGCCCTTTAGGCCCGCCGTCAGAATTGCCGTATCTACGGCAATGGCTCTGATGCCGTCCGTATTGCGCTCCAGCCTATATTTGCCTCGACAAGACGCGCGGGCTCAAAGGGGTTCAATGCCCGCGTGAAACGGAAAAGAAAGGAACCAACACATGGCTAAAACTAAAGCTGTGGCAGAGGAGAAGGGTGCCGAGAAGTTCATGCTTCTCCCCGTTCTCGTTCTGATCCTGGCCCAGATGGGCACTTCGGGCGATAACGGCGCCCTTTCGCTCGCCGCAACCGCCCTGACGCAGGACCTCGGCGCCACCACCGCCGACATCCAGCTCGCCAACGTGGTCTACTCCCTCATGGCCGGCGCCTTTATGATCGCCGGTGGCATGATGGGTACCATCATCGGCTGGAAGAAGAACTTCCGCATGGGCGCCCTGCTGTGCGCCGCCGGCGAGGTCGTCCTTGCCGTTTCCCCCAACATGACCGTCTTCATTTGGGGCGGCCGTACCCTCGTGGGCTTCGGCGCGTCGTTCATGATTCCCTCGGTTCTGGGCCTCGTTCCCAAGATCTATCACGGTAAGAACCGCGTGCTTGCCTTTGGCTGCATAGGCGCCGCCTCCGGCCTTTCCGCCCTGCTGCCGCTGCTGCTTTCGATCGTGCTCATGGCCGCCGGCATGCGCGTGACGTTCTTCGTCCTCGCCGCCTACTTTGTACTCGTGTTCCTGCTGTCCTTCAAGCTGCCCGAGATTGAGCAGTCCGATGAGAAGCTCAAGTTCGATGGCGTCGGCGTTGCCCTTGCCGCAACCGGCCTGTTCCTGTTCCTGGTCGGCGTGTCCCGCATCTCCGCTTGGGGCCTCGTCGAGCCCTTCCCGGCATGCCCCTTCACCATCGCCGGTATCTCCCCCTGCCTGCCCATGGCTGTCCTGGGCGTGATCATCCTCATCGTTATGATCAACGTCGAGAAGAAGGTCGAGGAGAAGAACGGCTTTGCCCTGCTGCCCCAGTCCTTCCTTAAGACCCCGCAGGTCCTCGCCGGTCTCGCCGCCTCCGCCATCACGTTCTTCTTCATGGGTGTTCAGTCCATTCTGATGGCCCCCTACCTGCAGCTCGTTGCTGGCTGGTCTCCGGCTATCGTTGGCGTGCTCTCCATCGTCGTTGGCGTTCCGACCTTCGCCTTCTCCATCGGTATCCCCAAGTTCATGCCGAAGGCTAACCCGCGTCGCGTCATCCAGGTCGGCTACCTCACCCTTGCCGCCGCCCTGATCATCATGGCGTTCTCCGTTACGCTCGACGCTGCTTCCATGCCGGGCATTCTCATTGGCTGCGTTGTTGCCGGCTCGGGCGCCGGTATCGTTTCCGCCCAGGCCAACAACGTTGTCGCCCTTGCCGTGAACGAGCGCGACGCTTCCCAGTCCGGCGGCATTCAGACCACCATGCGTAACGTTGGCCAGGCCATCGGCATTGCCCTGCTGGGTGCCGTGCTGCTCTTTGGTATCACCAACTCCGTGAAGGATGCAGCCGCTAACGATTCCCGCATTTCCGAGTCCACCGTCGCCGCTATTTCCGAGCGCAATATCGACCTCGTCTCCGATGAGAACTTCCGCGCTTCTATTGAGGACATCGATATGAGCGATGAGGAGTGCGACGCCCTGGTCGAGATCAATGCCCAGTCCCGCTTCAACTCCACGCGTTTCGCTTACTACGTGGGCGCTGCCATCATCGTGCTTGGTCTGGCCACCACCCCTGCTATCAAGAAGTTCTCCAAAGAGGAGGAGTAGGTCATGAAGAAGCTGTACTTTAACGGCGACTTTGTTCCCATGACCGGCGAGGACGAGACTTTTGGGGCCCTGCTGGTTGCAGACGACGGCACCATCGCGTTTACCGGCTCGCTCGAGGAGGCTCGCGCTCAGGCAGAGGATGCCGAGGAGATTGACCTCAACGGCGCCTGCCTTATGCCCGGTCTGATTGACCCCCACAGCCACATCTCTGGCTGCACGCAGTACATCGTGGCTGCCGACCTTAACGGCGCGGCGGATTTCGATGAGATCGTCGAGCGTCTGGCTGCCTTTGCCGAGCAGCGCGGCATTGGCGAGGACGGCGTGATCATGGGTGTTTCCTACGACCAGAATTCCCTGGCCGAGCATGAGCACCCTAACCGTCACGTGCTCGACCGCGTGAGCGAGACCATTCCGGTTATCGCCGTCCACGCTTCGAGCCACATGGTTGTTGCCAACACCAAGCTGTTGGAGCTTGCCGGCATTACCGCCGAGACTCCCGATCCCGAGGGCGCTCGCTACGGTCGCGAGGCCGACGGCACGCCGGACGGTTACTGCGAGGAGCCGGGCGCTATGTGGCCGGTCTTTGCCGTGATTCAGCCGCGTCAGAAGATGGATATGGACGTCATGATCGGCGAGATGCAGGACATCTACCTGGAAAACGGCATCACCACCTGCCAGGAGGGTGCTACCACCGCCGACTTCGCAGCGCTGTTCTGCGGCCTTGCGAACAAGGGCCTGCTCAAGATGGACGTCGTGAGCTATCCCATGTACGGCGAGGATGTCGACAAAATCTTGGCCGACCACGAGCCTTTTGTCTCGCAGGACTACACCGGTCACTTCCGTATCGGTGGCCTCAAGATGTTCTTTGACGGTTCTCCCCAGGGTCGTACGGCGTGGATGACCGAGCCCTACACTCCCGGCGATGAGGGCGAGGGTTACTGCGGTTATGGCACCATGACCGACAAGGCCGCTTATGACTTTATGCGCAAGGCCATCGACGGCAATCATCAGCTGCTCGCCCATACCAATGGCGATGCGGCTGCCGACCAGTACCTGCGCGTGTACAAGCGCGCGCTGGAGGATTCGCCTAATCCCGATAAAGCGAGCCTGCACCCGGTCATGATCCACTGCCAGACTGCCCGCCGCGATCAGTACGAGCAGATGGCCGAGATCAACATGATCCCGTCGATTTTCGCCAGCCATATCTGGTACTGGGCCGACGTGCATCTTAAGAACTTCGGTCCCGTGCGCGGCGGTCGCGTGTCTGCCTGCCATGACGCTCTGGAGTGCGGCCTGCCGTTTACCTTCCACACCGACACGCCGGTGCTGCGCCCCAATTTCTTTGAGGCTGTGTGGTGCGCCGCCAAGCGCGTCACTAAGGGCGGCGCTCAGCTGGACGAGGATCAGAAGATCAGCGTGTACGAGGGTCTGAAGGCCATCACGGTCAACGGCGCTTTCCAGTATGGCGAGCTCGACCGTAAGGGCACGCTCGAGGCCGGCAAGCTGGCCGACTTCTGCATTGTCGAGAAGAACCCGCTCAAGATCGAGCTCGACGAGGTGCGCAACCTGCGCGTTCTCGAGACGATCAAAGAGGGCGAGACTGTCTGGACGCGCAAATAGCTTTGTCATGGCATAGGCCATAGACGCTAAATAGAACCCGTGGCTGCAGGGGCGGCCACGGGTTCTTTGCGCTTAAGCGTATTTGAAGGCTTGCATGGGCACGCGCGATGGGTGCCCATGCCGTCTACCGTTTGAGACCGGCCTCGGATGCGAGCTTGCGGAAGCGCTGTGTGGCCGGAGTGAGGACGCGCTCATCGCTTGGGGCGACGCAGAGCACCAGGATGTGTTGCAGGCGGTCGCCGGTAAAGCCGACTCGTGTTTCCACGCGGTAATGCACGGCCCCGGTTTGAGCGACATCTTGGGAACATACGGTCAGCAAGAGCCAAGGTCCGTGCGTGAACGACAGCATCTCGAAGGTGTTCGAGAAGCCGGAGAGCGTGCCACGCCAGAGGCCGTCTTCGACAAGTGCAGCGTGAAGGGTGCGCGTGAGCATGCGCGCGTGCGAGATATCGAGCTCGCGCTCGGGAAGACCGCCGGCAAGCGGGGCGTCGTCGAGTGCGTGGGGGCATCCAAGCTTCATGAGCAGCAGCTCGATGCGGCTGCGATCGGCGTCATCGATGGCATTGCTCAGCACGCAGAGTGGAAGCGTCGTTTTGATGGGGTCGAATGAGACCAGGAAGTCGAGGCTGCTGTGCTTGGGGTCTGATTCAATCTCGGCGACTTCTGTTTCGGTCAGCACACGCGCGACCCGCATGCAGGGAATGAGCCGCTCAAGTCGATCGCGCGCATAGAAGACCTGCTCAATGCCGCAGTTGACCACGAGTCCGACACGCCATTGATCGTGCGAGGACAGGCCGTCCATATACGAGAGCAATAGCATCGCCAGGCGCGTCACGTCGGTCTGGTATAGATTCAGCCCAGATAGGCCGGGCGCGTCGCGCAGCACCTCGGACAGGCGCATAAACGAGGCCATGTTTTCGTATCGCACCGTCCAGGTGTTTTCCTGGGGCAGTGAGATGGCGCGTTCATAGCGCATGTGAGTTTGTCCGGCTTCGATGAGCGCGGCACAGGGCTTTTCGAGATGAAGCGGCGGTCGCGTGCCAAAGCGTTCGCCGAGAGCGCAGAATAGCTCTTCGGTGAGGCGTGCCGCCTCGGGTGTGGGCTGATATGTGCGCTGGAACTCGGGCGTCCAGCGGCGCGTGGAGACCGTAAAGAGGTCGCGGATGATGCCGCGCTCGTTGGAGGAGACCTCGATGCCGAAGTGCTGCTCAATGCGGTTGGCGACGTCGTCGTACACAACGGGAATCGTCGAGGTGTAACCAGCGACCTCTTTGCCCTTAAGAATGCGCAGGGTCATAATCTGCAGGTAGACGGCAAGCTGGTGGCGGGCGTTATCGGTGTATAGTGTTCGGCTTTCGCGCTCGACGTAGGCGATGAGGTCGTTGAAGAATTGCTCGTTGCCGCCAAAGAGCTGCGGCTCAATGCGACGCTTCATGGCGGTCGACGCGAGCTCAAACAGATAGTAGACGACGAAGAATCGGATGTACTCCTCGGGACCCTCAACCGTAATGCGGCGCCCGCGTACGATTTGAGCTCCAAACGGCGTCAAGAGCTCGTTCCACGTACGCAGGTCGTCTTGGGCCTGCTGTTTGTTGGTGAGGATGGCCCGCGCAAGTGATTCGGTGGTGTATTGGTGCCGGTAGTCGCAGGTGAGCAGCAACATGCCGCGATAGAAGCGGTCAAGACCGGCGTCCATGGAAAGCGAACGCTCCTTGATGATGTCAGAGATTTTGCCGCACTGTGCACTGTCGCCATCAATGCGGATGCCGTTGCCGCGCTTGGAGACAATTGCCGCTTGGATGCCCATTTCGTCGAGGAAGGCGTTAGCGGCCCGCATGTCGTTGCGGATGGTGCGCTCCGAGCAAGCAAGGGCATCGGAGATATCGACTGTCGGGGTGTAGCCCGCCTGGCCGAGCAGGATTTTAAGCAGCTTTGCTTGTCGCTGATTGATGCTCATGGGGCTCCCTAGGGTCGCGAGAAAGCTCGATTTGCCGTATATCTGGAAAAGAGCGTGGCACCTGTCATGATACGCATTTTTTATGATGAGTAGGGGAAGGGTTGGTTTTAAATCCTTGCCGCATATACGGAATGAAAAAAGCGGATGGTGATGTGCATGAATCGCGCGGTTTCGAACTCGGGGATGGAGCCTGTGGCGCCTTCTCGTTTGGCGCGACTGGCGCCGCTGATCGTGCTGGCATGCGCTCAGGTGGGTACCTCGGCAGACAACGGTGCGTTTTCGGTTGCCATGGCCGAGATGATGCGCGTGTTTGGATGTCCGCTCTCGGACGTGCAGATGGCGAGCACGGTCTATTCGCTTATGGCGGGCACCTTTATGCTTGCAAGCGGTTTGCTCGGCATGGTTATCGGGTGGTGCCGCAACTTCCGTGCCGGATTGGTGCTTGCTGTGGTGGGAGAGCTGCTGTGCGCGTTTTCACCGAGCATTGAGCTGCTTATTTGGGGTGGCCGACTGATGGTCGGGCTGGGCGCAAGCCTCATTATCCCTTCGGTACTGGGCATGGTGTCCATGCTGTACGAAGGCGAGGAGCGCAAGCAGGCATATGGCGTGATTGCCGCATCGGCGGCGCTTGCGACGATTATTCCTATCGCGCTGGGCATTCTGGTCGATATCGCAGGTTTTCGCGTGACCTTCGGCGTGCTCGCCGCCTATTTTGTTGCACTGCTCGTTGCGAGCGCAAAGCTGCCGACGGGCGGCGGGCTGCATGCGGGCAAGTTTGACGCGCCGGGCGCGGTTATTGCCTCTCTGGGATTGTTCGCCGTTATGTGCGGTCTTTCGCGCATTTCGACCTGGGGCGTATTTGCTCCCTTGCCGCAGGCTCCCTTTACGATTGCCGGCATTTCTCCCGCTTTGCCTATTGTCGGCGTCGGCCTGCTATTGCTGGTGATGCTGATTCCGGTCGAGCACTGGATGGAGCGCACCCACGGCATAGCGATTTTGCCGTCGAGCTTTGTGCGCAATCCCACCGTTCGCTCCGGCGTCATCGCCATTGCTCTGCCGTTTTTCTACATGGGCGCTCAGGGTCTGGTCGGCACTTCGTACTATCAGCTTGTAATTGGCCTTGGCGGCATGCAGACAGCGCTTTTGGGCATCATCTCGGGTGTGCCCATGCTGGTGCTCGCAATGTTTGTGCCGCGCAAGTTTCCGCAGCTTAAGCCTTGGTCTGTGGTGCGTACGGGCTATGTCTTTATGGCGGCGGCCTGTGTGAGCATGGCGTTTGGCGTGCGCGCGTCCGAGCTGACGCCCATTATGGTGGTCGGTACGCTCTTTGGTGGCGTGGGCGTTGGTCTGGTAAACTCGCAGGCCAACAACATTGTCGCTTCCGCCGTGCCGCCGAGTGACGCTCAGCAATCGGGCGGCATCCAGGGTGCGGCGCGTAACCTGGGCCTCGCGTTGGGCTCTGCCGCCATGGGTTCGGTCCTGCTTATCGCTGTCAACACCGGTCTCGATGCACGTATTGATGCGAGCAATGTGGTCGACACACAGAGTAAAGCGGCGCTCGAAGAGGTTGTTTATACCTACGAGAGTGACGCCGCATTTATGGCGCGCCTGGAATCGATGGGCGTTGCGTCCGAGGCGCAGGGGGAGCTCTTGGCGGACAATGCCGAGGTTCGCGCAAAGTCTGCGGCCTCGGCTTTCTACGTGGTGGCAGGACTTGCCGTTGCAGCGCTCGCGACGACCTTCCCCAAGCAAGCCTCATAGACAAACGCCGCCGTCCAAACCGCCATGAAGGGGATAGTTCCCTTCGTGGCGGTTTGCTGTTCCGGCCTTCAACTGTCTCGATCTGTAACATCTGGACGGCAAAACCGGTTCTACCTGTTGCAGATTGAGACAAAACGTCGAGGTCGGACGGAAAATCTCAATCTGTAACAGTAAGTCCGCTTTTGGTGTCCTAGATGTTACAGATCGAGATAAATCGCCGGGACAGGCCACCACCCCGGTCCAAACCACCACGAAGGTGCCTGTCCCCATTGTGGTGGTTTGGACCGGCTGGACGTGTGTGCATCGGGTGGTATCTAAGTTGAGATACCACTTCTGGTATATCAGCTTGTGCTTGCGTAAGTACAATACTCGAACGTTATACGTCTCAGCGCCCCTTGTGCGTGGACGTCTTGCAGTCACGCGAACGAAGGGATTTATCCTATGTGCGGAATTGTCGGCTACACCGGCTCTGATATTGCAAAGAACATCCTGGTTACGGGCCTCAAGCGTATGGAGTATCGCGGCTATGACTCCTCGGGCGTCGCGCTCGAGGTGGGCGAGGGCGCCGCGGCGCGCATCGACGTCATCCGCCGCGTGGGCAAGGTCGCGGGCCTGGAGAGCGAGCTTTCCAATATCGACAGCGACGCTACCTGCGGTATCGGTCACACCCGTTGGGCCACCCACGGCAAGCCCTCCGTCGTTAACGCTCACCCCCACACCAGCTGCGACGGTCGTATCGCCATCGTCCACAACGGTATCATCGAGAACTTCGCCGAGCTGCGCGAAGAGCTGGAGGGTCGCGGCCATCACTTTAAGAGCGAGACCGATACCGAGGTCTTCGCGCATCTGATCGAAGAGGCTTATGCCGAGACGCACGACCTGATGGCCTCCGTGCGCGAGGCGTGCACCCACGTGGTCGGTGCCTATGGTCTGGCCGCCGTGTGCGCTGACGAGCCCGGCGTGATCGCCGTGGCCCGCAAGGATTCCCCGATCGTGGTCGGCGCGGGCGAGACCGGCGCCTATGTCGCCTCCGATGTCATCGCGCTCATCGACGCCACCCGCGATGTTGTGGTGCTCGAGGACGGTCAGTTTGCCAAGCTCACGCCCGCAGGCGTCGAGTACACCGACGAGGCCGGCAACGTTATCGAGCCCAAGGTCACCCACATTGACTGGGACCTGGACATGGCAGAAAAGGGCGGTTATCCCGACTTTATGCTCAAGGAAATCCACGAGCAGCCGCGCGTCGTGCGTGACACGCTGGTCGGTCGTATGACGCCGGCCGGCGAGCTCGACATCGACGAGCTGGGCCTTTCGCTCGAGGAGCTTAACGACATCGACCGCGTCTACGTGATCGCTTGCGGCACCAGCTATCACGCTGGCCTCATTGCCAAGAATCTCATTGAGGGCTGGGCTCGCATCCCCACCGAGGTGGAGGCGGCCAGCGAGTTCCGTTATCGCAATCCCATCATCACGCCGACGACGCTTGTCGTTGCCGTGTCCCAGTCGGGCGAGACGGCCGATACCCTTGCCGCCATTCGCGATGCGCGCATCAAGGGTGCCAAGGTCTTCGGCATCACCAACGTGGTGGGCAGCCCCGTGGCGCGTGAGAGCGACGGCGTCATCTACACCAAGGCCAACAAGGAGATCGCGGTCGCCTCGACCAAGAGCTTCATCGGCCAGGTCGTGAGCCTTACGCTTTTGGCCCTGCTGCTGGCGCAGGTCAAGTACCGCTTGACCACCAAGCAGGCGCGCATGCTGTTCCGCGAGCTTTCCGATACGGCCGAGCAGATCCAGTGGATTTTGGATACCCAAACCGAAGCCGTTCATGAGGCCGCCCTGCTGTGCAAGGACGCGCAGTCCGCACTGTTCGTGGGTCGCGGCATGGGTGCCGCTATTTCCTACGAGGGTGCGCTCAAGCTCAAGGAAGTCAGCTACCTGCACGCCGAGGCATATGCCGCCGGTGAGATGAAGCATGGCCCCATTGCCCTGATCGACCCGGGCTTCCCTGTCATCGCTGTGGCCACCAAGAGTGCCACCTACGACAAGACCGTGTCGAACCTTATGGAGTGCAAGGCGCGCGGCGCCAAGGTCATCGTCGTTGCCACCGAGGGCGACGAGGAAATCAACAAGATCGCCGACTGCATCATCCGCGTGCCGGCAGTCCGCGACGTGTTCAGCCCCATCCCGGCGAGTGTCCCGCTGCAGCTGCTCGCCCGCGAGGTCGCCATCCTGCGCGGTTGCGACGTTGACCAGCCCCGAAACCTCGCCAAGAGCGTCACGGTAGAGTAATTGGTTCCGCCGTTCTAGCGACTAAGGCCCGGCTCCGCATCAAGACGGAGCCGAGCCATTTTTACATTTGACCAGATAAAACCTGCCAAAATAAACCTGTCCCTTTTTGGCAGGTTAGCGGAGCTTGCTGGTCTCGAAGTACTCGGGGAACTGGTCCAGAACTTCGGTTTGGTTGCGGAACATCATGTGCAGGTGCTTGCTGACCAAAAAGCTCGCTTCGATGGGGTCGCGACCGGCGATAGCGCGGCGAATCTGCTTGTGCTCGTTCACGATGTCCTGATTGTCGAGAACCTGCGTGGCAGCGCGCAGCCAGCGGAAGCGCTCCAGGTCGGCATTGGTCTCTTCGAGCCACGACCACACGGTGCTGCGACATGCGATGCTAAAAATCATGTGATGCATGAGGTTGTCGCTCAAAAAGAAGCCGATGCGATCCTCTTCGGCCATGGCCTTTTCCTGCAGCACGATGGCGCGGTCGAGCTGTTCGATGCCTGCCGAGGTGGCGCGCGCACAGCACTCCACGATCACCTGCTTTTCCAGATGCTCGCGGATGTAACAGGCACTCTCGGCAAGGGTGAGGTTGATGGGTGAGACGTAGGTGCCACTCTGGGGCACGGTGCGCACCAGGCCTTCCTGCGCCAAGCGAACCAAAGCCTCGCGCACGGGCGTGCGACCCATATCCAGGTCATCACAAAGTTGCTTGACGCCCAGCTTTTCGCCCGGCTTGTAGTCCAGGTAGACGATTTTGCGTCGAATGGTGTGGTAGGACTGGTCCTGTAGGCTCGTTTCCTGCTCGCCGACGTGCATCGATTCTTCCATAGCGCCTCGCAACTGTTCTATCAAACTCATATGTCAGTTGTTAATTATGCCGCGAATCAGCTCTCCGCGGTGGGTAATTCGGCTGTTGCCTGAGAACTATTGCGGCATCTTAGTCTGTGTTTGCGCAAGGCTGCGCTCAATGTTGCCGTATCATAAGCCGTCGCAAACGTGAAATAGAAAGAAGGAGTCCCATATGCAACTGGCAAATATCGTACGCGAGCGCTGGAAAGGCGTCTTGTTCTGCCTGATCGTCGCCATTCCCGCGACGTTGCTCGGCAAACAAATTGAGGTGGTCGGCGGTCCGGTATTTGCCATCCTCTTTGGCATGGTCCTGGCGCTCGTCTTTCCCAAGAATCGTCGCGAACAGCTCTCCGTCGGCGTTACCTATACGTCCAAAAAAGTCTTGCAATACGCGGTTATCCTGCTTGGCTTTGGCATGAACCTCTCCCAGATCCTGTCCAAGGGCGCCCAGTCGCTGCCGATTATCGTGGCGACGATCTCGACTTCGCTTGTCATCGCCTTTGTGCTCTGCCGCGTCATGAACGTACCGGGCAAGATCGCGACGCTTGTAGGTGTGGGTTCGTCGATTTGCGGCGGTTCGGCCATCGCTGCGACCGCGCCCGTCATCGACGCCGACGATCACGAGATTGCCCAGGCCATTTCGGTCATCTTCCTGTTTAACGTTATCGCGGCGCTCGTGTTTCCGACGCTCGGCGGCATGCTCGGGCTGACCAACGAGGGCTTTGGCCTGTTTGCCGGCACCGCCATCAACGACACCTCGTCGGTAACGGCTGCGGCGAGCGCCTGGGACAGCATGCATCCCGGCGCAAATGTGCTCGAGAGCGCCACGGTGGTCAAGCTCACCAGGACGCTGGCTATCATTCCCATCACGTTGGTCCTCGCATGCTGGCAGATGCATCTAGCACGCAAGGCCGGCGGCGACGCCAAAAGCACGTTCTCGCTTAAACGCGCGTTTCCCATGTTTGTGCTGTTCTTTGTGCTGGCGAGTGTGATCACCACGGTGCTTCAGCTTCCCGCGTCCTTTACGGCGCCCATCAAGGAGCTGTCGAAGTTCTTTATCGTGATGGCCATGGCGGCAATTGGCTTTAATACCGATATCGTCGAGCTGGTCAAAAAGGGCGGCAAGCCCATCGCGCTGGGCTTTTGCTGCTGGATTGGCATTGCGTGCATGAGTTTGGGAATGCAACACGTACTGGGAATCTGGTAGAGAAATAGCTTGTTTGCGTGCTGCGTGTTGCGTGCTGGTGAGCGCATTCTCACGGTGGAGCGATAGGAGCTCTTGCGGGTATGGCTTGTCCGCAGGTTTATAAGTCCCGAAGAGCTCTTATCGCCCCGCCAGGATGGCGATGCGGGGCAACACCTATACTCGCAGGACGGCGCTTTCTGCCCTATAGTGTTTGGTGAGCAATATCGTTCAATTTTGAAACACTCGGTCGCGCGACCGTCGGCGGTTGCACGATGCCGCGGACAGGGGCAAATCATGGATAGCGATGCCAAGCTGAACATCTTGACCGATGCCATAGCTGCCGCCGGGGCCTCGGCATTGGCAATCGATGCGCGTGGGGACGTCGCGATCTCGACCATGAATGACGCGGCGCTTGAGCGGGATGTGGCGGCTTTTGTTGCCGAACGCCTCGATCGTATAGGAGACGGCGCGCGTCTGGTTATGGGGCGTGCGGGTACGCGCCTGAGCCTGACCGTTCGCCCCACCGACAAAGAGGGCGGGGGCCTTTGGGTCGTCGTGGTCCGCGAGGTGCGCGGCGCCGCGGCGCATGCGGGCATCGAGTGGCTCAACGCCGACGAAGTTGAGGCCCGCTATGAATCGAGCGCGTACGGCATCGTTGAGGGTGCCGCTGCGGTGGCTGCACCGGTCGCCGAGAGCTACGCGCGCGGTGTGCCCCTTATGCTCGAGGGCGAGCTGGGAGCGGGTCAGGTCGAGATCGCCAAGTGCCTCTATCTGGACGGTCCTTTTGCCGATCAGCCCTTTGTTTCCGTCGCGCTCGATGAACTCACCGATCGCGGTTGGCGCCATGTGCTCAAAAGCTCCGAATCGCCGCTGTTCCAAACGGGGGTGACCCTTTGCATTGAGGGCTGGAACGCGGTTGGTCCCCAGCGCCTTCGCGAGCTCGTTTCCACGATGGCCGACACCGCGTTGGCGACGCGCTGCCATGTGGTGCTGACGGCGAATGACATGCCGGGCGGCAGCGAAAGTGATCAAGCCGCCTTTGTGTCCGAGCGCTTCGCCTGTGCGGTGAGCGTGGCGCCGGCAATCGCCGAGCAGGGAGCCGCGTCGACGAAGGTCGCGCGCTATTTGGAATATCTCGCTGATGCATTTGGGACGGCAGCGCCCACGCTGTCTGCCACGGCGACGAAGACGCTCGATGCTTACCGCTGGCCGCGCAACTATCTGCAGCTCCGCGAGGTCTCGGAACGACTGTATATATTGGTGGGGACGGGCACGGTGGACCGCGCTGTGGCGGAGGAAGTGCTCGCCCAAGAGGACGTGATTAAGACCGCAACCTTTGGCGCCCCGACACTCGAAAGCGACCTGTATATCCTGCGACCGCTGGCAGATACCGAGCGAGATATCGCGCATCTGGTTGTAGATCATCTCCACGGCAACCGAACCCGTGCGGCGGAGGTGCTGGGCATAAGCCGTACAACGCTGTGGCGCTTGCTGAAGGACGATGACCGTTGAGCGAGGCGCCCGTGACCGCGCGCGACGCGTGTGCTACAGTCCAAAGCGTTATTGTTTCAATTTGGTTACGGCGTGCGAGGGCATATGGCTGAGACTTCAAAACCGAGCCGCAGAAGGCGGAGTGCCGCGCCGGTCAACCGACGCACAGCATCGGTGACGTGGGGTAAACACGCCTCGGGGTTTGATGGCTCGTTCAAGCGCACTAAATATGGCTATCCTTCGGCAAGCGCCCGCTTGGCAATGCAGGCAGAGTCCTCGCTGTGGGGCCGCAAACGCGTGGTGGGCTCAAAGCTCAAGCACGACGGAACGCTCGGTTACATCAGCCGCGGGGCGGCTCGCCGCAGTGGGCTCAATCCGGCTGGTTGGCACCGTTATGTTCCGATCGCGGTCGTCGTTGCAGTGATCGTCATCGCACTCGCCGCGCTCGGCTACGCCGGCGGTGGCGCCAACTTGGACGCAGTGTTTAAATCGCCCGAGCTCGCGCATGCAGGCACAGAAGTTATCGAGGGCGCTCAGACCCAGACAGGCGTCGCGCCCCAGCGCGGCATCGTCGCGGCGGCCACCACCATCGCCGATGCTCAAAAGGACGAAGACAAGCAAGGCGACGACGCCGAAACGACCCAGACAAGCGAAGCGACGACAACTCAAATATCAACATAGCTTGCCGGCAGAAGGGGACGTTCCTTTTCTGCCGGCAGTTTGGGACACTCCTGCGCTACTTGACGTACACCACGTTGTTGCGGCGCGGCTTTGCCTCGGGTAGCGTGTCCTCGGCGTAGCCAAGAATGCAGTTACCGACACCGCGCAGGCTGCCGTCGGCGGGCAGGCCCCAGCTGGCCAACAGCTCCAGGCCCTCGGGCGAGTCAAAGACCTCATGCGCGCGGTGAATCCAGCACGAATCGACACCCAGTGCATAGGCGGCGTTGAGCAAGTTGCCCATGGCGAGCGAGCCGTCTTCCAGATGTGTGGGCACGCTGCGGTCAACCAGCACCACCACAACGGTCTTGGCGCCATAGAAGGGGTCGCTGTTGCTGTCCATGACCTGGGCGTTGAGCTGTGAGAGACGCTCGACGGTCGCGGGGTCGGTGACGGCGACAAACGTCACCGGCTGGCGGCCCATGCCGCTCGGTGCATATTGGCCGGCTTCGATAATCCGTGCAAGCTTTTCGGCCTCGACGGGACGATTGCTGTATTTGCGGCAGCTGCGGCGGTGAATGAGTGCTTCGATAGTCTCCATGGTGTCTCCTTGCGGTGGCGTTGCAGATGCCCCGTTCATACCCGCCGGGCTTAAACGATAGACGGTCAATTGCCCGGCCAAAAGGATAGATTCCAATTGGGAAAGTAGGTTTGCATAAAAGTACCTTCAGAATGTGACAAACAAATGGGATGGTTAAACGTTTTATCCCGTCTACCCTGCGGTTTTTTACCACTTGCCTAAATGACGAACGCATAACCTCTGATAAAGGTTTTACTAAAGGAGTACCAACGTTTATCAATGCGCCGTGGTGGCGCCGGGCCAGGAGGTAACATCATGTTCCAGGCTGGAGATGTCGTCGAGACCGACTTCGAAGGATTTCTGAAGCTGCTGCGTTCCAAGACGCGCGCTTTCGTGTCGATCAACGATCACGAGTACTACATCACGCACACCGATGGCTATTGGCGTGTTCAGGATTGCGAGGCCCTCAACGACAAGGGCCACTTTACTGACTGCTCCGAGCTGGTCAACACGGTCTGCGAGGTCGTCGAGCTGCCGTGGATTGCCGGCAAGAGCCTGCATGACAGCTTCTCGGGCGCTACGGTCTATGAGGCCGTCGCCGCTTAACAGGCAATAAAACTCGATTTTCACGTGACCGCTGGCGCCGCCCCCGCGCCGGCGGTCTTTTTCTGCCGATAGGCCATAAAAGTGCACGCATTTGCGGAGAGCCTGTTGACGATAGTCAAAACTCGGACTAATCTAGAGACACAAAATTGGTCAAAACTCGGACAATCGAATGGTGGGATAGATGAATAGTGCGGTTACACTGGTCGACTTCGACCGGTTGCTCAATGGACTCGACCATATCTATTCGGAGTTCTCGCGCGCCTGCGGCCTTTCGGACTGCGCTTACTGGATGCTCGTTGATACCAGCACGGCGGGCGGCAGTATTGCCGTAAGCCGTCTGACAAGCGAATGGTTCTACAGCAAGCAGACCATCAATTCGGCGATCAAGACGCTTAGGGCGCGAGGGCTTGCGACGTTGGAGTTTGCCGAGGGCAGTCGTAAGAACAAGGTTGTGCGACTGACCGAAGAAGGCGTGCAGTTTGCCAAGCGCTACGCGTTGCCGGCGCAAAAAGCCGAGCAACAGGCATTCGAGGCGCTCGAGCCGTGGGAGCAGCGCGAGATCATGCGCTTGGTCGGTAAGTTCTCCCATGTTCTGAACGAAGAGTGCGAGGCATTTAAACGGCAAGTGGCCGCCGAGAACGAGGCTGACGATAAGGGCGAGGGGGACGCATGCGACTCTTAATGAGATTTATGAGGCCGTACCGCGGTCTGATTGCGGTGACGCTGTTTGCGGTGCTGATAGATAACGTCGGTACGCTGTTGGTTCCCACGATGCTGGCGAACATGGTCAACACCGGTATTGCCACGGGCGATGTCGACTATATATTACGCAACGGCCTGTACATGCTTATCGCGACCGGCATGGCCAGCGGCGGCACGGTGCTGGGCTGCTATCTTTCAGCGCGCCTGGCCGCCAACGTGGCCTGCGATATCCGCAATGCCGTGTACGACAAGTCGCTCGAGCTGTCCGCCAGCGACTTTGAGCGCTTTGGCATGGGTTCGATGATCACACGCTCGCTCAACGACATCAACGTGATTCAGCAAGCTGTCCTTCAGACGATTCAGCTGGTGTTGCCGGTGCCGTTCTTGGCCGTGGCAGGCATCATTTTTGCTTGGTTCATCGATCCCGCCATGGGCACGCTGCTGGGCGTGGTCGTTGCGATCGTGCTGGTGGCGGCGGTCTTTACGGTGGCTAACGCCGCGCCGATCTTTATGCGCCTGCAGAGCTTTATCGACCGCATGAACGTGGTGCTGCGCGAGAACATCGTGGGCGTGCGCGTCATCCGCGCATTTAACAAGGAGCGCCACGAGGAGCAGCGCCTGGACGAGGTGTTTAGCGATTACGCGGCCAACGCCATCAAGGTCAACCACCTGTTTGTGGGTCTCGACAGTTCCAGCTTCTTTTTGATGAATATCGCCGAGGTGGCGGTGCTGTGGGTGGGCGGCAACCGCGTGGGCGTCCACGCCATGCAAATCGGCAGCATCTCGGCCGTGTTGGAATACGCGATCCTGATCCTTTTCTTTGTGATGATGGCGCAGATGGTGATTCTGACGCTCCCGCGCGCTGCGGCGTGTCTCAACCGTGCGCAACAGGTGCTCGAAATCGAGCCGAGCATCGTGGACGGCAAGCGCACGCTAGATACGTGCGCGGCGGAGCCTGTTGACGGTACCGATGCGGTTGCCGTGTTCGACCATATGTCGTTCCGTTTTGACGATGCCGACGAGGACACTCTGTGCAACCTGAGTTTTGCCTGCCGCCGCGGACAGACGACCGCGATCGTGGGCTCAACGGGCTCGGGCAAGTCAACGGTGGCCAAGCTCCTGCTTCGCTTCCACGATGCAACGAAGGGCGCCATTCGCCTGAACGGCATCGATCTGCACGACCTTTCGCAAGATGAGATCCGTGGACACATCGCATATGTGCCGCAGAAGGCGTGGCTGTTCTCGGGCACGGTGGCGAGCAACCTTCGCTTTGGTAACGAAGGCGCGACCGAGGGCGACATGCTTCATGCGCTCCAGGTTGCCCAGAGCACCTTTGTACTCGACCAACCGCAGGGGCTCGATACCCCGGTTGCCCAGGGCGGTACGAACTTTTCGGGCGGCCAGCGCCAGCGCCTGGCCATTGCTCGCGCGCTCATGAAGCGCGCCGACCTGTATATCTTCGACGATAGTTTTTCGGCCCTGGACTTTAAGACCGATGCGGCCCTGCGCCATGCGCTGCAGGACGAGACGCGCGACGCCGCGGTGCTCATCATCGCGCAGCGCATCTCGACGATTTTGCATGCCGACCAGATCGTTGTGCTCAAGGACGGCGAGGTCGTGGGCTTGGGCACGCATGGCGAGCTTATGGAAACCTGCGAGGTGTACCGCGCCATCGCGGAATCGCAGATGAAGGGAGGTGAGTAGCATGACCGGGGAGCTCAAGAAGCAGGGCGGCGTTGATGACGCCGCTGCCGCGGGACTGGTCGAGGAAACGGCTGCCGCGTCGACCGAGCTGGATGACGCCGCCAAGCGCGAGGCTCGCCGCCAAGCGCTCTACGAGGAAAACGAACGTGCCGAGGACGAGCGCGCCCGCGCCGAGGCAGAGCGTATGCGCGACGTGGACGACGAAGACGAGGACGAGACGCCTCGGGATACCTGGGCGACGGTGCGTCGCCTGTGGAGTGAGGCTGCCGGCGACCATTGGCGCTTCTATATCGTGTTCGCGAGCATTGTGTTCTATGTCATCTTTAACACCGCCGCGCCGGCATATAGCGCCCGCGTGATCGATGAGCTGTGGGGCCACATTCAGGTGGCGTTTGCCAACGACACCACTTTCAGCATCACCTGGGAGAACTGCGGCAAGACCATTTTCGTCTACTTTATGATCTGGACTGCCGCTGCCTCGTTCTATGCGCTCCAGAGCTTTTTGATGTCGAGCGTGGCCGAACGCCTCAACCTGCGCCTACGCAACCGCATCGCACAAAAGCTCAACCGTCTGCCGCTTGCCTTCTTTGACGCGCATCGTCCCGGCGAGGTCGTCAGCCGTGCGACCAACGACCTGGACAAGATGTCCGAGAGCATGCAGCGTGGCTTGCTGCAGCTTCTGGTGTCGATCGGTACCGTGGTGGGCGCCGTGAGCGTGATGTTCGTGTTTAGCGTGCCGCTCACGCTCGTCTTTTTGTTCTTTACGGCGCTGTCGCTGCTGGTGACCAAGGTGGTCTCGCGCCGCACGCATGACGTAACCGGTGAGCGCCAAGAGTGGGTGTCCAAGATTACGAGTGCGGTCGAGGAAGGCTACTCGGGCCGTCTGGTGATTCGCGCGTTCAACCGTGAGTGCCAGAGTTCTGCCGAGGTGCACCAGGCCTCGGGCGAGCTGGCACGTGTGAGTGCCAAGGCCGACTTCATGATTAACGCCGTCGGCCCCGCGGTGCGCTTTATCGGCCGCCTGGCACAGATCGTGATTGCAATTGTGGGCTGCAGCATGCTGGTTGCCGGCCACATGACCGTCGGCGTGTTCCAGGCGTTCTTCCAGTTTATCTACGAGGCATCTGAGCCCATGACGCAGCTGTCGTTTACCTTCAACTCGCTGCAGAGCGCGCTGGCGAGTGCGGAGCGCGTGTTCGACCTGCTCGATGAACCCGAGATGGAGGCGGATCCGCAGCCGGGCGAGGCTGCCAGGCTGCCGGGTCGCGTGGGGGGCCGCGTCGCCTTTGAGCATGTGCGCTTTGGCTACGCGCCCGACAAGCCACTCATGCGCGACGTGTCGTTTACCGCCGAGCCGGGCCAGAAGATCGCCGTGGTGGGAACCACGGGCGCGGGCAAAACCACGCTCATCAATCTGCTCATGCGCTTCTACGAGATTGACGGCGGGCGCATTACGCTCGACGGCGTGGACACGAGCCGCATGGATCGTGGCGAGCTGCGCCAGCAGTTTGGCATGGTGTTGCAGGATGCCTGGCTGTTCGACGGAACGATTGCCGAGAATATCGCCTATGGCTGCCCCGAGGCGACGCGCGAGGAGATCGTGGCGGCCGCACGCGCCGCGCAGGTTGACTTCTTTGTGCGCACCATGCCGCAGGGCTATGACACGCGGGTGGCCAACGATGCCGAGAGCATTAGCCAGGGTCAGCGCCAGCTGCTGACCATTGCGCGCGTGTTGCTCAACAACCCGGCGATTCTCATTCTGGACGAGGCGACGTCGAGCGTGGACACACGTACCGAGCTTGCCATCGGCCGTGCCATGGACGCTCTCATGCATGGGCGCACGAGCTTTGTGATCGCGCATCGCCTGTCGACGATTGTGGATGCCGACCTGATTCTGGTCATGGACCACGGCAACATTATCGAGCAGGGTACGCACAAGGAGCTGCTCGCTGCCGAGGGTGCCTATGCCGACCTCTACTTGAGCCAGTTCGCCTAATGTGACAAAGGGACAGTCCCACATGTCACATCGAAAAAAGGCGCGCCGGGGATTGATCCCCTGGCGCGCCTTTTGCATCGGTGCCGATGTCGTTTTGTGCCGCTTGCGTTCCTAGCGTTCGTCCACGAGCTTGGCGACGAGGGCCTTGAGCTCGGCCACCTCTCGCTCGAGTTCCTTGACGCGGCGGGCGTTCTCGGTGATGCCCTGGCGGTTGAGGGCACTCTGCTCGGCGGCGTCATCGGGCATGTACTCGCGATGCTGCTTGGCGTCGAAACTCTCCTCGAACACACGGCAGCCGTTGCGCTTGATGATGCGTCCCGGCACGCCCACGACGGTGCAGTTGTCGGGGACGTCCTTAACGACGACCGAGTTGCCGCCGATTTTGACGTTGTTGCCGATGCGAATGTTGCCGAGCACCTTGGCGCCCGTGCCCACGGTGACGTTATCGCCGAGCGTTGGGTGGCGCTTGCCGGTCTCGTTGCCGGTACCGCCGAGCGTGACGCCCTGGTAGAGCACGCAGTTGTCACCCACAATGGTGGTCTCGCCGATGACGACGCCCATGGCATGGTCGATAAAGAAATGTTTGCCGATCTGTGCGGCGGGATGAATCTCGACGCCGGTGATGTGACGGGTGATTTGCGAGAGCACGCGGGCGAGCGAGCGATGACCGTGCTCCCAGAGCCAGTGCTCGGGCACGTGGTTCCACTTGGCGTGCAGGCCAGGATAGGAAAGGAAGATGACCAGACCGTTTTGCGCGGCGGGGTCCTGCGCTTGGACGGTCTTGATGTCCTCGCGAATGGTATTGATAAAGCTCACCGGCCGCCCTCCCTTAGCGCCATGGCAATGCGATTCAATAAAGTATAGCGATTCGCTAGGGATTAAAAAGGACAATCTTGGCGGCTTTGCGCTACAAGTGTCAGTTATGCAAACTTGCTGGTAATGGAGTCATGCTTTTGTGGGGTTGCGCACGAGGGGGCACCGCAACCGTATACTGGTCAACTTGGACGTATCCGCGCCCACAACTGAGAGGTTTTACTTCATGGGTTTCATCAATTTTATTGCCGAGCTGCTTAAGGACCCGCGCACCGCGATCGCCAGCTGGATCGCCGCCGGCCCGCTTATGGCCTACGGCTGCGTGTTCCTGATCATCTTTATCGAGACGGGCGTGGTGTTCTTCCCGTTCCTTCCCGGTGATTCGCTGCTGTTCGCCTCGGGTTTCTTTGCCCACAACGGCGGCTTTAACATCGTGGCGCTTCTGGCCACCGCATGGGCCGCTGCCATTTTGGGCGATCAGTGCAACTTTATGATTGGTCACTTCTTTGGCCGCAAGATCATCGCTTCGGGCAAGGTCAAGGCCATGACGCCCGAGCGCATCAAAAAGTCCGAGGACTTCTTGGACAAGTGGGGTCACCTGGCCATCTTCCTGGGTCGCTTCTTCCCGTTTATCCGCACCTTTGTGCCCTTTATCGCTGGCATGGGCGGCATGCACTGGCGCAACTTTGTCGTCTTTAACGTGCTGGGCGGCATTACCTGGTCGACGGTCTTTACGCTGCTGGGCTACTTCTTTGGCGGCATTCCCTTTGTGCAGGAGCACTTTGAGCTGCTGATTATCGGCATCGTTGCCGTGTCGATCATCCCGACCGTGGTCGGTCTGGTTAAGGCCAAGCTGGGCAAATAGAACGCCTAGCTCGAGCCAGCGCGCAGACCGTACAGTTGAGGCCCGTCACCGCTTACGGTGGCGGGCCTCTTTAGCTTCGATCAAATGAAAATACTTTAGTTAGTTAAAGAAAAACGTTTTATCCGACGCGCGTGCGGAGTACAATCTCGTGCATGCGAATCGACGTGCCATCGGCTTTGATGCTGTTCGCGTGTCCCGTCCGGCTCTACGCTCTGGGCGTGCGACGTTGCGACGCGGCCGGCCTCGGTCCTTGCGTACGGGTTCGCGAGTATGCAACTGTGTATGTAAGGAGCGACATATGACTGTCGAGAAGAAGGATATCGATTGGGGTAGCCTCGGCTTTGGCTACATGAAGACCGATTACAGCTACGAGGCTCATTGGAAGGATGGCGAGTGGGACGAGGGCGGCCTGACCACCGACCACACCCTGCATGTCTCCGAGTGCGGCGGTATCTTCCATTACTGCCAGGAGGTCTTTGAGGGCCTGAAGGCCTACACCGCCGAGGACGGCAGCATCGTCTGCTTCCGCCCCGACATGAACGCCGAGCGCATGTACAACTCTGCCCAGCGCCTCGAGATGCCCCCGTTCCCCAAGGACAAGTTCGTTGAGGCCGTCAAGCAGGTCGTTTCTGCCAACGCCGCGTGGGTTCCGCCCTTCGGCTCCGGTGCGACCCTGTACGTGCGTCCGTTTATGATCGGCTCCGGTGACGTGATCGGCGTGGCTCCCGCTCCTGAGTACACGTTCCGCATCCTCGTGACCCCGGTCGGTCCGTACTTTAAGGGTGGCCTCAAGCCCGTCAAGCTGCGCGTTTCCGAGTACGACCGCGCCGCACCGCACGGCACCGGCAATATCAAGGCCGGCCTGAACTACGCCATGTCCCTCAAGCCCACGATGGAGGCCCATCGCGAGGGCTATGCCGAGAACCTGTATCTCGACTCCGAGTCCCGCACCTATGTCGAGGAGACCGGCGGCGCCAACGTCCTGTTCGTGAAGGAGGACGGTACGCTCGTCGTTCCGCAGTCGCACACCGACTCCATCCTGCCTTCCATCACCCGTCGTTCGCTCGTTCAGGTTGCTCAGGACCTGGGTATGACCGTCGATCAGCGCCCCGTCGAATGGGCCGAGGTCAAGGCCGGTACCTTTGTCGAGTGCGGCCTGTGCGGCACCGCTGCCGTCATCTCCCCGGTTGGCGAGATCGACAACAAGGTTTACGGCGCCGACGAGACCGTGACCTTCCCGGCTGGCTACACCGAGATCGGCCCTGTGATGAAGAAGCTCCGCGAGACCCTGACTGGCATCCAGTCCGGTGCTGTCGAGGACAAGCACAACTGGGTTTACACCGTCGCGTAATTAGCCTTATCTGTCCGCGCGAAGAGCAAGTTCCCACCCGGCGCGTCCTCGGACAATTAAGAAGCCCTCGCTGCGCACTTCGTGCGGCGAGGGCTTCTTGCGTCCTGTGGAGTGCGCCTTGAGGGGGGACCTTCGCGACAAAGGAAACCGCCCCGCCGAAATATGCATTCGACGGGCGGTTTATGCATATACCCGATTAAGGATACGCTGCGGATCTGTTAGAACTTGACGGTCGGTGCCTGGCGGGTGGCTTCGGCGGCCTCGAAGCCCTGGCGCTCCTTAAACTGGAAGATGCCGGCAAAGATGACGGCCGGGAAGGTCTGGATGGCGTTGTTGTAGCTAAGCACGCAATCGTTGTAGCTCTGGCGCGCGTAGCTCACCTTGTTCTCGGTGTCTTCGAGCGTGGCTTGGAGCTGCGTAAAGTTGGTGTTCGCCTTAAGATCGGGGTAAGCCTCGGCCACGGCGAAGAGCTGGCGCAGGGCGCCGGTCAGCACGTTGTCGGCTTCCATCTTGGCTTCGGGCGTGGTGGCGCTCACGGCGGCGTTGCGCGCGTTGACCACGGCGGCAAGCGTGTCCTGCTCGTGTTTGGCGTAGCCCTTGACGGTCTCGACCAGGTTAGGGATCAGGTCGTTGCGGCGCTGCAGCTGCGTGTCGATGTTCTGCCAGGCGTTATCAATGCGATTGCGCTTGGTGACCATGTTGTTGTAGATGCCGGCGATGGCGCAGACAATCACAACGACAACAACGATACCGATGATGACGGGAATCATGGTGTCTCCGTTTCGAATGGCCGCGGCGTCTTCCGCCGGCTGCCGTTGGTGTAACGCTACTAGTATACCCGCAACCTTTGGCGATACCGAACTTTCCGGTAAGCGTTATGTTTCCACCAAGGTGAGGCCATTATCCAGGGGGTGGGCGATACAGGTGTAAGATATGCGACAGATTAGTGAGTGCTGTCTTTTCCTTGAGGAGGGCGATACGTATGGACCTTCGCATCAAGAAAACCTATCGGGCCCTGTTCGAGGCCTTTACTGAGCTGCTCGAAGAGCATCGGTTTGAGGATGTGACGGTTGCCATGCTGTGCGACCGCGCTATGATTCGTCGGACGACGTTCTACAAGCACTTCCGCGACAAAAACGATTACTTTGTCTTCTATATCGATGAGCTCATGTCGGGCCTGCCGCAAAAGCGGGCCGATGCGGATGGCGCGGAGGGCGCCGAGGACGTGCGCGCGCTTCGCCACGAAGTGTTCGCCGATGCCATGGATCTGATTCTGGCGCATGAGCAGCTCATGGATAACATTCTGGCGAGCAGTATGTCGGGTATGCTGACCAGCATGATTTGCGACCGCATCGCGCGCTCTATACGCGGGCGCGTGATGAGCGCGCTTGACGAGGACGCGCTCGCGCCCGTATCGCTCGAGACGACGTCTGAGTTTGTCGCCGGCGGCATTATTCGGCTCTTTACCATGTGGTGGGAATCGGGCCACGATCTTGAGCGTCGACCCGAGATAGCCGACGTGGTCGATGCGCTGTTTGAGCGCACCATGACGCCGGTGCATCACTAGAAGTGGCGGAGAGAGGGGGATTCGAACCCCCGGAACGCTTTCGCGCTCAACGGTTTTCAAGACCGCCGCATTCAACCGCTCTGCCATCTCTCCGTGAGTCGTAATGATAGCATCGTTTTGAATTTGCAACAGGGAAGGCGAACGATGACGAGCACCGAAATCGACGAGAAGTTCATGCGCGAGGCGCTGGCCGAGGCGCGCGCCGCCGCTGCGGTGGGCGAGGTACCGATTGGTGCCGTGGTGGTGCGCGCGGGCGAGATTGTCGCGCGGGCGCATAATCGTCGCGAGCTCGACCAGGACCCTTCGGCTCATGCCGAGTTTTCGGCTCTGTGTGCCGCCGCTCATGCGCTTGGGCGCTGGCGCCTTTCCGATTGCACGGTCTACGTGACGCTCGAGCCCTGCTGTATGTGCGCGGGGCTTATGGTTAACGCGCGCGTGGGGCGTTGCGTGTATGGCGCGACCGATGCCAAGGCGGGTGCGCTGGGCTCGCTATACGACCTCAATGTCGACTCGCGCCTGAACCATCGGTTTAATGTGACCGCCGACGTGCTGGCAGGCGAGTGCCGCGAGGTGCTGAGCGGCTATTTTAGTGGGCTGCGTGGCACCGATGGTGCTGGCTGCGGTTGTGGGGCCGATCTTGAGGCGCATGCCGCTCATGCCGAGGCGCTCGCGTGTGCCGAAGATATTGCCGTTGAGGCGGTCGATTCTGGTGCCGCGTGTCGCCGGCCCCGCCGTGTGCTGTTGGCGATCGATTCCTTTAAGGGCAGCGTTTCGAGCGCGCAGGCAGAGAAGGCCGTTGCCGAAGGCGTGCGCCGTGTGTGGCCTGATGCCGAACTGAGCGCATTGCCGCTGGCAGACGGTGGCGAGGGAACGCTCGACGCCATCGCCGCGCGCGGTGGCGAGCTCTCGACCTGTGAGGTTGCAGGCCCCTTGGGCGATCGCGTGTCTGCCCGGATGCTGGTGGACGACGAGCACGACTTGGCTGTAATTGAGATGGCCGAGGCGGCGGGTATTGGGTATTCGCCCTGCACGGAATCGGCGGCGCTTGCAGCTTCGACCTATGGCGTGGGCGAGCTCATACTTCGCGCAGTCCGTGCGGGAGCAAAGACTATCTATATTGGTCTGGGCGGCAGTGCCACCAACGACGGTGGCGCTGGCATACTGCAGGCGCTGGGCGCCCACCTTGTCGATGAGCGCGGCTGCAATATCGCCCCCGGTCTCGCGGGCCTTGAACACGTGGCGAGTATCGATTTGACACCAGCGCTTCGGGCGCTGAATGGCGCGCGTATCATCGTGCTTTCCGATGTCGAGAATCCGCTCGTGGGGCGTCGAGGCGCACTGGCGGTGTTCGGTGGGCAGAAGGGTCTGCCGACGGGTGATGCCGAGGTGCTGCGCAGGTACGACAGCTGGATGGTCGGCTACGGTCGCCTGCTCGATACGGCGATTGCTAGGGCGCGAGCCCAGAAGCTGCTGCGCACACCCGAGGGCGCACGGACATTTGGCTCGGTGCTCGGTGTGCCCGGTGCCGGTGCCGCAGGCGGCCTGGGCGCCGCGCTGCTGGCGCTCGGGGCGGAGCTGCGTTCGGGCGTGGAGACGGTGCTCGATCTGATTGGGTTTGACGAGCGCGTGCGTGTTGTCGACCTGGTCATAACGGGCGAGGGCAATATGGATGAACAGTCCGCCGCTGGAAAGGCACCGGTGGGCGTGGCCCGTCGTGCGAAGCGATATGGCAAGCCGGTGGTCGCCGTCGTGGGCGGCCGTGCTGATAACCTGGATGCGGTGTATGGTCAGGGTGTCGACTTAGTTCTGCCGGTCTGTCGCAGGCCCATGTCCCTTGAGCTGGCGCTCGATCCCCAGGAAGCCACAACCAACCTCATCTGCGCCGGTGAAGCCGCCGCCCAAGCCTTCGACCTTGGCCGCATCTAAAACCCATTTCCTCGATAAGTCGCGGTGAAATACGGAGTGTTTTTGCCTTTAAGGTGCCAATTCAGTCCGTATTCCACCGCAACTTCGTGAATGGCCATCCGAGGCTGGCCACCTTGGGCCTTGGGTCGGATCGTCCGCCATGAAATGCGGCCATCTACTACGTTTAGCCGAGCATCCTCGACCATCCCGGAATATGCGAAAATAAAACCGCAGGTAGACGGCTTGCCGATTTTCGGAAAAGCCGGCTATGGTTGACCCCTGCGGCCTAAACGTAGTAGATAGCCCCTTTCGTGGCACAGCGTCAGACCAGTCTTTTTGGGACGGGGCTATTTTGACTACTTGTCGATCTGATTGCCCAAGTAGTCAAAATAGCCCCGTCCCAAATTAGCCACCTTGCCCCATCGGGCGGGAGCAGGTAAGATATATCGAGCGCCTAGCGCGTTCGATGGGTTCGGATGACGACATGTTCCGAATCTGGTCAGGTCCGGAAGGAAGCAGCCATAAGGAGCCTCTGTCGGGCATCCGAATCCATCGAGCGCACGGGCGTTTTTTGGTGCCGCGACATGGCCCGGCCGGCGGCGAGGTATTTGGTGTCTCGCTGGTCCTCGGCTTCGCCTGCGGGATCGCTCGACTAC
>URNC01000001.1 GCA_900549065.1 uncultured Collinsella sp. | reverse complement strand
CTGCCCGAACTATCCGACTCGTCGGCAGACTGCGAAAGCGAGCCATTCTGGCCACCGCTCGAAGTGGCGGTAATGGAAACCACGGAGGGCAGGGCCTTGGCAGAAACGGCCTCGGCCAGCGTGGTGTCCTCGGAATCGATCGTAATCTTTTGCGTCGATGAGCCCGAAGCACCCGCCGTCACGGCATTCTTGCCGCCACCGATATTGAGCGTGCCACTCATAATGAGCGCAATGACCAGCAGGGCGCCGCAGGCACAGCCGGCGAGTGCCGTAATAAAAATCGGCAGCTTTTTGGTCTTGGTCTTGACCACCGTGTGCTTGTTCACGACCTGCTGACCGACGAGCGGCTTGCCGGTCTGCGTGTCGTAGGCCTGCACGTAGGGAATGTTGCCGTCGGCAGGCGTCGACTCAACCTGTACGCGCGGTTGCTGCTGAGTCTCGCCGGCGTGGCCCGCATCCTGGGGATGCTGGGAATCGTACTCGCTCATAGCTGCGATCCTTTCGTCAAATAACCAAAGGCCCGCCAAACATGTGGCGGGCCATCATTGTTCACGTTGAGTTGTACCCCAATATGCGGGCGAACGTGTATGAGAACGCAATCTTTTAGGAAGGCTTAAGTTCTGCCGCAGACCCGAAAGGAACCCGCATCTGCGGCAAAACCACCACGAAGGTGCCTGTCCCCTTTGTGGTGAAAAGCTAGTCCTTAAACAGATAACCCACGCCACGGACGGTGGTGATATGTGCTGCGATCTGCGGGCCCACCTTGGAACGGATGCGTCGAATGTGCACGTCGACGGTGCGCGTGCCGCCGCAGTACTCAAAGCCCCACACGCGGTGCAGCAGCACTTCGCGGCTGTAGGCGCGGTTGGGATGCGTCGCCAAAAAGCTCAGCAGCGAGTACTCCATCAGCGTCAGGTCGATAGGCTCGTTATCGAGCGTCACCTGGTAGGTAGCCAGGTTAATCTCGAGGTTATCGATGTTGAGCACATCGTCGGCGGTGACGGTCTCCTCCTCGCCCATCAGGCGCTGCGCACGAGCCTTAAGCTCGTTGGGCGTCGCCGTGGGGCACACAAAGTCGGCATGCGCGTGATTCGGCAGGCGCAGGGTGCCAAGGGCCTCGTCGTCGACGATCACCAACATGGGGACGCCGCCGCGATCGTCAAGCCACTTGGCAATCTGATCGATGCGGTCGCTGCGGATGCCGTCGGAATCGAGGATCAGCAGGTCAAAGTCGTGCGCCGCAGTCGGCGAATCGGGCGTGGCCAGGCTCACCTCGACACCCAGGGTGGTCGTCAAACTGCGGGCAAACTCGTGGAAGCGCGTCGTGCGCGCCATGAACAGGGCACTCTTTTCGGACATATCGGCCTCCAAAGAAATGAGCTCAATCGTACTGGAACAAGCCAGCGCGATTAGGAGTTCGCCAGGTAGTGCTTGATCTCCCACTCGGTGATCGTGGACTCAAACTTATGCCACTCGTCGCGCTTCTTTTTGAGGAAGAAGCTGTGGATGTGCTCGCCGAGGGCATCCTTCATAAACTGCGAGTCCTCAAACACGTCGAGCGCCTCTTTGAGCGAGCGCGGCAGCGGCGTGTAGCCGGCCTCGACCATCTGACGGTCGGTAAGCTTGAGCGTCTCGGCCGTTGCCTCGGGCGGGAGCTCCAGCTTGCGCTCGATGCCGTCCAGACCAGCCGCCAGCGTGACGGCGTTGACCAGGTACGGGTTGGCCATGGGATCGGGACTGCGCAGCTCGATGCGCGTGGACAGCTGCTTGCCGGGCTTGTAGACCGGGATGCGGACCATACTCGCGCGGTTGCGCAGGCCCCACGTGGCGTACTGCGGCACGGAGTCGCCACCCGTGGTGATGCGCTTGTACGAGTTGACCGTGGGGTTGGTGATGGCGCTGATCTCGCGCGCGTGCGCCAGGATGCCGGCCATGTAGTGCTTGGCGATGTCAGAGAGGTGGTACTTCTCGTCGTCCTCGCCCCAAAAGACATTGTTGCCGTCGTGGTCGAACAGCGACTGGCACAGGAACATGGCGCTGCCGTCCTCGCCTGCCAACGGCTTGGGCATAAAGGATGCGTGGCAACCGCTCTCGTAGGCCTGCTGCTTAATGATGAGTTTGGCCGTGGTGATGGCGTCGGACATGCTCAGGGCCTCGGCGTGGCGCAGGCTCATGCCGTGCTGCGAGCGGCCGGCGGCATGGAAGGTGTACTCCACGGGCACGGACATCTTCTCGAGCGTGAGGACCGTGTTGCGGCGCAGGTCGCGGGCGGCATCGCTCACCGAAAGATCGAAGTAGCCCACGTTGTCGAGCGGCTCGGGGGTGTGCTCGTCGGGGAAGTAGTAATACTCCAGCTCGGCGCCCACGTTGAGCAGATAGCCAGCCTTCTCGGCCTTGCGGAACATGCGGCGCAGGGCATCGCGCGGGTCGCCGGCAAACGGCTTGCGATCGGGAGTGCATACGTCGCAGAACACGCGGGCGACGCCGTTGTGGCTCGGGCGCCACGGCAGAATCTGGAAGGTCGAAGCATCGGGAAACGCCAGCATGTCGGCTTCCTCGGGCGTGGCAAAGCCCTCGATGGCGGAGCCGTCAAAGCCAATACCCTCCTCAAAAGCGACCTCGAGGTCCTCGGGGCTAATGGCAAAGTTCTTGAGGCGGCCGAGAATGTCGACAAACCACAGACGCACAAAGCGGATGTCACGCTGCTCTACAGAGCGAAGTACGTAATCGATGTTCTGCTGGTTCATGTCGCTCCCCTTTCTTTCGGGCGGGTTTCGACTGGTCTATATCGCAGATACTATCGCAGAAAAATGTTTCCGCAGGGTTAAAGCGTATCAAGCGCTCAAAAAACGTGCGCGAACAGGCCGTTGCGAACGAGCGACTAGCGAGAGGTCGAGGCGCGGTGTTCGATGTGGCCGGGGACCTCGATACGCTTGGGGGCGAGCTTTGCGGCCTCGCCCACGGTGGTGGTAACAACGTCGATGCGCTCGGAAAGGCGCTCGACTACGCGCTCGGCAATGGTGAGGGTGTCCTGCGCGGCCGTGGTCACGCCACCAAAGAGCACATGGTTCCAGGGGTAGTCGTCAAACGTCGCGATCTTGAGCCCCGCCGGCAGCGAGGGTCCCAGCTGCGCTAGCGCCTCGGTCAGACGCAGGAAAACCAAGCCGTTGACAGCAATGAGGCCGAGCTTTTTACCTGCATAGCCGCGGATGGTCTCGTCCAGGCGGCCGACGCCCGTGGCGCCCCCGTCGGCCAGGGTGACGACCTCGCCGGCAAGGCCGCGGTGCAAAAGCTCGTCGGTAAAGGCCTCGGCGCGCTTGCGACGCACGGGGCTGTCGTCGCTTGCCTCGGTGAGCAGGCACAGGCGCTCGCTGCCAGCGGCGGTCAAGGCGTCTACCAGGCCGGCGACCAGCTCACGGTTGTTAGATGTCACCAGATCGACACCGCCGTCGGCAACGTCGCGGTCGAGCAGCACAACGGGCAGGCGCCCCGCGGCCGCGGCGATCGCCTTGTCGTTGCCTCCGCAGGTGTTGACGACCAGGCCGTCCACGTCAGCATCGATAAGTCTGGCGAGCGACTCGGCCTCCTTAGCGGGGTCGTTGCCGCTAATGGCCGTCATGAGCGAGCAGCCGCGCGCGGCGGCGCTGGCGGAAAGTCCTTCAAGCATGGCGCTCGAGAACGGGTTGGCGATGTCGGCCAGGATCACACCGATGAGGTTGGTACGCGAGCTGCGCAGATTGCGCGCGGCAGCACGTGGGCGATAGCCGGTGCGCTCGATGACCTCGGCGATGCGGGCGCGGGTCTCCTCGGTCATTTGCCCGGGACGGTTGTTGAGATAGCGCGAGACCGTGGCCGGGCTCACACCCGCCTCGGCGGCAATGTCCTTGATTCTCATCTGCGCCATGGCGCACCCCGTTTCCCAATTGTCAGCAGTCTGAGCCATTTTAGACATTTTTTTAAAAATCTCGCTTGCAAAACGCTGTAGGTGAGTATACTACAACTCGAAACGAAACCGATTTCGTAAACCGATTTCGGCAAGCGTTGGCGCGGAGGTGCAAAGATGTACCCTACCGTCTTGGCACCTCCGCGCCAACGCCATATCAAAGGTGTACGCACGAGCAAGAAGGAGCTGCGCGACCATGGGTAAAACGGTTCTTACCTTCGGCGAAATCATGATGAGGCTCTCGCCCAAAGATCATCTGCGCATTGAGCAGGCAACCGAGTTTGACGTCCGCTATGGCGGCGCCGAGGCCAACACCGCTCTTTCCCTGGCCTACCAGGGCGACAAGGCAGCTTACGTCTCCGTTGTCCCGGCCAACCGTCTGGGCGAGTGCGCCCTGCGTTCGCTGAAGGTCTACGACGTCGACACCACACGCGTCGTGCGTCAGGGCGACCGCCTTGGCTCCTATGTCTTTGAGGTCGGTGCCTCGCAGCGCGGCAACGGCTGTGTCTACGACCGCAAGTTCTCTGCCATCAACATGGCCAAGCGCGATGTTTTTGACTGGGACGAGATCCTCAAGGGCATCGATGTCTTCTACTTCTCCGGCGTGACCCCCGCCGTCTCCGACGAGATGGCCGCCGCCTGCAAGGAGGCGCTCGCCGTCTGCCGCGCCAGGGGCATCACCACCGTGTGCGACGTGAATTATCGCGGCAAGATGTGGTCGCCCGAGAAGTCGCAGGCCACCATGAAGGAACTCCTGCCGCTCGTCGACATCTGCATCGCCAACGACGAGGACGCACCCGCCGGCCTCGGCATGACCTGCGTCTCCGGCTCCCTTGCCCACGGCATCGAGGAACGTGACACCTATGTCGAGATGGCCCGTCAGATTTGCGCCGAGTACGGCTGCAAGAAGGTCGCTTCGGTCGTCCGCAACATCTCCTGCGTCGAGCGCTCCATCTGGATGGGCATGCTCTATGACGCCGAGAGCGGCGAGCACTGGTTCTCCCCTGCTCACGATGTGCACGTGCTTGAGGGTGTTGCCGCCGGCGACGCTTTCAACGCCGGCCTGGTCCACGCCCTCATCAACGACTTCGATCCGCAGGCTGCCGTCAACTACGCGATTGCGGCTTCGATCCTCAAGCTCACCATCAAGGGCGACTCCAACTTGGTGACCGCAGACGAGATCGCAGCCGTAGCATCAGCCGCCGACGGTGGCACCCGCGTCGCGCGCTAGTCCGTCTCCATTCCGCGGGCCGCAGCTTTCCAATCCCATACCCCTGCGGCCCGCTCCCCGATTCCTCCGGCCGGGCAAAACCACCAGTCCCATTCCGGTTTTGCCTGGCATTCCCTACATGACTGGTCGAGCAGCCGGTTTTGGAATTGCTTGAACCCCAAGCGGTGCCTCCGATAACCAATCCAAAATCGGCTCCTGACCAGCACATTTGGTAATCACGCGCCCATGCGCGCCACACATCGAAAGGAACATCATGTTCGATCAGTTCTACACCACGCTTGAGTCCCTGGGCATCGTGCCGGTCGTTGTGCTCGACAAGGTCGAGGACGCCGCCCCGCTCGCCCACGCTCTTATGGCAGCTGGCATGAAGTCCGCCGAGGTCACCTTCCGCACCGCCTGCGCCGCCGAGTGCATCGCCGCTATGGCCGAGGCCGAGCCCGAGATGTGCGTTGGCGCCGGCACTGTCCTGACCGTCGAGCAGGTTGAGCAGGCCCGCGCCGCCGGTGCCAAGTTCATCGTCTCCCCGGGTTACAACGAGGACGTCGTGAAGCATTGCATCGACATCGAGCTGCCCGTCCTTCCCGGCACCGTGACCCCCTCCGAGGTCACCGCAGCCGAGAACCTGGGCCTCAAGGTCACCAAGTTCTTCCCCGCGTCCCAGTATGGCGGCCTGAACACCATCAAGGCCCTCGCCGCTCCGTTTGTCGGTCACCGCTTTATGCCTACCGGCGGCGTGAGCACCGCCAACGTCGAGGAGTACCTGAGCTCCTCCGCCATCATCGCCTGCGGTGGCACCTGGATGGTCAAGCCGGCCCTGTTTGCCGACGGCGACTTCTCCAAGGTCGAGCAGATCGCCCGCGAGGCCATGGACGTCGTCAAGAAGGTCCGCAGCTAGGTTTAGCTCTCTATCGTGAAAGGGGGCGTGCCCTAGACCTCGCCCCCTTTCTTTTAAAGCGGCTCGGAAGCGCGCCGTTTCCGTCACGAACAAGAACCAAAACCGTCTTGTATGCTGATAGAACGTGACGGAAGCGACACGCCCCCGAGCCGCTTTGTCTACTCGGTTGGCAACCGCGCTCAACTGAGCCACTTCGACAAAAGCCGAGCCACCAAAACAGCTGCGGCGCCGTCTAGAGGAATGGACCCTTGCTTCCGGTCTTTTCCTCCAAGCGGCACCGCATCTTTGTGCCCCGGTCACACCCCAACGCAGTTGCGGTGAAATAGGGACTGTTTGCGCCACCTAGGTCACAAAACAGTCCCTATTTCACCGCAACTTATATGGGGATTGATTAGATGAACGAGTCTTTGGACAGCTCAAAATAGTCGGGATGCAAGGCGATAACCGGACCTTGCTCTTCGGGCATCAGGTGCAGGTGTGTCTCTGCCAGATAGCTCGCCGCGTCGGTATCGCCCCTCTTAATGGCCTCGAGAATCCGGCGATGCTGCCGACGAATCGGCTCCCAATCCAAATCCTGCGACACCATACGCAACCAGTTATATCGCTCAAAATGCGTGTTGATGCTCTTCATCCAATCCCACAACATGTGACGACCGGCAATCTCAAAACATGTCTCATGGAACAGGTTATCCAGGTCAAAGAAACGGCGCGTTTCGCCATGGTCGAGCGACTCGGACTCGGTAAGAATCTGCTCAAGCCGCTGCTTTTGCTCGGGCAAGGCGGCCGAACAGCATTTAATTAGCACGCTTCTCTCGAGCTTCTCGCGCAAAAAGCAGGCGTTTTCGGCGCGTTCCATGCTGATCTTAGAGACGTAGGTGCCGCTTTTGGGACGCGTTTCCACCAGCTCCTGCTCACGCAGGCGCACAAAGGATTCGCGAATGGGCGTGCGCCCGATTCCCGTCTCCTTTTCCAGACCAATCGCCGAAAGACGCGTGCCGGGCCTGAGCTCGGCATAGATGATCTTGGAGCGCAATGCGTTGTACGCCTGGTCTTGCAGGCTCTGATAATGCTGGTGCTGTTCCATAAAGCCCTCGGATAAGTCCTCGGTTAGTCGAATACCACCATGCAATACTATCGCATCCCCCGCCCCCTCATAAGTTGCGGTGGAATAGTTCCTGTTCAAGGCCTTCAGCAGCAAAAACAGGAACTATTCCACCGCAACTACAGCCAACGAGTTGTTGCGATTAGGTGAACGTTCACCTTTTTATTGTTTTTCTCTTCGCAAATAAAATCCCGTGCGTATACTTAGGCTCAAACGAAACCGATTTCGTTGAGCGTGGGCAATAGGATGCTAAGACACACCCTACCATCTTGGCATCTTATCGCCCACGCAATGCCATTTGCTTTCTTCCCGTCTCGTTGGACCTTTAGTCCCATTCCGGCACAGCGAGACACTTCCTAGACGACTGACCGTGGGGCCGGCTTTTCTGCTTTTGCAGCAGTGCCTCCGATAACCCTCTTTTGCCGGCCCGGGTCAGCTTTTTCACACAACCGAAAGGACGGGTAGCAACATGCGACCGCTCATCATCATGCATGGCGAGAACATCGACTGGTGCCATACCGTCATCAGAATGCTGATGTATCTTGTGGGCGTTGCAGTACTGGCACTCGGTATGAGTCTCCAGACGGCATCCGGTCTGGGCGTCGCCGCGCTCACGTGCTTTGCCACAACCCTATCCATGCTCACTGGCAAGACGCTCGGCTTTTGGATCACCGCAACCTACGTCGCCTACATCGTGGCGCAATTAGCCATCTTGCGAAGCGAGTTCCAGCCGCGCATCCTGCTCGAGTTGTTCTTCTCAACGCTGATTGGCGGCTTGACCGACCTCTTCATGGCGGTCAACCCACTGCATCCCACGGCACTCCCCACACAGATTGCGACCATGCTGCTCTCCCTCGCTGTCACCGCATTTGGCGTAAGTCTCGTCGTCAACATGGGCGTTGTCCCCAACGCGCCCGACGGCTTGGTGCAAGTCATTGCCGAAAAGCTTAAACGCCGCTTTGGTGACGTAAAAGTCGTGTTTGACTGCTCACATGTCGCCGCCTCGCTCGCGTTGTCGCTGATCTTTATGTACAACCTGGGCGGCTTTGGCGTCACGACCGCCATCTCGGCACTGTTCCTGGGCCATGTCATCAACGTCGCCAACAAGCTGTTCGCCCAGCGCTTTATCCGCGCGGCATTCGGAAAATAGCACCACCGTAAGAACCCGCGAACAGCGCTATACGTTGCTATATCTCACTATACTTTGCTATATCTTGCTATATCTTGAGCAAAGGTGGCTCACATGCAAACAAACCCTTTTAAGCCCACAGCAGGTAAAACACCCCCCACGATTATCGGCCGCGAAGATGTACTCGAAGAATTCAATGAAGGCCTCGTCAACGGGCCTGGTGCCCCGGGGCGCCTAATGCGCATAGCCGGCGTCCGTGGAACGGGCAAGACGGTCCTCCTTGACGAGTGCTCACGTTTGGCGCAAAGCCGTGGCTGGACGGTCATAAAAGAGGTCGCAACCGAGGGACTTTGCCAGCGCATTCTCGAACAGCTGCAGCCCAAATTCCAGGCCAAACACGCCAGATTTGAGCCCACCGTAGCTGGCATATCCATCGGCAGCATAGATATTGAGCGAATCGGCCCATCGCTACGCGACGCCATGAGACAGACAATATCCAAGAATGGAAATGGCCTGCTCATCACTCTCGACGAGGTTCAAGACGCAGAGCTCGATGAGGTCCGAACGCTCTCCATTGCGATTCAGCAGGTTATCGGCGAAGACCTTGATATCGCCTTTGTTTTTGCGGGTCTGCCTTCGATGATTGAAAGCATCATCAACGGAAAGACACTTGCGTTTTTGCGCCGCGCCCTCCCCTTTGACCTGAAGGCTGTGGCAGTAACCGAAGTGTTGTATTCCCTCGAGGAAACCATTGAAGCGTCTGGCGTGGAGTTGCAGCCAGGTATTGCCGGCCAACTTGCCGAGGCAACGCAAGGCTATCCTTTCATGATCCAACTCGTTGGATACTACGCATGGCAGTTGGCAAGACGCGCACATACAGCGATTATTGGAGAAGAAGAAGCCGAGCGTGGCATTGCAACGGCACGCGAACGCTTCTGCGCCATGGTGATTGAGCCCGCGCTGCAGCGCATTCCGCCCACGTGCATCGCTTATCTGCTGAGCATGGCGTCTTTGGGGCAGACGAGCTCGACCAGCATGGTTGCCGATGCCCTAAACAAAACGCCTCAACAGGTGAGCTCCGTCCGCAGCCGCCTGTTAAGAGAATCGATTATCGAGGCTCCTTCGTACGGCAAGGTTTCATTTGCCATCCCCTACATGCGCGACTACCTCTACGAGCACAAAGCCGAACTGGAAGTTGAACTGTAGAAACGACAACTGCCCTGCAAGACGAAAACCGTTTTCGTACGGATTTAAAGCAGACGTAAACGGTTTTCGTCTTGATTTGCGTACGGAATCAAGACGTAAATTGTTTTCGTCCGGCTATGCGTCCCCAATCTAGACGCAAAGAGCCCCGAGCTCGTATGAACTCGGGGCTCTTTGCGCCACGCATCTATGAGAGGGAATCGATGCGCCCGGGCGCTACTCCATGTAGCCACCCTGAATGGCGGAAACCGCATGCTCGGTAAAGAACTTGAGCGTGCCGGAGGTATAGCGATTAGCCTTGGGCTTCCAAGCGGCTCGGCGCTCGGCCAGGACGGCGTCGACCTCGGCCGGCTCCATCTCCTTGCCGGCGATGCCCACGATAGACAGCGAGCGCTCGGGAATATTGATCTGGATAAGGTCGCCCTCCTCGATCAGGGCAATCGGGCCGCCCACAGCGGCCTCGGGCGAAACGTGACCGATAGCCGGGCCCTTGGAAGCGCCGGAGAAGCGGCCGTCAGTGATCAGGGCAATGCTCGCGCCCAGCTCGGGGTCGCTGGCGATAGCTTCGGTGGTGTAGAACATCTCGGGCATGCCGGAACCCTTGGGGCCCTCATAACGAATGATAACGGCATCGCCGGGCTTGACCTCGTGCGTCAGGACGGCGTGAATGGCGTCCTCCTCGCAGTCGAACGGACGGGCCTTGAGCGTAGCCTGGAACATCTCGCGCGGAACGACGGTGTGCTTGACGACCGCGCCCTCGGGAGCAAGATTGCCGTGGAGGATGGCGATGGAACCGTCGGTGCCGAAGGCCTGGTCAAACGGACGGATGATGTCCTCGCGCTTGAGATTCCACTTCTCAAGGTAACGACCGCACTTCTCGTAGTAACCGTTGTTCTTGAGGTCCTCGAGGTTCTCGCCGAGAGTCTTGCCGGTGGCGGTCATAACGTCGAGGTGGAGCATCGACTTGATCTCCTCCATGATGCGCGGCACGCCGCCCGCATAGTAGAAGAACTGCGCCGGCCACTCGCCTGCGGGGCGAACGTTGAGCAGGTAGTGGGCGCCACGGTGCAGGCGATCGAAATCGTCGGCGGACATCTCGATGCCAAACTCGCGGGCGATCGCGGGAATGTGCAGCAGCGAGTTGGTGGAACCGGAGATGGCGCCGTGGACCATGATGAGATTCTCGAAGGACTCCTTGGTCACGATGTCGCGGGGGCACAGGTTGTGCTCGGAGAGCCACACGGACTGACGGCCAGCCTCGCGCGCAAACTCACGCAGATCGGAGCTGGTTGCGGGCAGCAGAGCCGTGCCGGGGAGCATAAGGCCCAGGGCCTCGGCCGTGACCTGCATGGTCGAGGCGGTACCCATAAAGGAGCAGGCGCCGCAGCTGGGGCATGCGTTGTGCTTGGCAAACTCGAGCTCCTCGCGGGAAATCTCGCCGCGCTCATAGCGGGCCGAGATGGCGCCGAGCTGCTCCAGGGTCAGCAGGTCGGGACCGGCATCCATGACACCGCCGGTAACGACGATGGAGGGAATGTTGATGCGGCCCATGGCCATAAGGTTCGCAGGCAAGCCCTTATCGCAGCTGGCGACAAAAACGCCGGCGTCGAACGGGGTGGCCTTGGCATGAATCTCGATCATGTTGGCGATCATGTCGCGGCTGGGCAGCGAGTAGTTGATGCCGTCGTGGCCCTGGGCCTCACCGTCGCAAATGTCGGTGCAGAAGTAACGAGCACCGTGACCGCCAGCCTCGGCAACGCCAGCACGGACCTCCTCGACCAGATCAAACAGGCCGGCAGAACCCGGGTGCGAGTCGCCGAACGTCGACTCGATAATGACCTGCGGCTTGTCCAGATCCTCGATGGACCAGCCAGAGCCCAGACGCAGCGGGTCCATCTCGGGGCTGATGGTGCGAAACTTGCCGGAACGCGGCTGCAGCTTGGCAACCAGGTCGGCGGCCTCCTGCTGAATCTGTGCCTTGGTCTTCTCGTCCATGATGCTCTCCTCTTTTGATTTGAACGGTTGTACCAACCGTTGGTTAATGAATCAGGTGTAAATGGGTACCGAGCGATGCCCTCGGCAAAAGATGCTTAGCTACGCGAACTAGGCGAAGAACGAAATCACCAGGGCGCAGGCAAGACCCGAAAGGCCGATGAGCGTCTCCATAATGGTCCAGGACTTGAGGGTTGTCTTCTCATCAATCTCCAGGAACGAGGAGCACATCCAAAAACCGGCATCGTTGACGTGCGAGAGGGCCGTGGCACCGCCGCAGATAGCAAGACAGATAGCGGCACGCATGAGCACTGAGGCTCCGGCAACCGCAGGCATGGCGGCCATAATGCCCGATGCCATGGTCATAGCGACGATGGAGCTGCCGACAGAGGCACGCACCATGACGGCAATCAAAAAGGCAACGACCACCAAAGGCAGCAGTGAGGCCTCGAGCATAGGGCCGATAACCTGGCCCAGGCCGCAGTCCTGCAGCATCCAGCGGATCACACCGCCGCAGGCAATGACCAGCAAGATCATGCCGACGGGCTTAAGCGAACGGTCGAGCAGGGCCTTGAGCTCGGCGCCGGAGTAGCCGCGCCGCGCGCCCAGCAGATACATCGCGACGAGCGTGGCGAGCGTCAAAGCGACAAACGGCTTGCCCAGGAAGGCGAGAATCGAGGCGAGCTCGGCGGGCATGGGGATATAAGAGGACAACGTGCCCAGCAAAATCAGACAAAGCGGCGTGAGCACGATGGCAAGCACCATGCCAAAGGAGGGAAGCTCCTTTTCGTCGCTCGCACCCTCGGCAGAGGTAAAGTGCTCCGGAACATCGGTAAAAATGCGACTGCCCACGTTGCGACCCCAGATGACGCCGGCGATCGCCATAGCGATGAAGGCGGTAGGGATACCGACGAGAATCATGGTGCCCAGGTCGACACCGAGCGTGCCGGCGACCAGAACCGAACCGGCCGATGGCGGCACAAACGCATAGCCAGCGGCAAGCCCTGCGAGCAGCGCGATGCCGTAGTAGAGCGTCGACTTTTTGGTCTGCGATGCCACGCTAAACGCAAGTGGGATCAAAACGACCACGCCGGCCTCAAAGAACACCGTAGTGCCGATAACCAGACCGGTAACTCCCAGCGCCCAGCTGGAGTGACCCTGCCCAAAGGTATCGATGAAGGTCTGGGCGATCTTCTTGGCGCCGCCGCTCTCTTCAAGAATCTGACCAAACATCGAGCCCAGGCCAATGAGCAGGGCGATGTTTTGCAGCGTGGTGCCCACGCCCTTGGTGACAGTGTCCGCCACCAGGTCGAGCGGCATACCGGCGCCGATGCCGATCGCGAGCGCCGAGACCATCATCGAAAGCACGGGATGCAGCTTGAACTTAATGATGAGCGCAAGCAGCAGCGCAATGCCCACGATGGCGGCGATGACCAGCCTGGTGGGGTCGGCCATAAACGTTGGGTCTGACATCTTTCCTCCAATTCATCAGACCTTTTGAATTCGTCTGATGACTATAGCGTGTTTTGGAAAGGTCTGATGTTTTATTTTGAAATTTGTTCGAAATACATCTGATGTATTTGGTAAACGGTCGTATTTGCGCTGCGAACGGTATATCTAAGCCGCCCGACTCAAATCCAGCGGCCAATATTGCATCCGTGGTGCGCTAAAATAGCTCAGATGAATTTTGTAATGAGAGGTATAGCTATGGCCCGCGCCGAATCGGGACTCCCCGAGCAAATATCGGAGAAAATCATTCAATTGATTCTGGATGAACACCTTGAGCAAGGCGATCGCCTGCCTAAGGAAACCGTGCTGGTCGAGCGCTTGGGCGCCGGCAGGAGCACCGTGCGCGAGGCCATGAAGTTGCTGCAGTCGCGCAATATCGTGCGCATTAAGCAGGGTTCGGGCACCTATGTGGCGTCAAACCCCGGCGTTGCCGACGACCCGCTGGGCTTTACCTTTATCGACGACAAGCAGCGTCTGGCGCGCGACCTACTCGAGGTGCGCTTTATGATCGAGCCGCAGATGGCACGCATGGCAGCCGAGCACGCAACCAACGACCAGGTCGTCTGTATCAAAAAGCTCTGCGACGAATCCGAGCGCCTGGCCGAGGCCGGTGAGGATTACTCCGCCGCCGACACCGCGTTCCACAATGCCATTGCCGAGAGCTCCGGAAACCTCGTCGTTCCCCGCCTGACGGGCGTGCTCAAGGCATCCGTCCCCCTCTTTATCGACGTGACCGGCAAAAAGCTCGTCGAGGAAACTATCCGCACGCACCGCGATGTGGCCGACGCCATCGCCTCGCGCAATCCCACCGCCGCGCACGACGCGATGTATCTGCACCTGGTGTACAACCGCAACATGATCGCAGAGGGCACGCAGGAACAGAGCGAATAAACGTCCGCGCGGCAAGGGCGAGATTACCGTTTACCTTTTAAAAGTGAACGTTCACCTGATTTTAGGAGAATCTGATTGTTAAATCCTCCTCTTCTCCTATACTGACCTTGTATGAAAAGCAAGCCTTATATAGATGAACGTTTCTTTTGAAAGGATCGCTATGTCTGATCTTATGGACAGCTTCCGCCTGGATGGCAAGGTCGCGCTCGTAACCGGCGCCACCTATGGCATTGGCATGGCCATCGCCGAGGCGCTCGGAGAGGCCGGCGCCAAGATCGCCTTTAACGCACGTCACGCCGACAAGGTAGCCGAGGCCGAGAAGCACTACCGCGAGCTGGGCTTTGAGGCTCATGGTTACGTGGCAGACGTCACCGACGAGGCCGTCGTCGCCGAGCTCATCGCCAAGATCGAGACCGACTTTGGCACCACGCCCGACATCCTGGTCAACAACGCTGGCGTCATCCAGCGCACCCCGATGCTCGACATGAGCGCCGAGGACTTCCGCCGCGTCGTCGATATCGACCTCAACGCACCGTTTATCGTGTCAAAGGCCTGCCTGCCCGGCATGATCGCCAAGGGCCACGGCAAGATCATCAACATCTGCTCGATGATGAGCGAGCTGGGTCGCGAGACCATCGCCGGCTATGCCGCGGCCAAGGGCGGACTCAAGATGCTCACCAAGAACATCTGCTCGGAGTTTGGCGAGGCCAATATCCAGTGCAACGGCATTGGACCCGGCTACATCGCCACGCCGCAGACCGCACCGCTGCGCGAGAAGCAGCCCGATGGCAGCCGTCACCCGTTTGACCAGTTCATCATTGCCAAGACGCCAGCAGCCCGTTGGGGCACGCCCGAGGACCTGAAGGGCCCCGCCGTGTTCTTGGCTTCCGACGCGTCGAACTTCGTCAACGGCCACATCCTCTATGTCGACGGTGGAATCCTCGCATACATTGGAAAGCAGCCTCAATAAGCGTCGCCGCAACTGCCCATATCAGGTTTCATCCACTCGTTTTTCATTTGAGTTGCGGTGAGATAAGGATTGGTTTTGGCTTCTATCAGGCAAAACAGTCCGTATTTCACCGCAAGTTAGAAATAGAAAGGTAATTCGCAATGAAAATCGCTCTGATCAATGAGAACTCTCAGAACTCCAAGAACCCCATGATCGAGGCTGCCCTTAAGAAGGTTGTCGAGCCCATGGGGCACACCGTCTTTAACTATGGTATGTATGCCGACGCCGACTCCAAGCCCCTCACCTACGTGCAGAACGGCATCCTTGCCGCCGTGCTGCTGAACTCCGGTGCTGCCGACTACGTCGTGACCGGCTGCGGCACCGGCGAGGGCGCCATGCTCGCCTGTAACTCCTTCCCCGGCGTGCTGTGCGGCCACGTTGCCGACCCGCTCGACGCCTACACCTTTGCCCAGGTCAACGATGGCAACGCCGTTGCCATGCCCTTCGCCCTCAAGAACGGCTGGGGCCAGGAGCTCAACCTCGAGTACACCTTCGAGAAGCTCTTTGGCTTTGGTTCGGGCAACGGCTATCCTGCCGAGCGCGTTGAGCCCGAGCAGCGCAACAAGAAGATCCTCGACGGCGTGCGCGCTGTGACCATGCGCCCGCTCGTCGACGTCCTGGGCGAGATCGATCAGGACCTGGTGAAGGGCGCACTTGCCGGCGAGCACTTCCAGGAGTACTTCTTTGCCAACGCAACCGACGAGGCCATCATCGCCAAGGTCAAGGAGATTCTGGACCTCTAATCGCATGACTCATTGCAGCTGACGCAAGCGGCGGTCGTCCCATGTACGGGACGACCGCCGCTTTTTGCTATCTACCGACTGACGCCGCGGGGATAGGCCTCACATGCACCAAGGGGTTGACTAGAGCTCGCAAGCAACCTTGTAGCCATCGCCGATGGCGTCGCGGATGTTGCCGCACTTGTTGGCATCGCCCAACACGTGGGTGGTAACGCCGGCTGCAGCAAGGTCGTCGGCCAACTTGGTATTGGGACGATAGCCCATGGCAAGTACCAGCGTATCGGCATCGGCGATGGTGTGGATCTCGCCGTCCTTTTCGTAGCTGATGGCATCCTCGGTAATCTCGGTCACCTTGGCCTCGGTCAGCACGTGAACGCCCTTGGAGAGCATGCGCGTGATGAGCACCGCGCGACCAGCGCCGCCCTCGTTGGCGGCGAGCGTCTTGGTCATCTCGATGACGGTGACGTCGCGATTGGCCGGCGACAGATCGTTGACCAACGGGGCCAGGTAGTCGGCCGTCTCGCAACCGACGGTGCCGCCGCCCACGATGACAATCTTCTTGCCCGGGAAAGCCTTGCCGCCCAACAGGTCGTCAGCCGTCATGACCTGCTTAAATCCCTGCATGAAGGCCGGGGCGATGGGCTCGGCGCCATAGGCCAGGACGACCTCGTAGCCGGCGTAGTCACGCTGAATGTCCTCGGCAGTAAGCTCGGTGCCAAATACGCACTTCACGCCGACCTCGGCCAGGCGACGGTACTGATACTTGATCACGCGGGTGAGTTCCTGCTTTGCCGGCGGAACGGCCGCGATGCGCATCTCGCCACCCGGCTCGTCCTGCTTATCTACGAGCACCACATTGTGGCCGCGCTTGGCAGCAATGTAGGCTGCCTCCATGCCCGCAGGACCAGCGCCCACAACCAGCACGTTCTTAGCCTCGGCGGCAGGCTCGTAGCCGGCCTCGTCGCGCTCAACATCGGGATTGACGGTGCAGGAGATGCGCTTGCCAAACATAATGCCGTTCAGGCAGCGCAGGCAGCCGATGCAGGGGCGGATGTCGTCGGCGTTGCCGGCAGCGGCCTTATTGCAGAACTCGGCATCGCACAGATTGGCGCGGCCCATCATGCAGATGTCAGCAGCGCCGTCCTCGATCAGCTCCTCGGCGATCCAGGCCTCGTTGATGCGGCCGACGGTGGCAACGGGAATGTTGACGTGCTTTTTGATCTCGCGCGAGCAGGCAGCGTGCGAGGCCTGCTGCGTACCGGCGGCGGGAATCGCGGAACCGCGCTTGATGGTGGTACCGCCCGACACGTGAATCATGTCGACGCCGGCCTTCTCCAGACGGCGCGAGACGTAGATCATGTCATTGAGGGTCAGGCCGCCATCGGTGTACTCATCGCCCGAGATGCGGACGTCGATGATAAAGTCCTTGCCGCAGCGCTCGCGAATCTCGGCAATGACCTCGAGCAAGAAGCGCATGCGAGCGTCGAGCGAGCCGCCGTACTCATCGGTACGCTTGTTATAGAGCGGGGTCAAAAAGCCGCCGAGCATGCCGTGGGCGTGTGCCGCATGGACCTCGACGCCATCGACGCCAGCCTTCTGCATACGCACGGCAGCGTCGCCAAACTGATGCGTGAGCTCATGGATCTCGTCGACCGTGATGGGGCGCGGCGCCTCGCGGGCATAGGACGGACCCACAAAGGACGGAGCGATCAGACGCGGCGTGCCCGGAATGTTAAAGGCCATGTAGGCAGGGTGGAAGAGCTGCGGCATGATCTTGCAGCCGTACTCATGCACGGCGGCGGCGAGCTTTTCCCAGCCGGGGATGAACGTGTCGTCGTAGCAGCACATGTCGCCCGGCAGATAGGTATAGGTGGGCTCGACCGTCACGACCTCGGTGATGATCAGGCCAACGCCGCCCTTGGCACGGGCACGGTAATGATCGACCAAGTCGTCGGTCACATATCCGTGATCGGCCAGGTTGGTAGATACCGGCGGCATAAAGACGCGGTTCTTGACCTCGGTCGTACCGACCTTGATCGGGCTAAAGAGCATCGGATAGGCGGAGGACTCCATACAGGGTTCCTTTCGTTTGAGCCGCTCGGCGGCAGTTGCTAACGTACCTATCGTATCAGTATCCGCCGCATTCGCACTCGCTCGCACTCCCCACCTTCAATCCCGACCCTCACAAAAAGTTGCGGTGGAATACGGAGTAGATAAGGCTTTTGACAGGCAAAACAGCCCGTATTCCACCGCAACTGATGGGTGGGATGGGTTAGAGGCCCAGGTAGGATGTCATGCCTTCGACGGCGAGTTTGGCACCAGCTACGGCGTGGACCACGGTGAGCGGGCCGTTGACCACGTCGCCGGCGGCAAAGACGCCAGGCACGGTAGTCATGCCATACTCGTCGACCGAAAGCAGGCCGCGATGGTCGGTCTCCAGACCGCCCGTTGTAAGCACGAGCTTGTCCTTGGGCACCTGAGACGCCGCAATCACAACCGTGTCGGCAGACGCATGGTCGAGTTCTTCCTCGTAGCCCACCACGTTGTTGTCCTCGTCAAAGATAGCCGTCTCGAACACCGGACCGTTGTCGTCGATGGCGCAGATCGCCTTGCCGCACACAATCTCGGCACCGTCAAGCTCGGTCAGCTCCACCTCGTCATCGATGGCAGAGATATGGCGCGATCGGGCGTACACGGTAACCTTGCGAGCACCCGAGCGCAGGGCCGTGCGGGCAACATCCATGGCCACATTGCCGGCGCCGATAACCGCCACGTTCTGCCCGATTGCCACGCTCGTGGGATCGACCAGATAGTCGATACCAAACAGCACATTGCCGCGCGACTCGCCGGGAATACCCAGCTTTCGAGCTCGCCAGGTGCCGGTACCAACAAAGACCGCATCGTAGCCGTCGCGCAGCAAGTCGTCGATGTGGAGCGCACCGCCGATGGTGGTCGAGGGGCGAACGCGCACGCCGAGCGAGCACATCACGTGGCGGTACTTTTGCACGAGCGAGCGCGGCAGACGGAACTCGGGGATACCGTACTCCAACACGCCGCCGATCTCGGGTCGCTGTTCAAAAACGGTGACGGCGCAACCCAGCTGCGCCATCTTAATTGCCACGGTAATGCCGGCAGGGCCGGAGCCGACCACAGCGACCTGCTTGCCGCACGACGGCGCGGCCTTCCACTCTTTGCGGTCCAAATACGCCGTGGAGATATAGTTCTCGATGCTCGAAAAATGCACGGGCGCGCCCTTGCGGCCCTGGATGCACGCGCCCTCGCACTGGCCCGAATGGTTGCACACCATAGAGCAGACCGCACTCATCGGGTTATTCTGGAACAGCAGCTCGCCCGCCTCTTCTAGACGACGCTGTTTGAACAGGTCGATGACCTGCGGAATAGGCGTCTGAACCGGGCAGCCCTTAATCTGACAGAACGCCCTTTTACAACCTAGGCAACGATTCGCCTCTTCGACAATGCGGATAGCCACGCAACTCCCCTTTTAATGCAATCCAATGGGGGCGACGATAAAGACCCTTCACCGCCGCCCCCATACAGGTAATCTCAATCTGCCGACACAGCAAAAGCCAATGCTATAACTCGCGATGCGAAGCCCCGCAGCGAGCGGACATGTGCTCGAGTGTCGCCAGGCAGTCAGCCGCCGTCGCCGGCACACTGTTCTCGACCACGCAGGGAATCCCAGGGCAGGCGGCAGCCGCCCAGGCCACTACGGGCTCAAAGTCATAGCGGCCCGTCTCGCCCACGCCATGACACACCAGACGTGAACCCGTACCGTCGCACCAACCGGCTTCGTCCTCGTTGTCGACGACCTCAAAATCCTTGGCGTGCAGCACGCGAATCTTACTGCCGCATAAGTAGAGCATGCGCGCTGTGATTTCCTGCGCTTCGTCAACGACGCTGGGGTGCAGCAGCGACACTGAGTCATAGATCACGCCGAGCGACGGGCTCGAGACGCGCTCCAGCACCTCGCGGCAGCGATCCGGCGTGTTGACCGTCTCGTTCCAACCGGGCTCGATCAGTATTTGCCCGCCCACGGCCTCGGCCCGATCGCAGACGTGTGCAAGCCCGTCTGCAAACGCATCGAGTGCCTCATCGGTCATGCGGTCGTCAGCAACGCGGTTCTGCGCATTGGGGCGACCGGTCTCGGTACCCACCGGGCAGCCGCCGAGCATCTGGGCAAAGTTCAGGCATGCCTCATACTCGGCATAGTTATCCATGAGCTGTTGGCGATCGGGCGTCGCCAGATTCTTGTAGCAGCCGAGCACGGCGACCGAAACGCCCGCCTCGTCGAGCACCGCACGCAAATGATCGGCAAGCTCGCGGGTCAGACCGCCTCGATCGATCCCCATCGATGCATAGAGCACCTTGCTTGGCAGCTGAATGCACGAAAAGCCCAGCTCTCCCGCCATGCGAATGCGTTCCTCGACGGTTCCCTGCGGAAGGTCGTGCAAACGTACGCCCGGAGTAATAGCCCCCATGCTATTCACATCCCTTATGAGCGTTGATGCCCGGGGTGTATCCGCCAAACGGGTCCTCGATAGAGCACACGCCCGAAGGGGCCAGCGGGTCGCGCTTGCCGGCAAGCTTGTCGTGATGCATGGTCTCGATATAGGCAAGCACCAGCGGCGCGACGCCCTTTGCATCATTTTTGACCACGGGCTCGCTCATGTAGTAATCAAACGTGCCCTCGCGGTGTGCGGTGTTGCCCAAGCCTGCGACCAGGCAGATGTTGTCGAGCGCCAGCTGGCCATCATGCTCGGACAGGCAGGTCTCGCAGATGCCATCGAAGGCGCGACGGCCGTACTGGTAGTAACGCTCGCCCAGCACGCCCAGACGCACGCCCTTCATGATGGCGTTGGCAAAGATGGCGCTGCCCGACTCCTCCAGGTAGTTGGGGGCGATATTGGGCAGGTTGATGACCTGGTGCCACATGCCGGTCTTCTCGTCCTGATACGGCAGCATGGCGTCGATCAGATCGTGGAACATCTTGCGGATCTCGTCCTTCTCGGCCGACATCGAAGGCGGCATAAGCTCCCAGGTGTCGATGAGTGCCATGGCAAACCAGCCCTCGGCGCGCAGCCAGAAGTTAGCCGAAAGACCGGTGACCGGGTCGCACCAGAACTGTTTGCGGCTCGCGTCGTAAGCGTGATAGTACAGACCGTTGAGGGGGTTGCGCATCAGGTCATGCACGACCTGGAACATATGGAAGCTGTCCGAGCAGGCACGACGGTTGTGGAAGCTCAGCTCGTACTGCATGTAGAACGGCTGTGCCATGTACATGCCATCGAGCCAAATCTGGTTGGGATAGACGGCCTTGTGCCAAAACACGCCCTCTTTGGTGCGCGGCTGGGTCTCGAGCTGGCGGTAGATGGTGTCCATGGCGGCACGGTACTTGGGCTTACCCACCAGGTCATAGAGCTTGTAGAGGGTCTTGCCCGCATTGACGTTATCGAGGTTGTACTCCTGCGGGTTGTAATGCTTGATGGTGCCATCGTCCTGGACAAAGAAATCGATGTAGTCATCGGCAAACGTCAGGTAGCGCTGCTCACCCGTGATCTCGTACAGCTCGATGAGCGCCTTGATCATGCAGCCGTCGATATAGTTCCAGGTGTTCTCCTTGCCGGCGCGAATCTTTTCGATATTCCAAGCCGGCGCCTGCGGCGTAGAGGTTTCGATCAACTGCTCGATATAACGGTCCAGGATTTGATTGCAACCCATTGCTGTCCCCTCTGACATAAACGATAGGTGAACGTTACCCCTAGTGTAACGCGAACGAGGAATATAGGGTGAACGTTAACCCTATATTCCTCGCGAACGGCAGACTTTTAGCGGCAAACGGCGGTGAGACCCGCGGCGATGCGATGCGCCAGGCGCTCATAGCCAGCCGGGCTGTAGTGCAGACCGTCCGGCATATAGAGCTCGCGGTGCTCCGGCAAAAACGGGCTGATACCGCTTTGCGCATACAGGTCAATCACCGGCACGGAGTAGCAGTCACAGACCTCGAGCATCGCTCGCACGTAGGCGACCTGCGTCAGGCCCAGGTGGTTGAGCTCGTCGCTTGCCGGGATATCCTTCTCGTGCTTACCGCTCGTCTTGCACGGCGTCATAAACACGAGCTTTGCCTGAGGTGAGCGCGCCGTGATGGTGCGGATCAGGTAATCGAGTGCACCATAGAACTCGTGCACGTCCGTGCTGCCCAACTCGCCAAGCGGCACGTTGCGGCTAAAGTCGTTGACGCCGCCAAAGACGATGTAGATATCGGCCGCATCGTCGATACCGTCCAGGCGCTCGACAAACGAATCGGTACGGTCGGCCTTGATGGCGATGCGCGAACCCTTGATGCCAAAGTTCTCGACGACCGCGCCTCCCAGCAACGCGCCCAGATGCGAAGTCCAGGAGATGTCGTTACCGCCTGCGCCGCATCCGTTATCGCCCCATGTGGTCGAATCGCCAAAGCAGCAAATGGTCGATTCACTCAAGCTCTTCGTTTCCATAATCTTCTCCTCATCCGCCCATCGGCGGTCATACAGGAACGTACCGTTTATTCGCAGCATGCCGAGGGGCTATGAACGGGCGCATTCCGCAACGTGCGAATCGAGCCATTCGATATCCTCGGCAAGATGTGCCACGCCCAGATGGTGTTCACCCGGACACACCTCGTGCCGCAGGCCATCTCTGCGACCCAGCAACTTGTAGGCATCGCGCACGATCTCGAGCTGCTCGTCAACATTTTTCAGCCCGCGCGAACCGTTCAGATGATCCTCTTCGCAGCTTTGCACCAGCAGCGGATGCGGCGCGATGAGCGAGGCAATATCGCCCATGTCGAGTAAGCGCCAAAGTCCGGGCGTGTAGTTGCAGCTGCAATTGCCATTGAGATGTAGCAGCGAATCATCGACACCGTACAGATAGCCCGAGACAAACGCCTTGCGCACACGCGGGTCGAGTGCGGCCAGGTACAACGTCATGTAGCCGCCACCCGAAAAACCAAAGCAACCCAGGTCATCCATGGCAATGTCGCCGCGCGCCTCCAAGTAATCGATCAAGCGCATGTTGTCCCAGACGTTGAGGCCCGCAACCGTAAGACCCAGCGGCTCGGCCATACGTGCTTGATTCAGACACGTACCGCGCAGGTAGCTGTTCTCGTCATCGCCTTGGCCCTTCCAGTCACGACGGTATCCCCAACCGCGCGCATCAGGACAGACGGTTACGTAACTCATGCGTGCCAAACGCAGACCGTAGTCGTAATTGAACTTACGCACGGCATCATCGACCGCCGGCACGCCCGTCACGCCCGCAACACTTGCGGCGCCTGCTCCCTGATGGCCATGCGGGCAGATATAGCAACGCTTAAGCCCCCGTCCATCAAGCTTCGGATGAGACGGCTCCAACAGGTAAAACGGCATCCACACATCGTGCTCAACCTGCAGCATCGCATGAGTACGCACAATGCCGCCGGCAACCCGCACGCGGCTGAGCTCACGAATCTCAATCGGGACGCGGTCCATAAGCGAAAGACCCAAAACATCGTACAGGCGAGTCCTGGTCGCAATCCTCCACGCCTCAAAGTCTGCAGGGGTCTTGCCCGCAAATGCCGCCGAGCGCCCTTCGCGCTTCAGTCGGGCGCGCAGCGCAGGCTCGTCTTCGCAGTACGTCTCGATGTGCACGGTACGGCCATTGGCAGATAGCCTAGTCGTCTCAACCGCATCACCGGTGCCTCCCTCGGGATCCCAGCCATCCGCACCGGCAAGCACCTGCTCGCGAGCGTACCCGGCGGCAGCCATCACATCGAGTTCATTCGCCCACGGCACCCAGCCGGTAGTATCACCCGCCGGCCCATGCAGAATCGCGCCAGCATACTGCACGCAGTTGTGCGCCGCCGGCTTATTCCAATCCCACCAGCCTTCGCGCTTGATATGTCGCCCCAGCCAGCAATCGATCAGCACAGTTTGCGCCCATTCGCGCCAAGGACGACCCAGGTAGACCGAATCCGGCGCCACGCCATCCGGAGCTGTAAACGAACAGCCGTGGAACACAAAGCCGTGCGGCTCGCCTTCGGGCGTGGAGGCTGCCGTTACATACCCGTTGACATCCATATCGCGGTTGAGCGAGCGAATCTCGCACCCCTCAAAGTAGGCACACGCGCCGCCAAAGATAAAGTCGACGTCGCCCTCAATCCGGCAGCGTCGAAAATACTGACGGCCCACCCGACGCGGCGCAAACTGCTTGGGCCCAATGAATCCGCCCGGTTTGACTTCGCGCGGGGGCAACGGGCCCAAAAACAGCGTGTCCTGGCGCCCCGTAATGCAACAGGCGTCGACAACCAGACGGTCGCCATCGGCATACAGGGCAATCGCCTGACCGACCTCGCGCCCATCGCCGGCATCATTTACGATCGTTAGGTTCTCGAGCCGCACGTCATCAGCGTCGACCAAAACGGTATAGGTCCTAAAGGTGCCGAGCATTCCGTCGATGCCCGATCCGTCCCCCGAGGGCATCTTGGCGCCCAAGCCGCCCACGATACGCACGCTATCGGCCGTCTCTCCCTCAATCGTCACATGCGATCGATGAATCTCGACCCGCTCGCGATACTCGCCCGGATCGACGCGAATCATCACCGGTTGCTCGGCATCCGGATAGAGCTGATCGGCTGCCGCCAAGGCATCGGAAATCGTTGGATACGCTCCTGCCGCAGCCCTCGAAACGCGCAGCGTATAGATACTTTCGCTCATCGTCCATCACGCTCCCATGCAACGAACTGTTCAGGCCAGCCCTGAACTTGTGGCTGAATATGCTCGGCGCAGCCCTTAAATGCCGTTAGGGCCGTGGCGAGCGATGCCCCATGCTTTCCATGCGGAAAGACATGTAGGCTAAAGCCAATCCCGTGGTCGGCAAGAGCCTGCGCAAGAAGGAGGCTATTTTGAACTGGTACCGATGCATCCTCGGCGGTATGCCACAAGAACGTACGGGGGAAGCCCTCGCCCACCATATTCTCGATCGACAACTTTTGAGCCAAAGCGCCATCGGCACCCGTTAGGTGTTCAAATGAACCACGATGAGCATAGCCCCCCGAGCTTACGACCGGATAGCCCAAGCAAAGTGTGTCAGGCCGAATCGACTCAGGCGATGCCGCAATCGACTCTGCAAGCCAGGGTTGGTCCCAAAGCGCCCCGAGCAAGCCAACTAGATGCCCACCGGCCGAAAAACCCATGACCGTAATCCGATCAGGATCGACACAGTACTCTGCCGCATGGCTTCGGACGGTATCGACCGCCCGCGCGAGTTCTTGCAATGCCAGCGGATAGACAGCCGGAGCAACCGAATAGTTCAGTACAAACGCTTGGTAGCCCATCGCCAACAAACGGAGCGCTACCGGCTCGCCTTCGCGCGGCGAAACGTGATCGTAGCCGCCTCCTGGCACGACCACAACTGCAGGCAGCGGTTTTAAAGCATAAGCATCTTCGGTCGGGGCAAAAACATAAGACGTAATCGTGGCAGACGAGCCATCGACCCCGACAGGAATCGTTTTATTGAGCATGTATTCCCTTTCACCATGATGCGTAGCGCAGCGCACAGGCCGTATCGCACAAGGGCTGCATTGCCGATTTATCCGACAATGCAGCCCTGGTCATCAACCCGAGTTAGGAACGGACAACCTTGTCGACGTTCTGGAGCTGCAGCTCCTCGCCGTCCTGGCCCTCGATTACCACATTTTGCAGGTCGAGCACCTTGACGTTTTGCGCAATAATGCCCTGACGCACCATGGGCTCAACGCCGCAGGCCATGGCCGGGACAAAGGGCTCGGCATCGTCGGCAAAGGTCACGTGAACGTCTTGGAACATCAGACGCGTCACCTTGCTCTCGGGCAGACCCGTGATATAGGCCGCGGCAGCATGGCAGTTGGTGGCCTCGATATCGCAAAACGTCGTGGCACCAAAGCCGGGCGTGCGGTCGTCGACGGGCAGTGCCTCGCGAGACTGCACGTAGTCGGTCTTGCCGTCCTTGTCGCAGAAGTAGAACGAGTTGACCACGAAGGGCGTGAGCACCTCGTCCATGCGAATGTGCTCAAAGGTAATGCCCTCGTTGACGGCATCCTTGCCGCGCCCGCGGCGGGTCTTGACGCGCAAGCCGCGGTCGGTGCGTTCAAAGAGGCACTTGCTCACGGTGAGGTCCTTGATGCCGCCGGCAGCCTCGGACCCCAGGACCACGGCGCCGTGACCATCGTGCATGTAGCAGTGAGAGATCAGCACGTCGTGCGTGGCGGGACGAAGCTCGGGCTCAATGCCCAGTTTGCCGCTCTTGATGGCGATGCAGTCGTCACCCACTGAGAACTGACAACCAAGGATGCGAACAAAACCGCAGCTCTCGGGATCGAAGCCGTCGGTGTTGTGGGAGTTCTTGGGACCCTCGATGGACAGGCAGAGCGCATCGACGTGCTCGCACAGGATGGGGTGGATGTTCCACGCCGGGCTGTTGCGGACGGTGAAGCCGGCCAAGCTCACGTTTTGGCACTCGGACAGGAAGATCATGCGCGGACGGGCGACCTCGCGGCCCTCCTCGGGACGGAAGATGTTCTTAAAGTCCTTGTTCCACCAGTTGTCCTCGGCAAAATCGGTCTGACCGTCGATGGCACCACGACCATAGATGCACACGTCGTGCACGTCCAGACCCGTAAAGGTAGAACAGTAGGTCGAGAAACTCTCGCCCTCCCAGCGGCCCAGGGGCAGCATATCGGTGCCGGCATACCCGGCACCCTCGTTGCCCGTGACCGTTCCCGGAATGTAGGCAAGCGCGGCACGATCGTGGCGGGCCAGCAGCACCGCTCCCTCGGCGAGCTCGATGTTGATATTGCTCTTAAGGAAGAGGGACTTGATGCGATAACTACCGGCGGGGATCAGCACGCGGCCGCCCTTGGGGCAGGCCATGATGGCAGCCTGGATGTTGGTGGTGTCGTCGTGCTCGGCATCACCCTTGGCGCCACAGTCGCGAACGTTGATGGTAAAGGGCTCAGCCGGCGTGGTGACACCTACGCTCAGCTCACGCTCGCCACAGACAAAACGAACCAGGTTGCGCTTGCCGGGGGTCAGGCCGTCGACATAGGTCTCGACCGTATTCGTGGTACCAGCGGGCTCGTCGTTGACAAAGATCTCCCACGTATCGGCACAGGTAAAGTAGCCGCCGTCGTCAAGCTCGATCACGGCCGCGCGGGCGTTGCGCCAGATAACGTTCGTCTCCATGGATTTCTCCCTCAAAAAGATGCTCTAAAGGCAAATTGTACGCTGTTAAAAAAGGGCCGTGCCTGCCGGCGGAATTCCGGTGGCACGGCCCTGTGATTTGGACGATATGTCGGCCTTACTCGGCGGGGGTTACGCTACCGTCCTGGAAGCCAACGTTGTTGTGGGCAAAGCAGTCCTTGTACTTAAAGCCGGAGAGCTCCTCGCAAAGCGCCTTGACCTCGGGCTTGACGTCGGCCATCTTGCCACCCTCCTTGACGCGGTGAATCTCGTCGCAAAGGATGTCGCACTGCTCCTTGTCGATCTTGATGCCGCGGGCAAGGACGGCCGCAAGCAGGAAGAAGCCGGCGCAGCCGATGATCATGTAGCCGCAGATATACAGAGGCACGGTAGCGGGCTGGGTCACGGCGTCGCTATTGCCGGCGGTTTGAATGAAGCCGGAGGCAGCAAGGACGATAGCCCACACGTTGACGGCGATAGCCTGGGCGATCTGCTGGCAGAGCTGCTGCGCGGAGCTGTAGATGTCCTCGCGACGACGCAGGGTGATGAGTTCATCGACATCGGGGATGTAGTTGAGCAGAACATCGGGCAGGTACTGGAAGCCGACGTAGAAGAACTTCCAGATGGCGAAGATGATGGGGTAGGCGATCATGGCGATGGCGACCGTGGAGGTGCCGTTGATCTGACCAAAGGCGAAGTAGTTGTAGGCAATGATGCACGCAGCGCAACCGACATTTGCGAGGTACCAAGACTTGTGGAAGCCCTTCTTGGCCATGAGGGCGACCCAGATGGCGGTGCAGACGATAGCGACGACCTTGCCAGGCATCTCCATCACGGACTCGTAGGACTTAGGAATCTGCAGGCAGTAGACGATGAAGAAGGACAGGCAGGCAGACCAGCAGGCAGCAGCAAGCTTCGTGGAGACCTGTGCATACAGGACCTTGCGGAAGGACTTGTTGCGGAAGGTGGAGATAACGTCGATGAAGAACTTCTTGATGCCCTCGCCGACGCTCTCGATCTTCTCCTGAGCGACCTCCTCGGGGGTGTGCTCCCACGTGGACAGGTACACGCAGAGCAGCGAGATTGCCATGACCGAAGCGTTGATCGTAGCGATGATGAAGTAGCTAAACGGGTTGGTCTCGCCGAAGGTGCCAAAGCCAAAGCCGACGAGTGCTGCCATCAGGAAGCCGGCGGCGTTACCAAAGAGATGCTTGTAGCCGGTAAGGTACGTACGCTCCTTAAAGTCGTCGGTCATCTCGATGGTAAGCGGCGACAGGTTGGCGGTGCAGAACGTGTACGCGACGTTGTAGATCAGGTACAGCACAAAGTAGTACGGGAAGCCAAACGGCGTAGCCACGAAGATGAGCGGCTCGGCGATCATCATCGGGATGGCCAGCAAGATCCAGAAACGACGACGACCAAAGATACGGCCAATCTTGGTGGCATAGAAGTTATCGGCCACAAAGCCCATCAGCGGGCAAAGAATGGCGTTGACATAGATGGCAAACGAGCTGATCAGTGCAGCCTCGCCTGCGGACAGGCCACACTCCGTGGACAGGAACAGCACCATGTAGCTGTGCGTAAAGGTCAGGGCACCGGAATTGAGCATACCGCCCATACCAAAGCCCAAGCGCGTCCAGAATGTGATCTTACGCTTTTTTCCGATCTTATTAGTCATCGAGCTCCCTCTCTTTTCTCGATTGTCTTGCAGCAAGACATTGGAGTCCACACTGACATCTGTCTGCCCAGCGTTCAGGGTGAACGTTTAGTTAGATTATGCGCGATTCCTTACGACAGGTGAACGTTCACTTGAATAATATCCTTGAACGGTCGATTTTTACCGCTGAACGGACACAATTGAGATCCTCACACCTATTTTCTGCTGGTAAAGGTGCCATGCTGGACAGCCATGAGATAGGTGAACGTTTATCAGATTTTCTAACATATTCACTTAACCACGAAACGAAAAAGCCCCGCCGGGAACACTCCCGACGGGGCCGATGACATCGCGCTATGCTTGGGCGCACTTGCCGCTACAGGCAGACGCCGTCCTTCCAGATACTGATCTCGTGACAGCCACGGCGCTCGGCACTCGTGAGTTTACCGCTCGCCGTCTCCAGCACCAGCTGGTATAGATCGTGAGCAGCCTCGTCGAGCGTGCGCTCACCCGTGGCAATCACGCCGGCGTTAAAGTCCATCCAGTTGGCCTTGTGGTCGCACAGACGCTGATTGGTGAACACCTTGAGCGTAGGCGCCGGCGCGCCAAACGGTGTGCCGCGGCCGGTCGAGAACAGAATCACGTGGCAGCCGGCAGCCGTCAACGCCGTGGTGGATACCATGTCGTTGCCCGGACCGCACAGCATGTTCAGGCCGTGTTTAGTTGCCCGGCCGGCATACGGCAGCACGTCGACGATGGGGGCAGACCCGCCTTTTTGCACGCAGCCGCAGCTCTTGTCCTCGAGCGTGGTAATACCGCCGTCCTTGTTGCCGGGACTCGGGTTCTCATAAACGACCTCGCCGTGGCTAATAAAGTAGTCCTTAAATCCATTGAGCATGTCGGAGGCAGCGTTAAAGACCTGCTCGTTCTCGCAACGGTCGAGCAGGATGCTCTCCGCGCCAAACATCTCGGGCACCTCGGTAAGCACCGACGTGCCGCCACGGGCGACGACCATATCGCTCACGCGACCGATCGTGGGGTTGGCGGTAATGCCCGAAAGGCCGTCGGAGCCGCCGCACTTAAGTCCAATAACCAGCTCGGAGGCCGGAATGGGCTCGCGCTTGGCCTGCTTGGCGAGGTCTGCCAGCTCGGCCAGAATCTTGTGGCCCTCGATCTGCTCGTCGGCTACATCCTGGCAGGTGAGAAAACGAACGCGCTCGTGATCGAAGTCACCGAGCTCGTCGAGCACCTGCTGGTGTGTGCAGTTCTCGCAACCGAGCGACAGGAACAGCACGCCGGCCGCATTAGGGTGACGCGAGAGCGCCACCAGCAGACGACGGGTCTGGGCATGGTCGGCGCCGGTCTGCGAGCAACCGAACGGATGCGGGAAGTAGTAGACGCCCTCCAGCGAGCCATCGACCAAATCCTGGGCCTGCTCGCACATGGCACGGGCGACTTCGTTGACACAGCCGACCGTGGGGATGATCCACAGCTCGTTGCGCGTCGCGGCACGACCGTCGGCGCGGCGGAATCCCATAAAGGTCTCGGGCTCAACCGACTCAACGACCGGATGCGTGGGGTTGTAGGTGTACTCGACCTCGCCCGAAAGGTTGGTCTTCACATTGTGCGTGTGGAGCCACTGACCGGGCTGGACATCGCCCGTCACGTGTCCGATAGGAAGGCCGTACTTAATGACGTCCTCGCCGGCGGCAATCGAGCGCACAGCCATCTTGTGGCCTTGCGGAATATCCTCCGCGGCCACGACCTCGCCCACCCCGGGAACCGCGACGGCGGTGCCCTTGGCAAGCGGCGACAGCGCGACGATCACGTTGTCGGCCGGATTGATCTGGATAGTGTTCATTGCAAATGGTCCTAACCCTACAGGTTGAGCAGAAGTCGAGACGCGGGCACGCCGTCCCGCGCCCGCGTCTGCGCCGGAAATTTACGCCTGAGCGTTGGCGAAGGCCTGCTTGGCGCCCTCGGCACGCACGACGGCGAGCGCGCTGACGACAAACTCCTCAAGACCTGCGATCTGCGTAAGGTCCTCGCCCCACATCTGCTCGTTGGTGAGCACGTCGTGCACCAGCTGGGCATCGTCGGCACCGGCGTGGGCGGCGTAGAAATCGAGTACGAAGGCGTCGTCCTGAGCGGTGTACTCGGTGCCGTCGGAGCGACGCAGGTGCAGGCCGTCGCCCTCGCGGGACACGAGCTCCTGCGTGTAGAAGGAGATGAGCGTAGCGAGGCTCGTCGCCAGGCACTTGGGCAGGTTGCCGGTCTCGGCAACGTAGTCCTTGAGCGTGGGCAGGTCGCGGGCGCGCCACTTAGCCGTGGAGTTGAGGCAGATGGAGAGCAGCGCATGATCAATAAACGGGTTGTCGAAGCGGTTTTCGACGGCGGCGGCAAAGGCCTTGCAGTCCTCGACATCCAAGTCGGCGGCAAGCGTCGGAATGACCTCGTCGTAGAGCATGGTGTTCATGAAGCCGCGAATGGTCTCGTCATGCATGCAGTCGCGCACGATATCAAAGCCGGCAACCCAGGAACCCGGGACAAAGGCGGTATGGGCACCGTTGAGGATGCGGACCTTGCGCTTTTTGTACGGGGTGACGTCGGGAGTCACAAAGACACCCGGAAGACCAGCCTTCACAAAGGGAAGCTTCTCGGCAAGCGACTCGTCGCCCTGGATGCCCCACATCTGGAAGGGCTCGCGCACGGCCAGGAAGGGATCCTCGTAGCCCAGACGCTCGGCAACCGCCGTGGCCTCCTTAGGATCGCGGATGCGGCCGGGGACGATGGTGTCGACGAGCGTGGTGCAGACGGTGCAGTCGTTGGCCATCCACTGCGCAAACTCGTCCTCCCAGCCCCAGTCGCTCACATACTGGTTCATGATGCGCAGCAACTCCTCGCCGTTGTGATCGATGAGCTCGCAGGCGAGGACGATGACGCCCGGCTTACCGGCAGCCCAGCGGGTGTGGAGCACCTGGGCAAGCTTGGCGGGGAAGCTCGCGGGTGGCATGTCGTCGGCCTTGCAGGACGGGTCATAGGCGATACCGGCCTCGGTGGTGTTGGAGACGATGATCTCTAGGTCGTCGGAGACAGCGACCTCCATCATGGCACGGTAGTCGTCCTCACGATACGGGTTCAGGCAGCGGCTGCAAGCGCTGATCACGCGGGACTCGTCAACCGTGTTCCCGTTCTCCTTGCCGCGCACCAGCACGGTGTACAGGTCGTCCTGGGCATTGATACCGTCGGCAAAGCCAAAGGCGCCACTGATGGGCTGCACCATGACGACCTTGCCGTTCCAGCCGGTGGCCTCGTTGCCCATGTCAAAGAAGCGGTCGACGAAGGCGCGCAGGAAATTGCCCTCGCCAAACTGCAGGACCTTCTCGGGAGCGTCCTTGGGCAGCAGGTAGCCCTTGTAGCCGATCTTCTCGAGCGCATCGTAGCTGATGTTCTCCATCTGTGTCTCTCCTTAGATAGCTGTTAGCGTGCAAGCAAAACGGGGGCGCCGCGTGTGGCAACGGCGCTCCCGAGTTCGATGTGATTCGATGCGGGCTTAGGCCTCGTCGGTGTCCAGGTCAAAGCCAAAGTAGCGGACCGCATTGTTGTAGCTGATGTCACGCACAACCTCGCCCAGCAGCTCCATGTCGGCCGGGTACTTGCCCTGCTCGACCCACTCGCCGATCACGCTGCACAGCACGCGACGGAAGTACTCGTGGCGCGGATAGGACAGGAAGGAGCGGGAATCGGTAAGCATGCCCACAAAGTTGCCCAACACGCCCTCGTTAGCCAGAGCCGTAAGCTGCTCGCGCATGCCGACCTCGTTGTCGTTGAACCACCAGGCGGAGCCGTTCTGAATCTTACCGGCAGTCGGAGCCTCCTGGAAGCAACCCATGACGGTATCGATCATGGTGTTATCGATGGGGTTCAGGCTGTACAGGATGGTCTTGGGCAGGCCGCAGGTCTCCTGGATGGAGTTGAGGAAATCGGCGAGCTGGTCGGACGGCGTGTAGTTGGAGATGCAGTCGTAGCCGGTGTCGGGACCGAGTTTGGCGAACATGGCGCGGTTGTTGTCGCGCTTGCAGCCAAAGTGCAGCTGCATGGCCCAGCCCAGACGGACATACTCGCCGGCAACGAACTGCATAAAGGCAGTCTTGTACTTGAGGACCTCTTCCTCGGTAAGCGGCTCGGCAGCCAGACCCTTGGCAAAGATAGCCTCGATCTCGTCGGCGGTAGCCGGGACGTACATAACGTAGTCGAGTGCGTGGTCGGAGGCGCGGCAGCCCAGCTCGTGAGCAACGTCGTAGCGCTTGGAAATGGCAGCCTTCATGCCCTCAAAGTCGCTGACCTCAACGCCGGCAACCTCGGAAAGGTGCTTGCAGTAGTCGGCAAACTCCTGGCCGCGCTCGATGCGCAAAGCGGCATCGGGGCGCATGGCGGGAACGACCTGAACGTCAAAGCTGTCGTCGGCGGCAATCTTCTTGTGCCACTCAAAGCTGTCGGCGGGGTCGTCGGTAGTGCAGATCATGCGGACGTTGGACTGCTTGATCAGGTTGCGGCAGGTAAAGCTAGCCTCGGCGAGCTTGGCGTTGGCAAGGTCCCAAACCTCCTGGGCAGTCTTGCCGTTGAGGACGCCCTCGTAGCCAAAGTAGCGCTTAAGCTCCAGGTGGCTCCACTCAAAGACGGGGTTGCCGACGCAGCGACCCAGGGTCTCGGCCCACTTTTGGAACTTCTCGCGAGCAGGGGCGTCGCCAGTGATAAAGCGCTCGTCGACGCCGTTGGCACGCATCAGGCGCCACTTGTAGTGGTCGCCGCCCAGCCAAACCTCGGTGATGTTCTCGAAACGCTTGTCCTCCCAAATCTCCTTGGGAGAAATGTGGCAGTGGTAGTCGACGATGGGCATGCCCTCGGCAAAGTTGTGGAACAGTTCCTCGCCGGTCTTGGTGCTCAGCAGGAAATCCTGATCGTCCATGAAGTTTTTCATCAAACAACCCCTTTGTTTGCGGAGCGGGCGCACAATACGCTCGTCATCCTCTAGGTGAACGTTCACCATACTAATCCATTACGACTCAAAAGGTGAACGTTCACCTAACAACCATGGGGTGAACGGTAGGTTTTGCCCGTTCAACGGTTGCCGGAGCTGTGACTTGCATGCATTGCGGACCGGTTGGCGTCCCCGAACACCGAACTTGAGCGCTTTTGCTCAGGTGGGTCATGTCCCGACGTACATTTTTGGGAGTATTCAGCATTGGAGCGCGCCGTGCGCCATCCTCAGCGTCCTATTTGGAACGCAGATAGCGCCCGATCGGCATAAAAAGTGCCCCCGATGGCAAATTACGCCATCGGGGGCACTTAAAACAGTCGTTCTGCACCTCATTCAGGGCATGCCAATGCTGAATACTCCCAAAAATGCACGTCGCAAGAGGGGGTACCTGCTCAATCGGCTAAATACCCGCAAGTTCGCAGTAGCGATCGACATTGCTGGCAAATACCATCTCGACGGCGCCCTTCTGGACGGGCACCGTCGGGGTCCTTCCCCACAGCAGATAATCGCCCAGCGTCTTAGCGCCGCGATACGCCAGGCTCGTCGGGTCCTTATAGACAATATTGGTAAAGATACCGCGGCGCAAGGCCAGGGCGCTTTCGGGAAACAGGTCGTTGCCGATCACCATGACCTGACCGGCCTTGCCGGTCGAGACGAGCGCGTCGGCAACCACTTCGGAACCAACGGCAAAAACGCTACAGATAAGTTCGGGGGCGTCCGGCGCACTCAAGCGCTTTTCGAGCTCATGCTCGAGTTGTTTGACTTGCGCATGGGCACCTGCAAGATCCTCAACCTGCCATGGAATATCACGTTCGCGCAGGTAATTGTGGAAGGCGCGGGCGGTTAGATAGTGCGAATCGGTATATGGGTCGCCTGTCAAAAGGAGCACGCGGGCGTCGGCCCCAGAAGCATGGACCAGGTTTGCCGCCTGCTCGGCCATAAGGCTGCCTGCCGTCGAATAATCGGCCAAGCTCGCACCCAAACGATTCAAATGCGGACGGTCGCCGTCGACGAGCTCGATCGTCACGCCCGCCTCGGCGATCTGCCCCAAAAGCTCAGTCGCACGATCGTCGCCCGGCGCATAGGCGAGCAAGCCATCAATCTTCTCGCCCACCTGCAGACGCTCGTCGATTTGCTCGAGTGCATCGGCGTAGCCGCCCACGCCAAATTCAACGCGCTCAACCGTAATGCCCCGGTCGATGACCTCCTGTTCAAAGCGATTGCAGCCTTCCCACAGGTAACGGAAAAAGTACGCTCCCTCGCGCGATGCGCGGGGCAGGCAAAACACCAGATTGATATCCTTGCGGCGCAGGCTTGAGGCACTTGTGTTGCGGTGATAGCCCATGGCCTCGGCCTTAGCGTTCACCTTGGCGCGCACGGATTCGCTCACGCCGGCCTTTCCCGTCAGGGCCTTGTGCACGGTATTGATGGAAACGCCAAGCTCGGCGGCTATGTCCTTCATGGTTACGCGAGCGCTCATGCGGTTACTCCGTTATAGATAAGTTGCCAATTAATAGTCCAGTTAACGATACCCCAAAAATACTCTTCGACTCGCCGTGCTCTCCCTCAAATGCACAAAGCGCCCCGCGAACGGATGCCCGCGGAGCGCTTGGATGTCCGGACCTTATTTGATACCGCGACCCAAGTCTTCGGCGATTTTGTCTACGCCCTTAAGTGCAGCGCACGTCTTTTTGTTGGAGCAATGCCCCGTGCAAACGCCACCCTGAGCGCAGTCGGCGCAGGTGCCCTTGCGGTAGATGCGCACGCATACCGCGACAAACGCAATACCGATAACAGCCAGTACAACAATATCGATAGGTGCCATAGCAAGCCTCCTCTAGTTAACCATCACTTACTTTACCCCATTCTCCACCTACCGATAGGGACAGGTTTAATTTGGTCGGTTTTATCTGGGGAAATGTCACATCTTCCCCACCAAAAAGCCCGAGTGTCGCTGGGACACCCGGGCTCGTGAAAAGGGGCTAATCCTTATTCGGACTTAAGCGGAAACTGCGGCGGAAGCAGTGTTGGTCTCGTCCTCGTCGGTCCATGCATGTTTGGGCATGGGGCGGAAGATCTGGAAGAGCATCGCAACCAGCAGCACAATGGCCACAATCGTCCAGATACCAAACTGTCCAAGAACAAGCAAGTTGTAGAACTGGTTGATGAACAGGCCGATCACCCAAGCGAAGGCGCACTCGTAACCGATGGCGATCGCAGTCCACTTGCCGGAATCCATCTGGTTGCGGATGGTGCCAATAGCGGCAAAGCACGGAGCGCACAGCAGGTTGAAGGCGCCGAAGGCAACGCAAGCGCCCATGGTGGGGAACATGCCGGCAAACGCGGTCCACAGGCTCGGGTCGGTCTCGCCCGCGTCGGCGACGGACAGCAGCGAGCCGGCGGTGGCGACGACGTTCTCCTTGGCGACGAGGCCAGAGACAGTCAGCGCGGTGGCCTGCCAGGTGCTAAAGCCGAGCGGGGCGAAGATCCAAGCGACCAGGTTGCCCAGCATGGCAAGCACGGAGTAGTCCATAAACTCCTCGGGGATGCCGTCCATCGCAGGCAGGAAGCCAAAGGAACCGTTATAGCTACCAAAGTTGGAGAGGAACCAAACGACGACGGTGGACGCAAAGATGACCGTGCCGGCCTTCTTGATAAAGGCCCAGCAGCGCTCCCACACGTGCAGCGCCCAAGAGCGGATCGCCGGGAAGTGGTAGGCGGGAAGCTCCATAACGAACGGCGTCGGGCGACCGGCGAAGAGCTTGGTCTTCTTGAGCATGAGGCCCGAGGCGATGACGGCAAAGACGCCCAGGAAGTAGAAGAGCGGGCTGATCCACGCGGCGGTGGTGGAAGAATCGCCAATGATGGAGCCCATGAGCAGGGCGATGATCGGCAGCTTGGCGCCGCAGGGGATGAACGTGGTGGTCATGACCGTCATGCGGCGGTCCTTCTCGTTCTCGATGGTCTTGGTGGCCATGACGCCGGGGACGCCGCAGCCTGAGGACACGAGCATGGGGATGAACGACTTACCGGACAGGCCAAAGCGGCGGAACACGCGGTCCATGATAAAGGCGACGCGGGCCATGTAGCCGCAGTCCTCCAGGAAGGACAGCATCACGAACAGCAGGAACATCTGCGGCACAAAGCCGAAGATGGCGCCCAGGCCGCCAACGATACCGTCGCAGACCAGCGAATCGACCAGGCCACCGTCCTCGGTGCCACCCGCCACGAGGGCGTCGTGCACCATGGTGGTGATACCCGGGACATAGGGGCCGTACTGTGCCGGGTCGACCGAGTCGGCGTCGTCACCCGCGGCCTCGACAGCCTCATCGTAAGCATCGCGGCCCTGACCGAGCACATACCAGCCGTCGGTGCCGAAGAGCTGGTCGTTGGTGAAGTCGGTCACCGTGCCACCCAAGGTAGAAACGGCGATGTAGTACACGCAGAACATGATGACGACAAAGATCGGCAAGCCCAGGATACGGTTGGTAACCACGCGGTCGATCTTCTCGGAGGTGCTCATCTTGGCCGGGGCCTTGGTCATGCACTCGTCGATGATGTGGGCAATGACGCCATAGCGCTCACCGGTGATGATGGACTCGGCATCGTCGTCGCAGTCCTGCTCGCACTGGGCGACCAGTTCCTCCACGCGAGCGGCCTTCTCCTTGGTGAGGTTGATGAGCTTGCAGGCGTCTGCATCACGCTCGAACAGCTTAACGGCGTAATAGCGGCGCTTGTTGGCGGGAACGCTCGCCGGAAGGTTATTCTTGATGTGGTCCAGAACGTCCTCGATAGAGGAATCGAACTTGTGCTCCGGCACCTGACCCTTAGAAGCAGCGGACTTTTTGACCTGCTCGAAGAGCTCCTTGATGCCCTTGTTCTTAAGAGCGGAGATCATCATGACCGGACAACCAAGCTTCTTGGAGAGCTTGTCGGTGTCGATCTTGTCGCCATTCTTCTCGACCAGATCGGCCATGTTGAGGGCAACGACCACAGGCAGGCCGGTCTCGATGACCTGAAGCGCCAGGTATAGATTGCGCTCCAGGTTGGTGGCATCGACCACCTGAACGACGACATCGGGCTCGCCGCTCATGAGGTAATCGCGCGAGCATTGCTCCTCGGGGCTGTAGGGGGAAAGCGAGTAGATGCCAGGGAGGTCCGTGATGGTAACGTTCTTGTCGCTTAGGAGCTTGGCCTCCTTTTTCTCAACCGTGACGCCGGGCCAGTTGCCAACGTAGCCGTTGGCGCCGGTGATCAGGTTGAAAAGCGTGGTCTTGCCGCAGTTGGGGTTACCCGCCAGCGCGACATGGATCTGAGAATCCGCCATTCAATCCTTCTTCCTTGTGTGCCTGCGCTGCTTTCTCCGCGCAGGCTGGATAATGTGCTTCAAAGTTGCTGCATTAAGTTAGAAAAACCTAACTTTATCTGCAGAAATATGCGCCGCAATTCCTTACTGAACCTCGACGACGGCGGCCTCCTCCTTGCGGATGGAAAGCTCGTAGCCGCGCACGTTGATCTCAACCGGATCACCGAGCGGTGCAACCTTCACGACCTTGAACGAAGTGCCCTTGATGAGCCCCAGGTCCATAAGGTGGCGGCGAAGCGCACCCTCACCGTGAAGCTTGACGATGGTAGAACTCTCGCCCACCTTAACGTCACCCAACGTCTTCATCCTCTTGTCCCCCTTTCGGTTTTTGTGAAATGCTGCAGACTAACCGACGGTCATGATGTGCATGGCAACCTTGGAATCGATACCAAAGCGTGCGCCCAGCACCGTGACGATGATATTGGCGCCACTCGAGCTCACCACGTGGATTTCGTTGCCCTCGACAAAGCCGAGGTCCTTGAGGTGGTGTTTCATATCCTCATTGCCCTTTACACGAGACACGCGCACGGTTTCGCCCGCTTTTACCATCGAAAGCGGCATGGCCGGCATCTGCGGTCCGCAAGACATGAGTTGCTCCTAACGTCAGTTCGTCCTCAACATCGACGCGTTAAAAGTTAACCACGTCTATGTTCGCTATAGTAAACTAGCACGTGGTTAACTTTTTGGAAAGAGTCTCTATTCAGTTTTCGAAAAAGTTTCCTATACGAAACAAAAAGGCGCGGCAAAGAGCTGTCCTTTGCCGCGCCCCGTCATGCTTAGAGCGAGAGGTTTCTGATCGACGTGACGCAGGAAGCCTCATCCACGCCCGAAACGCGGAACACGACGTCCTCGCCACATTCGCCGCAGAGTGCCATGAGCCCTATAACGTCGCGGCCATCGACATGACGATTGCCAATCGAAACCGACACGTCGCTACGATGCTTGGCGATAATGTCATAGAGCAGCGCAACCGGGCGGGCATGCAATCCCAACGGATCTTTAATCGTCTTCGTAAATTCGACCATGTCCCCTCCCACGACATCGCACATTCGGCCGGCAAACCCAGCCACGTGGTAGCTATTGTACCGTTAGATGCTTCTCGAGAGCTCCTCTGAACACCTCGTGGTCAAAAAGTGGCAAATATGAGTACTGTCACCAATTTAGTAGCAGCAAAATCGAGAGCAAATTGCCTAATTTGAGCGATTCGAAGAGGTTGAAAGCCGTCAAACGCCCTTTAAAGGGGGCTAGATAAATTGATTATGAGCCCATTTTCGCTCAGAGCAGGCCGAAAAATATGACACCTCTTTTGCAACAGTACTCATATTTGGTATTTTTTGACCACAGGGTCCAAAACCATGCTCCAAAACACAAAAGGAGGGGCCTCGTAAGGCCCCTCCTTAGGAAAGGGAATCGATTTATTCCACAGCCGTAGATTAATCCTAGCCGCTACTCCATCATGTCGAGGACGGAGGGGCAAAGCTCGTTCTCAGCAGCCTCGGGATCGGTTTCGCGCAGGCGGTTGATGTAGCGGTTGTACCACATCACGGCAAGGCCCAGGAAGACAACCACGCCGCCGACGTTGTAGACCAGCGTCAGCCACAGAGGCTGATCGAGCGGAATGGTGCCGCAGATAAGCACGAAGCAGAAGACCACAAGCAGGAATGCAGCAATGACCAGGCCAAAGGTGCGCGAACCCATGCGGAAGCCACGGGGAGCAGCGTCGAAGTTCTTGCGCAACATAAAGTAGGCAAGCAGGATCAGCAGCGGCGGGAGCAGAGCGGTGGCAGCCGTCATGTTGGTGACGATCATGAGCAGGTCGTCGAGGTTACCGGAGCCCAGGGCCGGGATGATCAGGATGGGGACGACGATGGCGAACTGCAGCCAGGCAGCGCGGGCGGGAATGCCGTGCTCGTTGAGCTCGACGATCTTGCTACCAAAGACACCCTTGGGGATCTCGGTGAAGAAAACCTTGATGGGAGCGGAGGTCCACATCATGAGGGAGCCCAGCGTGGCGGCGAGAAGGATCAGGCCGATGGCGCGCGTAGACACTTCCATGGGAATGCCAAAGTGGGCAAAGACAGCGCCGAATACGTCGAAGATACCGGTGGAGATGGCAACGCCGCCCTCGGGGATGAACAGGTTAACCAGCAGCGAAGCGCCTGCATACAGAAGGCCGATGGTCAGACCGGCGATAACGACGGTGCGCACGAAGGCCTTGACGCCGCCCTTGAGGTCGTTAAGGAACACGCCGACAGACTCAGCGCCGCCAACGCCCTGGATGATCCAGGCAAGCGTACCGAAGAAGCCCCACGCAGTTGCGAAGTTGCTCATGTCGGGAGCCATGTTAGCGGGAGTAGGAGCCGTAGCGAACTCAACGCCGCCAAAGGCAGCAGCCAGGGACAGCAGGATGAACACGGCGGTCAGGCCGAGAGCCGCGGTCGAACCGAAGGAGGAAATGGAGCCGATCCACTTAGCGCCCTTGGTCGAAACCCACGTGGCGATAGCAAAGACAACGATCTCGATAATGGTGATCCACAGCTGCGAAAGCTCGGCGTTGGCACCAAAGAACACGTAGCTCGCGTAGATGATGACGTTGGGCAGGACGGACGCAAAGAAGAACAGGTTAACGAACCAGTAGCTAAATGCCGTCAGGAACGCCCAGCGGCCGCCCATCGAGGTCTTGACCCATGCGTACACGCCCGACTCGGAGTCCTTGTTAAGGCCGACGAACTCGGCGGTAACCAGGGTATAGGGGACAAAGTACAAAAGCGCGGCGAAGAAGAACGACGGCGCGGCTGCTAAGCCGATGGCCGCGTTGTTGTTGATGATGTTCTTGATACCGAACACGGCGGCGACCGTCATGCCCAGCAGAGCGAACGAACCAATCGTTCCTCGTTTTTCAGAGCTCATAAGCCCTCCCAATCATCTATTAAATGTCATCTAAACCCGTCCGAGCTGCAAGTGCAAACACGGACGGCGCACCTGCTAAGGGGAATGGGGAAAAGGGAGTCAACAAAGCCATCCCCCTTAACGGCGCGAAGCAAACGTCCAGGCGGACGAATACTACTTGTTGGGGAAGGAATAACCTTCGACCGTCACGTGCAGTACCACGACGCGGGGATCCGCGGCATCGGCCACGACACGGTAGGCCTCGTCAATTTCGACGACGGCAACGCCGCCGGCGGGAATCGTCACGGTCTCCCCCGCCCCCTCAAAGCGCTCGCGATCATCGATATCGCTGTAAGCGCGGGTGCAGGTGAGGCCTGCCTTGGGGGCAACCTCGACGGTCAGGTCGCCGTCGAGCGGAGCGAGCACGGCATGGTAGCGACGGTGACCGACCAGGTCGGCGGTTGCGGCCTCGCGGGCATAGACCCACCAGTACACCAGCGAGTCGCCGATGGAGTACGCCACATCGTGCTGCAGTTCAGAAACGCCGTCGAGCGCCTGGCCGGTACGCATCCACTTCTTGACGGACTTCATCTGAGCGTCGAAATCGGCGCGCGAGTTAAAGACATGCATGGCTTATGCCTCCTTAATGGGTGCCAGCGCCTGAGCCAAATCGGCAGACGTCAGCGGTCGCAGGGACACCTCAAAGCTGAAGCTCTCAAAACGGGTGCGATAGGAATCGAGCACCTCGGAACCCCAAGAGTTCGAGCCAAGGCCGAGCAGCTGGTCGTTGATGTTAACCGTGACCGTGTCGCCCGGAACAAGGTCGTAGACGTGCTTGGCATTATCAATAGCCTCGCAGCTATAGGGCCATGCCGAGAACGAGAACGGGTTGGAAGCGGCGTCGGCCGGACGAGTCACCAGCACGCCATCACCGTGGCTAGAGCGCAGGGCAACCCAGCGGGTACCCTCGCGGTTGGCACAGTCCTGAGGCATAACGTAGGGCGTGAACATGTCGTCGACCGTAGTGCGGTAATGACCGACCGGGTTGGCACGCAGCGAGTCCGGATAGTTCTCGCCCGGGCCGTGGCCATACCACTCGACGGCACGATCGCAACCGGGAACCTCAAAGGAGATGCCGATGCGCGGGATAATGTCCGAATAGTCGCCGTAGGGCTCGCCGGAAACCTTGAGGTCGACGCGACCGCTCGGAAGCACGGTGTAGACAAGCTCGACGCGCATGCCGAACGCGCGGACGGGAGGAGCAATACGTTGGCTCACGGTAACGACGACCGCATTGCCGTCCTGCTTCCAAAAAACCTTGCGGGTGGACGTCTGCATTACATCAATGAAGTTGTCCTTCCACAGGGAGTCGTACTCCTGGGCGTGGTTGTCGACGAGCGGATGCCAAAAACCAACCTGGGGACCAGAGGCCATGACGTCACGGCCGGATGCCTTCCACTTGCTCACGGTGCCGTTTACCTTGCTGAAGGTCAGCTCGCCGTTGAGGGAGTGAATGCGAATCTCCTGCTCGGTCTCCTCGACCGTAAGCTCAGGACGAGCTGGGGCGGCGATGGCCGGCGCCGGATGGTTTGCGATGGCAAACTGGCTTGCACCCAGCTGGAACATCGGCTCGCACCAGACGTGAGCGGCCATGGTGTAGGCGCGCACGGTCAGCAGGGTCTCGCCTACCGCGGCCTCGCGAATCGCCAGCGGAAGCTGGACGGACTCGCCGGGGGCAACCGCACCGGGCATGAGCGTCTTGCGGCAAACCACGTCGCCGTCCACCAGGGTCTCCGCCGACAGGCAAACATCCTCGAGGGTGGTAAACCAACGCTTGTTGGTGACGGTCAGCTCGCCCGCCTCGGCATCGTAGGCCATGCGAACCGGGCAGATGACCTGACCATACTCAGTGAGGCCCGGGCTCGGCTGCTGCCAAGGGAACACCATGCCGTCGATGCAGAAGTTGCTGTTATTGGGGTAATCGCCGTTGTCGCCACCAAACATATCGTAGGCAACGCCGTCCTCGGTCACAGCAGCCAAACCGTGGTCGCACCATTCCCAGATAAACTGGCCTTGGATGCAATCCCAGCGATCGAAGACCTCCTGGTACTCGGACAGACCTCCGGGGCCATTACCCATGGAGTGGCCATACTCGCAGTTGATGCGCGGCTTGGGGAACGGATGCTCACCAAAGTCGTTCATCTGCGACACACGGGAGTACATCGTGGAAATGACGTCGACGGTATCGGCGTTGCGGTCCTCCTCGTAGTGGACCGGACGACCATCGAGCTCGTGAGCCTTGGCGTACATCGCGCGGATGTTGCAGCCATAGCCGCTCTCGTTGCCCAGCGACCACATGATGATGCACGCGTGGTTGCGCTCCTGCATCACCAGGCGCTCAATACGGTCGACGTAGGCCGGCTCCCATGCCGGGTCGTCGGTAACCAGGGCGATGTTGCCGATATTCTCGAAGCCGTGGCTCTCCATATCGGTCTCGGCGACCAGCATGATGCCATACTCATCACACAGCTCGTAGAAGCGCGGGTCATTGGCATAGTGAGAGGTGCGCACCGCGTTGATGTTGTGCTGCTTCATGAGCTCCAGGTCGCGGCGCATGCGATCGAGGCCCACGGCGCGGCCCTTGTGATCGTCGTGATCGTGGCGGTTGACGCCATGCATTTTAAAGTAAGTGCCGTTGAGGTAGATATGATTGCCCTCGACCGTCACCTCGGCAAGACCCTGGCGATGCGGGACGTACTCGCTCACCTTGTCGCCGTCGTAGACCTCAAACGTAAGATCGTAGAGGAAGGGGTCCTCGGGATTCCAGAAGTGGGCATCGGTCACGCTGCACTCGGCATGGCTGTCGACGCACTCACCCGTAGCCACCACGTTCTCGCCATCGCTGAGCGTAAACACAACGCGGGAAGCGCCCTCGGCAACCGTATCGAGCGTGATCAGAGCGGCATCGCCCTCGCGGTGCGTGCGGAACCTAAAGTCGACCAGGTGCGCGGCGGGACGCTGCATAAGGTACACATCGCGGAAGATGCCCGAGGCCCACCACATGTCCTGATCCTCGATGTAGCTGCCATCGCTGTACTGCAGGACCTTGACCGCAAACAGGTTGTCGCCCTCGACGAGCGCGTCGGTCACGTCGAACTCGGCAGACAGGCGCGAACCCTTGGTCATGCCGATATACTGACCGTTGACGTACAGCTCGCCATAGCTCTCGATGCCGTCGAAGCGAATGATCTCGCGAGCGCCGGCAGGAACGGCGGGAAGGTTGACGATGCGCTGGTAGACGCCCGTGGGGTCGTCGGAGGGAACGAACGGCTGATCAACCGGGAACGGGAAACCCTCGTCGGTGTAGGCAAGGTTGCCATAGCCGTCCACCTGCCACAGGTGCGGAACCTCCACGTGATCCCACTCGGGCTTGTACGTGGAGAGTTCCTCGTTGGAGACGGCAGCGGGGCCCTCAAAGAGGCGGAACTGCCACGAGCCGGACAGCTGGACAAACCCGCGCGACAGCTCGCGGCTGTACGTTGCAGCGAGATCGGCGGTCTCGTAACCCATAAAGTACGCATGGGGTGCCAGGCGGTTCCTGTGGGTGAGCGCTTGGTTTTCCCAATCGTTAATGGCGTCCATGGTGATGCTCCTTCATCATCGTAGTGATTCTTGTGCAACCGGTTGTCCTTATCTTACGGGCGATGTAAAAAACTGTGCAACCGGTTGTCCGCTGAACGGTCGATTTGGCAGGGTTAACGGTGCAACCGGTTGTACAATCGCAACACTTATGTCACCCTGAGTATCGAAACTCAGCACAAGACATCGTTCTTAAGCTCGTAGGCAACCTCCACGCCCGCTGATATCTCACCCACACGAGACGTATTCGATTTCGGCTTGGTTGCAAAACGGCACCGGTCACCGGATATCATGAACGCTGTTCAGGCGCACTATAGTAAGCTGTATCCGCACTAGCCCGTATCAGTGACAACATCGACCGCATTTTCCAGGAGACGCCATGACACAACCAGTTCGCACCGCACCTACGCTTGCCGAGGTTGCCGCAGCTGCCGGCGTGTCGCGCTCCACGGCATCGCGCGCCCTCAACGATTCGCCCCGCATTAGCGAGGAAACCAAAAAGCGCGTCCGCGCGGCGGCCAAGGAAGTCAATTTTGTCCCCAACGCTCGTGGCCGAGCGCTCGCTGTCGGGCGCACGGAAATCATCGCCGTGCTCGTGACCGAGCCTCTGAGTGAACTCTTCAGCGACCCCACCTATAGCGAGTTTTTGAGCGGCATTACCGAGGAACTGTCGGAGTCGTCCTATCTGCCCGTTATCTTGCAGGCGTCTTCTACGCATGAGCGCAACCGCGCACGCGAGCACTTTGAGCGCCGCTCGTTCGACGCCGTGATCGACGTCTCTCCCTACAAAGGCAGCGAGCTGCTCGAGGTGCTGCGCGAGCTGGGCGTACCCACCGTGTTGTGTGGCCAGCTCGAGGGCCACCCCTATCGCGATGTGTTCTCGACGGTCTACTCTGACGACGAAGAGGGCGGACATTTTGCGGCACTCGCCATGAAGGATCGCGGGCGCAAAGATATCGTCGCCGTGTTGGGACCGCAAGACAACCCCGCTGTTGTCGACCGCCTGCGCGGCTACCGTGCCGTCTTGGGCGAAGACCTCCCAGACGCAAACGTTATCTATACCGGCTGGAACAGCGGAGACGGCTATCAGGCCATGCACCAGATCCTCGCGCGCGAGATTGCTTTCGATGGCGTGCTCTGCGGATCGGACCGTATCGCAGCTGGCGTCATCACCGCACTCAACGAGGCAGGCCTATCCGTTCCTGCGGACGTTTCTGTCGTCGGCTTCGACGATCACGAGATTGCGGCGCGCTGCGTCCCCGCGCTCACGACCGTCCGCCAGCCCCTGCGCGAAGAAGGACACATGGCCGCCAACATTGCGCTCGACATGATCAAGGGTGCCGAGCCCACCACCTCCGTGATGCACATGCAGCTGATCCAGAGAGACTCGCTATAAGAAACTGGGGGCAGGCTTTCCGCCAGACAGTTGTTGCGGAAAGCCTGCCCCATTATTTTGCCGAATTCTGGGTCGCGCTTTCCCAGAGGACCCCCTTTGGGAAAGCGCGACCCCTTCTGGACGCAGATTCCGGGTTGTAGTTTCCCGGCGCACGACGGCAAGCCTCCAAACCATGACGTCACGACATAAAAAACGAGGGAAGGCACGCGTCCTTCCCTCGTTACGGGCAATATGTAGCCGCTTGCCTACATCAGGCGCAGGCTGACGTCCTTGAGCTGGGCGCCGCTAACGGCACTCGGGGCGCCCGACATGAGGTCGGAGCCGCTGGCCGTCTTGGGGAACGCCATGACGTCACGGATGGAGTCGGAACCGGTGAGCAGCATGCACACGCGGTCCAGGCCCAGAGCGAAACCGCCCATCGGGGGCGCACCAAACTTGAGTGCCTCCATGAGGAAGCCGAACTGAGACTCGGCACGCTCCTCGGTAAAGCCCAGGAGCTTGAGCATGGACATCTGCATCTCGGCGTTGTGGATACGCATACCGCCGCCGCCGGCCTCAAAGCCGTCCATGACAAAGTCGTAGGTGCAAGAACCGGCTGCCAACGGATCGGCCTCGATCTTGGCGATGTCGGTCTCGGTCGGCAGGGTGAAGGGCTGGTGCTCGGCAGCGTAAGCCTTGCGGTCCTCATCCCAGTGGAACAGCGGGAAGTTGACGACCCACAGGAAGTCGTGGCCCTCGCGCTTGATCTCGAGCGCGCTGGCCATGTGAGAACGCATGCCGCCCAGGATCTCGTCAGAGAGCAGACGCGGGCCGGCGGCAAACATCACAAGGTCGCCGGGCTCGACGTCCATGCGCTCGCGCAGGGCTGCCATCTCCTCGTCCGAGAAGAACTTGACGATGGGGCTGTTGATAGAGCCGTCCTCGCGGAAGGCGATCCAAGCCAGGCCCTTGGCGCCAAACGTGGAAGCCACGCCGGCGAGCTTATCGATCTTGGCACGTGCCCAGGCACCGGCGCCCTTGGCGTTAATGGCCTTGACGGCAGAGCCCTCCTCGTTTGCGGCAGTCGCAAAGACCTTGAACTTGGAGTTGGCAAAGATGTCGGTCAGGTCGACCAGGTGCATGCCATAGCGGGTATCGGGCTTGTCGGAGCCATAGGTGTCCATGGCCTCCCAGTAGTCCATGCGACGCAGCGGCGTGGGCATCTCGACGCCCATGCGGCCGAAGGCGTCGGCCAGGACCTCCTCGAGCGCGCTCATGACGTCATTCTGGTCCACGAAGGACATCTCGATATCGACCTGGGTGAACTCGGGCTGACGGTCGGCACGCAGGTCCTCGTCGCGGAAGCACTTGGCAACCTGGTAGTAGCGCTCGACGCCACCGACCATGAGCAGCTGCTTCAGGAGCTGCGGGGACTGCGGCAGGGCGTAGAAGTTGCCCGGCTGAATACGGCTGGGGACGATGAAGTCACGGGCGCCCTCGGGCGTGGACTTAAACAGGGAGGGCGTCTCGACCTCCATGAACTCACGGTTGTGCAGCGCCTCGCGAATGGCAAAGGTGAAGTCGGAGCGCAGCTTGAGGTTGGCCATCATCTCGGGACGGCGGAGGTCCAGATAGCGATAGCGCAGACGGGTGTCCTCGCTGGTCTCGATGCCGTCCTCGATCTGGAACGGCGGGGTGACGGACGTGTTGAGCACCTCGGCGTGGTCGGTCAGGACCTCGATCTCGCCGGTCGCGAGCTTGGTGTTGGTGGTCTCCTCGCCACGGGCGCGCACGACGCCGTGGATCTTGATGGGCCACTCGGGACGCATGGTCTCGGCGATCTTAAAGGCATCGCCATCGGAGTGCTCGGGGTCGAAGGTGAGCTGCGTGATGCCCTCGCGGTCGCGAAGGTCGCAGAAGATAAGGCCGCCGTGGTCGCGGCGACGGCTCACCCAACCGGTGAGGGTGACCTCTTCGCCCACGTTCTCGAAGCGAAGCTCGCCGCAGGTACGGGTGTGCATGGAATGCTCATCGATGGGACGGGTCTGGCTCATACCAGTGATCCTCCTTTATGGATCTGTGCCGCCCCGTGTCGTTCCGGGCGGCGTCGTACAGATTTGCCCAGCCTGCGTAAACCGCGCAGCCGGACATGGCGTTCTATCTTATCGCACCCACGTCGATGTACCGCGAAAAAGTAACTCTTGCCCAAAGACTTGACGGAGACGAAACAATTGACGCACCGCGGCCGTCGCCCAGGCGCGCCGCGTGCGACAATGTGCCCCAATACAACTGCACTCGGAAAGGCCCACCATGACTGCACGCCTCATCGTTATGGATATCGACTCCACGCTCATCAACCAGGAGGTCATCGACCTGTTGGGCGAGGAGGCCGGCGTAGGCGAGCAAGTGGCGAAGATCACCGAGCGCGCCATGCGCGGCGAGCTCGACTTTAAGCAGGCGCTCGAGGAACGCGTGGGGCTGCTTGCCGGCTTGGACGAGAGTGTGTTCGAGCGCACCTTTGAGCGCGTGACGTTTACCCCCGGCGCGTTAGAGCTTGTGCGCTCGGCACACAGCAAGGGCTGGAAGGTCGGCGTGGTAAGCGGTGGCTTCCACGAGGTCGCTGACAAGATCGTAACCGCCGCGGGCATCGATTTTTGCCTGGCCAACCGCCTGGAAGTCATGGACGGCAAGCTCACCGGTAAGTTGGCTGCCAACATTGTGACCAAGGAGTCCAAGCTCATCCAGCTGCTGGACTGGGCAGTTGAGTGCGGTGTCGACATGGCCCATACCGTGGCAATCGGCGACGGCGCCAACGACATCCCCATGATTCAGGCTGCGGGCACGGGCATCGCGTTTTGCGCCAAGCCCAAGACGCGCGAAGCAGCCCCGTTTGCCATCGACGAGCGCAACCTGATGCTCGCCATGGACATCATCCTGCGTGACTAGCCGATCCGTCTAACAATTGAATCAGTCTGTCCTATAGTTTCCGAACAATTTTGTCTTAGTGTTCGGAAACATACCCTTTGAGTGCTAGACTTTGCGCCGTCGAAGGGAACATATATGGATAAGCAAGATCTTGAGCAATTGCTGAGCGATGTTGCCGGCGGAGCAGTCACCCCGGCAGTCGCCCTCGCGCGCATCCAAACGGCGCCAACCGCCGATCTGGGTTTTGCACAGCTCGATCTTTCGCGCGGAGTGCGCCAGGGAGCCGGCGAGGTTGTCTACGGCGCCGGTAAAACCGCCGAGCAAATTGCCGCCATTATTGAAGCGTTGCGCGATGCCGGCCAGGAGCGCATCCTGGTCACGCGCCTGGACAGCGAAAAAGCAGCCCGCACCTCGGAGCTCCTCGGCAACGGCATCGACCTGGGATATGTCCCGGACGCCCAGCTCGCCCTGGTGGGTGGCAAGCCCTCCCCCACCGGCAACGGACGCATCGTCGTCGCTTGCGCCGGCACGAGCGACCTGCCCGTCGCCGAGGAAGCCGCGTTGACGGCCGAGTTCTATGGCAACGAGGTCGACCGCCTCTACGACGTAGGCGTCGCCGGCCTGCACCGCCTGCTCGCGCATGCCGAGGAACTTGCCCAGGCACAGGTGGTCATCGCCATCGCCGGCATGGAGGGCGCGTTGGCGAGCGTTATCGGCGGTCTGGTGAGCTGTCCGGTCATCGCCGTTCCCACCAGCGTGGGCTATGGCGCGAGTTTTGGTGGCGTAGCCGCGCTGCTCGCCATGCTCAACTCCTGTGCCAGCGGCGTATCGGTCGTCAATATCGACAACGGCTTTGGCGCCGCCTACCAGGCAAGTCTTATCAATCATCTGAGCGCCGGCACACCCCGCGCCCGCTAAGGAGCATTCCATGTCCAATCATCAGCACACGCTTATCATCGACGGTACCTCGGGCATCAGCGGCGATATGACCGTCGCGGCCCTGCTCGACCTGGGCGCCAGCGAGGAGCACCTGCGCGAACAGCTCGCCACGCTGCCGGTCGACGGCTTTACGATTGCCGTCACGCGTGCAAACAAGCATGGCATCGACGCCTGCGACTTTGACGTTCAGCTAGCAGAGGAGCTCGAGAACCACGATCACGATATGTCCTGGCTCTACGGCAATGAAGCAGCTGCCGAGCACACGCACGAGCATGAGCACCACCATCATGGCCATGGCGAGCACGAGCACTGTCATGAGCACGCGCATGACCACGACCACGAGGGTCACCATCACGCCCACCACCATCACCACCGTTCTTTGGAAGACGTCACCGCCATCATCGACGGCTCGCAGCTAAGCGATGGCGCCAAGCGTCGTGCGCTCGCCATCTTTACCGCGCTCGCCGCCGCCGAGGCCAAGGCACACGGCAAAACGCCCGAAACCGTCATGTTCCACGAGGTGGGCGCCGTCGACTCCATCGTCGACGTCTGCTCTGTCGCCATCTGCCTCGATGACCTGGGCATCGAGGATATTGTCGTCGAGTCGCTCTCCGAGGGTCACGGCACCATCCACTGTACCCACGGCCTTATGCCCATCCCGGTGCCCGCCGTCGTCAACCTATGCCAAGCAGGCAATATCGCCCTCACGCCCGCACCGGTCGCCGGCGAGCTCGTGACGCCCACGGGTGCCGCCATCGTCGCCGCACTGCGCACGTCCGAGCACCTGCCGGCCCGCTACCGCATCGAAGCCGTCGGCTACGGCGCCGGTAAGCGCCCCTACGAGGGCTGCTCCGGCACGCTCCGCTGCCTGCTCGTTCACGCGGACGTATAGCCATGGATGCCCGCAAAGAAAAAAGCCGTGCCGCCATCGTCGCAGCATTCTCCGAGCTCCTGTGCGAGGAGGACTACAGCAAGATCACCGTCGGCGACATCATCGCGCGCGCTCACGTAGGCCGCGCGACATTCTATGGCCTCTTTAAGAGCAAAGACGACCTACTCGCCGCGCTCGTGAGCGATATCTGCACCCACGTCCTTGACGATGACGGTACGCCCCTCGATGACCCACTCGTACAGGTCGAGCATATCCTCAACAACCTCTGGGAACGCCGTCAGGGCGTTCGAGCCCTCGTAGCCGGCGCCGGCTCCCGCGTCTTCGCCGACTGTCTCCGCAAGACCATCATGACGCGCGCAGCCGAAACCGTCCCTACCGACCCAAACGGCCCCGCCGCCACCATGGACCGAAGCTTCTTACTACACCACATAGCCTCAAGCTTCGTAGCCACCGTCCAATGGTGGGCCTGGCACAACTTCCAAGCAGACAAAGCCGACGTAGCCAAAGACTACCTATCAGCCATAAAACCCCTCTTCAACTAAGTAAGAACATCATCCCAAAGCATCGCCCCAACCCAGGGCGCCACGCATCCCAAAGTGTCACTCGCGCTTCACCGCCCTCAACAGCAACAAGCCCCTCCCATCCAAATCCAAATTCAGATTTATATGTTGGGCTGCTTGCTCGAGCGCAGCAAAGACCCCGCAGCTGGCCGCATGGGGTAACTTCCCAGCGCATTCCGCAGGACGCAAAAAGGCTCGCCGCACGAAGTGCGCAGCGAGCCTTTTTGCATGTCCGAGGACGCGCTGGGAAGTTACCCCATGCGGCCAGCGGACAACTATGTAGCCTCAGACTAGAACATGCCCAAGAAACCATGCACAAACAGCGCGGCCAGAGCGGCACCGACAAACGGCGCGATGCCAGGAACAAGCAGGCCGTACTTCCAGTTGTTGTCGGCCTTGTTCTTGATCGGCAGCACCTGATAGGCCATGCGAGGACCAAGGTCACGAGCCTGGTTCATGGCGAAGCCGGTGATGCCGCCCATGCCCATGCCAACGGCCCAAACGATCAGACCGACGCAGATGGCGAGCATCAGAACGTTCTCGCCAGCACGGTTAGCAGCAGCAAGGATGGCACTGATGAACACGAAGGTGCAGATAGCCTCGCAGAAGAAGTTGCGAGCATAGTTCGTGCCCTCGGTGGTGGGGTTAGTCGAGAAGATGTTGCGCTGGGCAATAGGGTCGACGACGCCCTCGGAAGCCTTGAACTCATCGGCATACATAAGCCAAGCGATTACGGCGCCCACAAAGCCGCCGAGCATATCGGCAATCATGAAGGGGATGCAGCTGCTCCACGGCACCAGGCCTACGATGCACTGGGCAAGCACCATGGCGGGGTTCATGCACACGGCGCCGCCAAAGATAAACAAGGCGACCGAGATGCCAAAAGACCAGGTGGTGATGGCAAACATGTGGCCGGAGCCCTGATACTTGGTGCCCTTAAGCACGGTATCGCAGTGCACGCCCACGCCAAAGATGATCATGAGGGCCGTTGCGCCGAATTCGCAGAGGAGTTTGGTAAGCATAAAACCTTATCTTTCTTGTCGGTTATAAACGATTCGTTTAGGCCGCGTACTAGTGCTGTGCGACGACAACGCCCAGGCCATCGGGAATGACGGCCACCTTGGCATCGGCACCCTTCATCTCAAAGGCGAGCTTGAGCGCCTCATCGAGGGTGTTAACCGGCGTCATGTGCATATCCTTGATCATCTGGTGATCGCACAGGTCGGTAACCATGATCACAGGGTGATGCGCCAGGATGCGGGCAAAGATCTGGCTCGTCCACTGGTCGGGCAGGGTCTCGTCCTTAGGACGGTCGATGCAGGCGCGCTCAAACTCTGCCGGATCATTGTCGGCGATGTTGTGATAGAAGCCCTCGCCACCGTGACCGTCGGCACAGCCGGCGACGTCGATGATCACGCCGCCCTCGGGAAGCGTGGCCTCGGCAGAGCACATGCCCTTCACGGCCTGGTAGATGTTCTGGTCGAGCGGGTAGCCGCCGTTGGTGGTGATGGCAATCTCGCACTCGACGGGCTCAACGCCGGCAAGGCTCTTCACGAACTCGCAGCCAGCCTCGTGCGCCTTGTGGATATCGCCGGCAAAGGAGCCGATGACCTCGTGCTTGCCGTTGAGCACCACGTTAAGCACAAAGGCAAGGTGAGCCATCTCGGCAGCGGCAAACATGTCCTCGCTCACGTGGTTGTGGCACAGGTTGCCGGCACGCGAGTGGGAATCATTCACAAACTGACCGTTGTGGTTGTACATGATGGTCTTGTAGCTGGCGATGCCAGGCAGGACGGACTTACGGCTACCAGAGAAACCGGCAAAGAAGTGCGGCTCAATAAAGCCCTCGGCAAGCAGCAGATCGCAATCGGCAGCAATCTTGTTGATGATGCACTCGCCACCAGAAGGCAGGGTGCCAATCTTTTTCATCATGCTATCGTCAGTCGCGACGTGCATAACGATTTCCTCGTTGGCAACGATCTCCTCGCCGTACTTGTTGACGAGCTCCTCGTGCGTCGACGGACGATGCATACCCGTAGCAACCAAAATGCGCACGCGAGCCTCGGGCGCAGCGGAATGGATGTGATGCAGCAGAATAGGCATCGTCACACGCGAGGGAACGGGACGCGTATGGTCGGAGCTAATAATGACAATATCCTTCTTGCCAGCACAAAGCTCCTCGAGCGACGGCGAGCCATAAGGGTTGGCAAGCGACTCCTCTACCAGCTCTTCCTGCGATTTCGTGGTCTTAAACTCGTTTTGATGACCTTCCATCACACCCGCGAAGTTCTTATCCTCGAGCTCCAGATGCAACGTCTTGTGGTCAAACGGCAGTTCACATTCAAACAATGACGAGCGCCCTCTTCCTTTTCAACTGACACACTAGATAAACCGTTGGAAGGATACGCCGCTCACCGAAAAACACCACCGTCCACCGACTCATTAACACAACGTTCATATTTGACCCACAACAAAACGGCCACGATCCCAAAGGGGACCGCGGCCGCCTGTCAAAGACACTATAGACAGAATGACTTACGCAGCGCCGAGGCAAACATCTACCCCGAGACGTACGCACGTAAGCCATTTTGCATAAATGCGTTAATTAATTGCATAAAATGGCGCATGGATTTCTAGCCGTAACAGGGTAGTACCCTCCGGAGCGTGCATTTTTGCGAGTATTCAGCATCGCGGGATAAGATTTTGGTGTCAAAAGTCTTTCAAAAGGTAGATAGTCCTCATGACTCGCCCCATCTAGATAGCATGCGGCGAGAAACCAGCTATATATGAACATCGCCAAAGCCCATTCGTCATGCAAAAGCATCAACAGGAGCCGCGAACGTCACCCACAGCCTTATGCATCAATCTTTGGCTGCTGAAAACTCCGTTTTTTGCACGTCGCCCCAAGCACCACCCTCACCCAGCGGCTGATCCGCCGAAGACCGGACATCGCAGGGCCCGCCATTAGTTTACTTTTAGGCACACTCCGCAGGACGCAAGAAGCCCTCGCCGCACTCCACATTAAGCGCGAAGCGCGCCATTATCCCCTTCAGCCCCAATCCCTGAAGACCGAGGACGAAGGGGCCCGATGGGTTTCCCTCTGAATGCATTCCGCAGCACGAAGCCCCCTTATCCACAGCTCCGAAGGAGCAGGATAAGGGGGCTTCAAGTGCGAGGACGCATTCAGAGGGAAACCCATCGGGTCCCGGTGAGAGCCACAGGGCTATCGATTACCCCGTGTTCTGCAATCCTGCCGAGACGCCGGTCACAGTCGAAAGAATCAGGCTCATGTACTCGGCCTTCTTCTCCTCGGCCATCTCGTCCTGGTTCATACGCACCTCGCGAAGGGCGCGGACCTGGGCGATGGACAGGGCGTCGACGTAGGGGTTGCGCACGCGAACGGCACAGCCAAGCACACGGCGGCGCTGCAGCGGCCACTCGTCACCGACGATGGCAAGGACCCACTTACGAGTGAGCTGCATCTCGGTGAAGACCTTCTCGGATAGATCCTGGCGATCGCCCAGGTGCAGATACATCTTGGCGATGCGCTGGTCAGTCTTGGCGATCGACATCTCGATGTTGTCGATAAAGGTGCGGAAGAACGGCCACTCCTGGTAGGCAGCCTTAAGCTGGTCCAGATCGCCAAACTGCTCGCAGGCGGTGCCCAGGCCGTACCAAGCGGCCAGGTTAATGCGTGCCTGGCTCCAGCTGAAGATCCACGGAATGGTACGCAGGTCGTCGAGCGACTTGGCACCCAGGCCGCGCTTGGCGGGACGCGAGCCGATCGGCAGCAGACCGACCTCGGTCAGCGGCGTAACGGTCGAGAACCACGGTGTAAAGTCCTCGGTGTTCAGCAGGTCCAGATAGCGCTCGTGGCTTGCAGTGTTGAGCTTCTCGGCCATATCCCAGAACTTCTGCGTGGTCTCGGTGTTGGTCTTCTCGACACTCGGGGCCGACTGCAAAAGCGTTGCGGCGGCAACGGACTCAACATGGCGCTGAGCCAGCGTGCGGTTGCCGTAACGGGCAAAGATGACTTCGCCCTGCTCGGTAAGCTTAAAGAAGCAGTTGACCGAACCCTTGGGCTGCGCCAGCACGGCCTTGTTGGCCGGGCCGCCGCCACGGCCCACGGCACCGCCGCGACCGTGCATGAGCACCAGGTCGATATCGTTCTTCTCTGCCCACTTGGCGATGCGCTCCTGCGCGGAGTGCAGCGCGAGCATGGCCGTGGTAGGACCGGCATCCTTGGAAGAGTCGGAATAGCCCAGCATGACCTCCATGCGGCGGTTGGTCTGGGCAAGGCGCTTTTGCACCACGGGCAGCGTAAGCATCTGATCGAGCACGTCGACGCAGCCCTCGAGGTCCTCGAGCTGCTCGAACAACGGGATCACGTCGAGCTCGGGGACATCCTCCTCGTGTGCAAAGGACAGGTGCGCCAGCTCAAAGACGTCGGCCACATGCTGAGCGCTCTTGGTAAACGAGATGATGTAGCGGTGCGCCATCTTCTTGCCGTAGCGCTTTTGGATGGAGCCGATAGCGCGGAAGGTATCGATGACCTCGCGCGTCATGGGCTGCAGGTCGCCATGGATACCGTTCTCGTGGATATCCTTAAGGGCGCGGGCATGCACCACGGAGTGCTGACGGAACTCCATCTCGACCATATGGAAGCCGAAGGACTCGACCTGCCAGATGATGGTTTGGACCGGGCCGTAGGCAGCACGGACGGCACCGCAGGCGGCCAGCGAACGCTGGACGACGCGCAGGTCCTCCAGGAACTCATCGGCGCTGTGGTACATGGTGTCGGTGATACGACGGACGGTGGCGTTCAGGCGGTCGGCCATGACGAGCATGACGGCGCGATGCGGCTCGTGCTCGGAGATCAGCTCGGCGCGGGCCGTGTAACGAGGGCTCATCTCGACCTGATGGTTCCACAGGTTAATGAGCTCGGCAGACGGCTTGCTGTAGGTGGCCTCGAGCGTGAGGTTGCGGCCGATGCGGCGGCACTTGTCCTCGAGCTTGAGCACCATGTGAGTGAAGTACTTGGCGGCGACTTCGCGGCTCACCTTGGCGGTGACGTTGGGGTTACCGTCGCGGTCGGAGCCGATCCAGCTGCCGGGATGGAAGAACGCCGGGCACAGCGGCGGCACGGTACCGGCCTTGTCGCCCAGCACCCAGTCGTCAAAACGACGGTAGATGACGGGGATAACGTCGAACAGCGTGTTATCGAAGATGTCGATGATGGTATCGGCTTCCTCGACCGGCGTGGGCTTCTTGAGCGCGATGGGGCTCGTACGCACCAAGGCGTCGATCTCCTGCAGCATATGGCGCTCGTTCTCCACCAGGTCGGAGCCGCCCAAACGCGGACGCTCCTCCAGCAGGTTGGAGATACGGCGAATCTTGCCCTCGACGGCCTTACGACGGGCCTCGGTGGGATGTGCGGTAAAGACAGGGTGGAACTCGAGCTTGCCGAGCAGCTCATTGGCACCCTCGACGCCCATCTCGTTTACCAACTGGTGATAGGCGACGGTGAGTTCGTTGGCGGGATCGACCTCGGTATCGGTCGATGCGCCGGCCTCGCGCTCGCGCAGCTGCGCCACACGGTAGTTCTCCTCCGACAGGTTTGCCAAGTGGAAGAAGCTCGTAAAGGCGCGAACGATGACCTGCTGCTTATCACTGTCTCTTATACACATCTCCGAGCCCACGAGACTA